>JAYVCW010000169.1:0-3374 GCA_043749775.1 Acidobacteriaceae bacterium | reverse complement strand
ACCGGTCGGCGGTGCACGTCCTCGCCTCCGATGCACACGAGACAAAACGCCGCATTCCAAATATGTCTGCTGCCCGCGCCGTGGCGGAGAAGATCGCTGGAACGGAATACGCCCAGGCCCTCGTCGAAGGCAATCCCGGCGCAATCGTTCAGGGAGCTACGATTCCCTACTTGCCGCGCCCAATCCTGGACTAGGTTGGACTAGCTGCGCCGTGAAGACACTTGCTATCACATTCGGGATTTCGGCTGGAAGAGGTGGTGCGCTTTCCGGCTATTGCTGCGACATATTTTCTTGCGCACGCTGCTTCGTAGCTGGCTTAGATTCTGTAGGAACTGTTGTCATGGCGCTCTCCGGATTCAGCAAATGATTGGAGCTTGGCCCCAACCCAAGCTGGATCAAAGCGCGAGAGTCGGGAGTCGTTTTCGACTGCCATCCATGGTCGGCCTGGTAACGCTGCATGGCAGCTTGCGAAGCGCTATCCCAGGTTCCGGAAGCCTCGCCGTTTAGATAGTGCTCGCGAATCAACGCCATTTGGATTTCGCGGGTACGGCTTGAATCGATGGCCTGCTGCCCACGTTTCTTTGCGTTTTTCTTGGAGCTTTTGTTGCCATGAGCCGACTTGCTGCGTGCAGCATTCTTCGACAAGGTCGACTTGCTCTTGGTCGAAGCTGAGGCGGCAGTCTGCGCGGATTTCTTACTAACGGCCATGGTTGACGCTCCCACGGTCAAGGCCAACACGCCGCAGAAGCTTGTCCGCTTCAGTCGCCGTATTTGTCGTGACAAATTCATAATTGCTCGGTCTTGCAAAACACTTCCTGATCGCGTATGCCGCACAAAACAGAAAACCCGGACGATACTGGCCCAGCTCTTTAATCGTCGCTGAATCGACGAAGAAGCGCCAGTATCGCCGGGTCTAGTCCAAAGTTACGGAAGAGTCCCAGCCAGGAAGATAGTGCCATCCTGCGCCCGGCCGCCCCGAGGACGAACCAGGAAAACTACATCCTGCCCGCTCTTCATCGACGCTTCCGTCTTCTGAAACTCTTCTGGATTGTTTACGGGTTGTTTATTAACTTCAAGTACAACATCGCCGCGGTTCAATCCGAGATCCTCAGCGAACGATCCCTGCTTCACATCCTGCACCACCACGCCCTTACCAGCAGAAATGCCAAGGCGATCCGCGAGATCGGGAGTAATGGCACGCACGGTAACGCCGAACTTGCTGGCCTTGGGTGCCTCCTCACTCTGACTTTCCTCCTCTTCTCCCAAACGGGAGGCGAAGAGTTTGGAGCGATCGGCGATGGTGATCGTCGTATCCTGCTTTTTGCCGTTGCGGACGTAGGCGACCTTTACCTTCGAACCTGGCTTGCGTGCGGCGATATCTGCAACCAATTCATCGCCACTCTTCAATTCTTTGCCGTCGATCGAGGTAATGGTGTCGCCGATTTTCAGGCCGGCTTGATCTGCCGGGCTTCCGGAGACAACGTTCGACACAGTAACGCCGGAACCGTAGATGTGAGCGATCGCCGGATTCGGCTGCGCCGAAAATTCAATGCCGATCGATCCGCGCGCGACTCGATGTTCAGGCCCGATAAGCTGGTTATAAACCTGAGCGACCGTATTCGAAGGCATGGCGAAACCGACGCCTGCATACGAACTCGTCTCGGTGAGAATCGCGGTGTTGATGCCGATGACCTCGCCGCCCATGTTCACGAGCGGCCCGCCGGAATTACCCGGATTGATTGCCGCGTCAGTCTGAATGAACGATTGAAATTGTCGATTGGGAACGATGTTGCGTCCCTTGGCGGAGACGATCCCCGCCGTGACGGTCTCCTGCAATCCAAAGGGACTGCCGATCGCCAGAACCCAGTCGCCAACCTGCATGCCGTCAGAATTGCCCAGCTTGGCAACCGGAAGCGGATGATCGACTTCAATTTTGATAACCGCAAGATCGGTCTCCTGGTCCATGCCAATGAGCTTCGCGTCGTGCCCGGGCGAGACCGGATTTTCATCCTGCAGCTTTACGCGGATGCGGTCAGCCTTCTCAACCACGTGCCGGTTGGTGACGATGTAGCCCTTGGCATCGATAATCACGCCGGAGCCAAGAGAACGTTGACGGATGGGGCCAGGGTCTGGGCCGCCTGGGCCACCTTGGCCACCGAAAAATTTATCGAAAAAATCCTGAAATGGAGTATCGTCGCCACTGCCGCCATCACCCTGCTCGTCATTCGGATCAGGACGGACGGAGCGCCCGCCTCGCCGGCGCGGGTTCTTCACCGTCGATTCGGTATTGATATTCACCACGCTCGGCTCGAGCTGCTTCGAAATCTGCGAGAAAGTATTCGAAAGTTGCTGCGGCGCAGGTATCGTGAGCTGGGTGGCGTCGGATGACTTCTGCCCTTCTTTGCCTTTCACACCATAAGAAACGACGGTACCTATCAAAATGCCCACGGTAAGCGTGGCCAGAATGGTAAGCGTATACGCCAAACGGTTGGCCCGAAAACGAGCCAGAAAAGCGCTTTCGCGCGAATTCATTATTGCCTCCTAAAAATGGCTAACTGTCTATTATACCTTCGGTCTAGAGCGAAGATGAACGGTAGCTCCTAGCACTTAGACGCCGAATTGCGCGATAGCGTTTCACCTTTACATTCATTTGCATACGCAACAAGGGCTGATTCCACTACCGATGCCGAGACGGGGACTGCTCCGTCTCTCCAGCCACGCGAGAAGCGGCCAACCGCTTTGCTACGGCATGTCCGTGGGCGCTCCCATAGGCAACGTGATTAAGGCCAGGAAAATTCCTGTGTATCCTGCAATCACCAGCAGGATCAAGAGGACACCAAAGCTTAAAGTGTTGAAAATTCCCCAAGGCTTGGACACTGCTCCCAAGGCGAGTTTCCAGAGGCCCAGGCCTTCGGCTACCAGGCAAGGAGGCAAAAGCAAAAACCCAATCAAGCGTCCGTGCGGGACCTGTGGAAACGCAATCAGGAACATTACCGCCGGGAGAAAGATGAGAGCAGGAATGATGGCGAGCGGCGCCCCGATCACGAATGAGCGCTCACGGTGAGGAGTGGTCATGACAAAGCTTCCGCCGGAGGTGTTCTTGGGCTCGAAATGCAATTCTAAACCGTGATGGCTTCAGATGACTTCATGCATCAGTCGCCCCGGTTAGTTGGCTTCATAGACGGTTTTGCCGCCGACGACCGTTCGCAGTACCTTAGTCTGCAGGAGCTTTGTCGCTTGCGTGGCGGTGATGTCCTGATCGAGCACGATGAAGTCGGCCAGCATCCCCGGCGCTAACTTTCCCTTTTGCGTTTCGGCAAATTCAGCAAAGGCTGCTCCGGTCGTGTAGGCGGCGGTGGCTTGTTCAATCGTGA
>JAYVCW010000168.1:0-2456 GCA_043749775.1 Acidobacteriaceae bacterium | reverse complement strand
TTTTCACCGCACGCAAAAGACAAGAGTGCCATCTTCCTGCTCGCGATTGGCAAGCCACTGAAACGCAAACCACAATAGGCCAACTGCCGGATTGTCGGCCAACCGGAAGTTATCCAGAAACGGGCTTCTGGGAAATCGATTGCAATCTCCTCGAAGCCGACTTCTGGCCCGGAATAACTTCCGGGTAGCTAAAATTAACCGGCCAAATCTGTTTGCTCCTTGCTTTTCAGCGAAGCGCCCTAAAATCAAACAGTTTGACCGGTTAATTTCGGCATAACTGGTCCAATCTGTGCACGCGCCCTTAAGTCTCTCCATCTGCTTGAGTTACGCCGCGCGGGCATCATGATTGGCCAGTTATGCCCGTCATCAGCCCGCAATCAGCAAACATGCCTTCAGCCACAATTCAGGTACTGACCGCCTGGTTTTAAGTACCAGATATTTTCCATGCCCGTTGAATTCTTCGCTGGACAACTCAGGATGGGGACTTGACAGCGGAATCCACGGCTTGCGTTGTTACATGCCAGGCCAGTCAAGCTCAACGAGACCGATACGCGCCGTCCGCAGGAGAGCCCGATCGCATACTCCGGCAGTGGTGCAGGACTCACCACTACCCATACTCCAAACGACTTTACTCTGGAGTACACTCCAGAGTGTATACTGCGTTTGTCAGGTTTCATCCCATGGCGCAGGGCATTCAGATTGGCAAAGTCGCGGACCAGACCGGGCTCAGCATTGACACGATTCGCTTCTATCAAAAGATTGGATTGGTAAAACAGCCTGCTCGTAGCGAAGGCGGCTTCCGCCTTTTCACCGATATCGAGATAAGGGATTTAGTGTTCATTCAGAAGGCTCAAGAGCTTGGCTTTTCTTTGACCGAAATCAAACAGTTATCCATCCTGAATCAAGAACATGACCACGCATGTTCCCAGGTTCGCAAACTGCTTGCAGGCAGGCTCAGAGATGTTCGCGGGAAGATAAGCGAGCTTTTACATCTCGAAAAAGGTTTGAAGAGTGCTCTTCGAAAATGCAACCGGGACTTACGTTCCAATCAGGGATCTTCACATGATGAATGCTGTCCCGTGCTGAAGACCCTTGAGCATGAAAGCGCAAAGGGATCACGCCGATGATTCCGGTGAATTGAATCGCAACTGAGAAGTTTCTTTGTATCTGGAGTCGTCTCCAGAGTGCATCTGAGGAGGCGAAAGGGTAAGGATGCGGCAAGAAGAGGGCACAGAATGAAGGTTGAAGTGCTGTACTTTGAGGGTTGCCCGAATCATGCGCCCACTGTCGAAAAGGTGGGTGCGGAGTTGCAGTCCTTGGGCCAACCTAAAGAAATCAGAGAGGTCGAGGTTCGCACCCAAGCGGAGGCCGAGGCACTTGGCTTTCTTGGATCGCCGAGCGTGCGCATCAATGGGCTGGACATCGAACCGGAAGCGCGCAACCTCACGGGTTACGGAATGAGCTGCCGCACGTATTTGGAAGGAACGGTTCGAAGCGGTGTGCCATCCCGCGATCTGATCCGTCATGCCCTCGATGTGCAGGCGAGAAAGACGTCTGGCGCGGAGTCTTTTGATTCGCACGAATCATGTTGCCAAACCGGTTCCGAAACGTCTGTCCCGGCATCCAGCGGCTCTGGCGTACTCGAAGCGCAATCCAGCCGAGCCGGTTCAGTTGCTTTGTTCTCCGGTGGACTGGCGGCCATCCTGGCATCGACATGCTGTCTCGGTCCTTTGCTTCTGATTACTGTCGGCGTTAGTGGAGCATGGATCGGAAATCTCACGCGGCTCGAGCCTTATCGTCCGTTCTTCATCTTTATTGCAATTGTGGCGTTGTTCTTCGCGTGGCGGAGCATCTACCGACCTGCAAGGGCGTGCGCGCCGGGCGAGGTTTGCGCGTTGCCCCAACCGCGCCGCATTTACAAGTTCCTGTTTTGGGCCAGTGGTGTGCTGACGTTGGTGGCGCTGATGTACCCGTATTTCGCTAAGTATTTTTACTGAACTCTATTGCAAAGGAGATATTCGCTATGCACACAATGAAGAGGCAGGTTACTTCCTTAGTATTAATGGCCGTACTGTCCGTGCCTGTCTGGGCGGCGACGAAAACTGTGACGCTGGACGTACCGGGCATGACCTGCCCCGTATGCCCAATCACAATCAAGAAGGCACTCAACAAAGTGCAAGGCGTCTCGAGGGTCAACGTTAATTACGAAAAGAAACAGGCAGTGGTCACCTTCGATGACACAAAAGCTGACACCAAGACGCTGGTAGAGGCCACTACCGACGCGGGCTTTCCGTCTCAACCAGAAGGCGAGAAAAAGTAAGTGCAGGACAAGTTTGACCTGGTCGTTATTGGAACTGGTGACCTGACCGATTTTTTGTACCAAGTGGAATGTTAGTGTAACGCCTCGTTCGACATTTGTCCGTAGTCGCCGTCGGGGGTGTGGGGGTGTGGGAAAC
>JAYVCW010000167.1:0-3982 GCA_043749775.1 Acidobacteriaceae bacterium | reverse complement strand
TTTCTGGACTCTGAGTACAACAAACGCGCATGGGAACACGACATTACTTACACCACCGCGCCCGGTACGAAATGGATGTGGCCGCGTTGCTCCGCTGTTGGTGGAAAGACTAATTTTTGGGGACGGAGCTCGGCGCGCTTTGGTGACATCGATTTCAAATCTGCCACGCTCGACGGATACGACACCGACTGGCCCGTTACCTATGAGGAGATGGCGCCTTACTACACTCGCGTCGAAAAGATGATCGGAGTGGCGAGCACCGTGCAGAACCGCCCCAGTAACCCTGACGGCGTCTACCTGCCGCCGTTTAATTTCCGATGTCTCGACATGATTGTTCAGCAAGGTTGCCAGAAGGCGGGTGTGCCGTATTTGCCGGACCGCATTGCGCAGCTGACCGTCGCGCACGAAGGGCATCCCGCATGCCACTACTGCGGCGATTGCACGTTTGGCTGTGATGTTGGCGCATTCTTTTCTTCGCCATGGTTCTTGCTCCCCGCGGCAGAAGCCAGTGGAAATCTCGATCTGCGAACGAACGCCATCGCCAAGAACATCCTAGTGGATGAGAACGGCCTCGCCTCGGGAGTGGCGTACATCGATCGCGAATCGCGGCAGGATTACCAGGTTCATGGGCGCACTGTCGTGGTGGCGGCATCATGTATCGAGAGCGCCCGGATCATGTTGAACTCGAAATCACGTCACTGGCCGACCGGTATTGCTAATTCGAGTGAACAACTAGGCCGCAACTTGTGTGACCATCTCTACGCGGACACGGCGACTGGCTATCTGCCGCAACTTCTGGGGCAGCCCAGCTTTCCCGACAATGTTAGTGCCAACCCGATTGCGTGGATGCCACGATGGCAAAATTTGAAAAATGCCCACGAAGAGAAATTCATCCGCGGCTATTCGGTCTATCCGGATGGCGGCTGTTCGGAGTTTCCTTCGTACTACGATCGAATCGATGGGTTCGGCTCATCGTTCAAACGAGATATCAAGCGCCGATACCCGACACCGATTACTCTCACGGTGCAGGCCCCGACGTTACCCTCCGAACAGAACTTCGTAGACATCGACCCAACCGTGAAAGATTCTTTTGGAATTCCGGTAGCTCGAATTCACTTTCAGTGGGGAGACAACGAATTAAAAATGTTCAGACATGCGAAGCAAATATGCGCTGATGTGATGGAGGCCTCAGGCGGGGTTCTGGACAACTCCGCGGATGAGCCGCAAAGCCCCGGCTACAGCTTGCACGAGACGGGCACATGCCGCATGGGGAACGATCCTAAAAGGTTTGTCACAAATCGCTTTGGACAAAGCCACGATATAGCGAATTTGTACGTGTGCGATGCTAGCGTGTTCCTGAACTGCACCGACAAAACGACCACTCTCTCCATTCTCGCCTTTACCCTTCGAACCAGCGAATATCTTGTGGAACAGTTTTGCCGGGGAGATCACTAGACAGATCACTACACTAGCGAGAAGAGCACTGCGAACGCAGAATATCATGGGCGGGATTTCTGTTTTATTCATCTCAGCGCACCTCTGACACGGAGTGCATCATCTTCGGGCGGGCAAATCTCAAGCCGGTTTCAAGAGTCCGCTGTATGCGCAGGAATATCTACCGCTGCGGTTGTCGCCAGCTTCTAATTCATCGGTGACTGGCTACTTCTGAGGCGCAGCCGTTGATTTGTGTTAAGTTCGAATTGGCTTATGGCACAGGCATCTCTGATCGAAATGATCGTGACGGTAATTGCGGCGCAAGCAAAAAGTAAACAGTGGCCGGCTGTGCTCGCGCTGGTGGCGTGTTTCGTGATTACGTGCGGCGCCCAAAATCCTGTTCCACTCCCCAGAGACGGTGAATGGAAGCTCGTCTGGAGCGATGAGTTCAACGGTCCGAACGGTTCCGGCGTGGACGCTTCGAAGTGGGTTGTCGAAACCGGCGGCAACAAGTGGGGAAACGAAGAACTCGAATATTACACCGACCGCAAACAGAACGCCTTTCTTCAGGATGGCAACCTGGTTATCCGCGCGATCGCGGAAAGATACACTGGCCCTGACGGTGTAACCGAGAACTACACTTCTGCCCGGATGAAGACGCTAGGGAAATTCAGCCAGACCTATGGCCGCTTCGAAGCGCGCATCAAAATCTCCTCAGGCCAGGGTATGTGGCCCGCATTTTGGATGTTAGGAGATGACATCGATAAGGCTGGCTGGCCCGCGTGCGGCGAAATCGACATCATGGAGAACATCGGCAAAGAGCCCGGCATCGTCCATGGCTCAATTCATGGACCTGGTTACATTGGCACCGTGGGACTTGAATCACCGTACACTTTGCCCGGCAAACAGCGCTTCGCGGATGACTTCCATGTGTTCGCGATGGAATGGGATCCGGATTCCATTCTTTTGTATGTCGACCGGAATTTGTATGCAAAGCGCACAACTGCCGACCTCCGACCCGGATGGAAATGGGTTTTCGATAAACCATTCTTCCTGATCCTCAACCTGGCTGTGGGCGGAGACTGGCCGGGAAACCCGGACTCGTCCACAGTGTTTCCGCGTGAAATGCTGGTGGATTACGTTCGCGTCTACCAGCGGGCAGCACCGGTCGCGAAAGAACCGGCGCGTCGCTAGTCAAAGTTACTTCTCCAAAAATTCTGCGACCGCGGCGCTCACCTTCGGCATATCGCAGCCCGGGCCCAAGTGCCCGCAGTCGTTCTCCAGCACCAGCGTTGGAGCTTGCTTTAGCTTTGCGAATTCCAACGCTGGCCCCGGGCTTACCATGTGATCGCGGGCGTCCACGATGATCAGCATGGCCGCCTTTACGGTCGCGGCGGCCCGTTCCATGGATCCGCCAAAAGGTGCGCTTACGTCCAGATCCATCATTGCCTGCTCCTGTCGGAGGCGGTCATTGGTGTCGAATCCGCTGCCGACCGGGTGCTTCAGCGCAGCAAGAAACTTTTCTCGCGTGTTCTCTCGGTTGTAGTGTTCGGGAGTCGTAAGTGCCAACTGAGCAATCTCATCTGCCTCGCGAGGTACTGGCTGCTGGGTATAGTTGCCGTCCTTCCACACCGGGTTCTGTTCGATCGCGTCAATCCTGGTTTGCAACAGCAGCAAATCGTAGGCGGCTAAGCGAGGCGAACCCACGAGTGAAATCGCCTTGTCCATAAAACCGGGGTAGGCGACTGCCCACTGAAATGTCTGCATGCCACCCATGGAGATGCCGATAACCGCGTGCAGATGATTGATGTGCAGCACTTGGGTGAGCAACCGATGCTGGCTCTCCACCATGTCGCGAATGGCGTAATGAGGAAACTGCATCCGTGGCTGCGTTCGACTGTTCGAAGGCGAAGAGGAAACACCGTTTCCCAGCGCATCGACCGCTACGACGAAATATTTGCTGCTGTCTGCGAGCTTACCCGAGCCAATGAGTTCCATCAGTTCGACGGTGCGCCCGTCAGCCCAAGTGGGAAACAGCACCACGTTGGAGCTGTCGGAATTGCGGTGCCCGAAGATGCGATAACCGATACTGCAATCGCGGATTACAGTTCCATTCTGTAGCCTGAGGTCGCCAAGCGTGGCGAATTGCTGAGCGCCGTCGGATGCGGGGTTGTTCTGCGCGATTGCAGGTATCAGTGACAGGACAGCCAACGCACCTACTCGAAGAATTTGCACGATGTCTCCAGAGCCGCATTTTAATACGAAGTCGCGATTGCCTTAATTGCAGCGGCAAGTAGCTTGAGTGTCTCTGGTAAAAAGGCTTTCCACCTCTGAGGACTCTTCTGCTGGTGGTCGGTCGGGTTCCTGAGACGCTCGGTTCGAGGGAGAGTATCAGTCAATGAGTTTGGCCCCGTGTGCTTCGGCACCGAGTCACCCATTACACGCTATGCCCCCTCGGATAACCAGAAATAGCGATAGGCCACGAGCCTCCGATAGAACCATGGTTGACACTGAAGAACCGGCTTCGCTTGCCCAGTTTCAAGACTCG
>JAYVCW010000166.1:0-14536 GCA_043749775.1 Acidobacteriaceae bacterium | reverse complement strand
TAAGGTGTGCCGCAGTCTCTTCTGCCACTCATCGATCGAAGGTTTTTCGGGAACTTTTAAGAGAATCCGGTCGAGCTTTCCCGATCGTCCTGTGGCGACCTGTGCTGCCGAAATATCCATGACGATGGCGTTGCCACTGATCCGCGCGGAGGCGGGGATAATGCCTCGAACCACGTAATTCCGTTTTTGATCGTTGATCAACAACGCTATTTCGTCACCAGGCTTCTTCCCTAGCGTTCGCGAAATCCAAACCGCATCTAAGTCGTTGATGTGCCGAAAGCCTTCACCATCATTCAGGGCGCCGATGCGCTGCCCCTGAGAGTTGTTGGCTTCAGCAATTAAATCAACGCCAATCAGGGGCACAGTCTCGCCTGATGGAATCAACGTTGCGTGATCTTCGATACGCGGGCTGATGCGAAGCGGGTAAGGGAGTCTCGACAACTTGCCAACAACATTGTCGGCGACACCGCCAACCGCACTAACTTCTAAATCGTCATCTCCCGTGAGCGTTTCCATCGAAGAATGAAAGGATCCGGCGGCGGCATTGCCGGCGAGTTCGATGGCAAGGACAACAGAAACTCCCAGTGTGACGGCTGCAATGACGAGAAGGGAACGAGCACGCTCGCGCAGGATCGGGCGCAGGATAAGTCTGAAAAACAAAGACCAATAGGGCATCAGGAGTGCACGATTTCTTCGATTCGCCCGTCGCGCATCCGAACCACGGTATCGACAAAGGATGCGGATTCGACGCTATGTGTGGCCATCAAAATGGTAGTGTTCCGTTCGCTGGCAATTTTGCGCAGCAATTCCAGAATCGAGTTACCTGTCGTGGTGTCGAGATTGCCGGTCGGCTCGTCTGCAAGAAGAATTCTTGGAGCATGCACCAATGCTCGCGCGATGGCGACACGCTGCATCTGTCCGCCGGAAATCTGATGAGGCATGCGGTCGGCAAGATCAGCCAAGCCGACCGATTTCAGTTGTTCGAGCGAAGATGAGCGGGGATTTGAATGACCGGCAAGCAGCAGAGGAAGCTCTACATTTTCTACAACGCTGAGTGTGTGAAGCAGTTGAAACGACTGAAAAATAAACCCGATCTTTTCGCGACGGAGCTTTGTCAGTGTCGCCTCATCGAGCTCGGTAGTGGAAACGCCATCCAGCACAACACGACCTGAAGTAGGAAAGTCCATCGCGCCAGCCAGATTGAGCAGGGTTGACTTGCCGCAACCGCTGCGACCCACCAGCGCTATAAACTTGCCTGCTCCAACTTCGATTGAAACGTCGCTGAGCGCACGCACCGATTCTCCGTCGGTATGGTAGTCCTTGATGAGGTGTTGGATCGATAGCAAAATTGCCGCGGAATTCGGTGGTGTCGGCTCGGTGACGGATAGAGTTGAGTCGGGCGTACGCATGCCCTAACAGGATAAATGCTGTGGACGAGTAATCACATAAGGGGTTCACCCGGAATTGCAGACAACGACAAAAGAAAGTTAAGGGCGTCTTTAAACGTTAATGACGTTCTTTAAAAAACAACGGGCCCATTCCGAAGAATGAGCCCCGCTAAGCTATAAGCTAGTCAATCGCTCCTGTTCAAACTCGCCGTATGGCGTGGTAAATCACAAGAAACAGAACGGAACCGATGACCGCTACGAGAAGACTGTAGAGATTCAATCCGGTGACACCGGAAGCGCCAAATCGGTTAAATACAAATCCGCCGATAACCGCGCCGACGATTCCCAAAATAATATCGAGCAATACTCCTTCGCCGGATTTGTTAACGAGCTTGCTTCCGATGAATCCGGCAACTCCGCCCAGGATGATCCATGCAAGTATCGACATTTCTTAGTCTCCTTGAGTTTTGAGCTATTTGAGTCTTGAACAGATCGGGCTACCTAGAGTCCCCGAAATTTGTTTCGTACGGTCAGCTTGGATGCACGCCGTGGAGAAAGGTTATTGCGAAAGAAAGAAAAAACGTTGCACAAGTCGTCGCTTCGGTGACGAGTGCTCCCGCCCTACCCGAGCAATCGAGCGAATGTCGCGCCCAGGCGATAAGTGCCGACGAACAGAATTGAACTCCCAACCAGAATAGGTTTACTCTCTAGCCGGAGGACTTATGAAACCAGATCGTTCTCATTGGCCGTTCGTGACCGCAGCGACCACAGCGATCGCAATCGCAGCGCTGATGGCTGTCAGCCCGTCAGCCTTCGCGCAAACTCAAAAGACGAGCGCACTCGAAACACCGAGCGCATGGAAGCCGGTCGAAGACGCGATCGGCCGCTCCGGACAGATGCAGCCCGGGGACGTAATTAAGTTCTCGATGCCAAGAAGATCTTCACGTTTCGCTGCAAGGCGTGGAGATCAAAGCCCCGCTTGCTCTCGGATCATGGGTCGCGTTCAAAAAAAACGGAAGCGAAGCCATGGTCATGGGTGACCTGGTGCTCACAGAGGACGAAGTCGAGCCGGTCATGATGAAGTTGCAGGAAGGCGGCATTCATGAATCCGCGATTCACAATCATCTTTTAGGCGAGATGCCGCATGTCATGTATATGCATATCGCTAGCCATGGCGACCCCACGCAGATGGCGAAAGCTCTGCACGCAGCGCTCGCGCTAACGAAAACGCCGGGACCAGACAATAATCCAACGCCTGCGGCAGTCGTTGACCTTGGCTTCGATCAAAAACAGGTTGAACAAATTCTAGGGCAAGCTGGCAAGGTCAATGGCGGAGTTCTTCAAGTATCGATCCCGAGGTCGGAGACGATCACCGACTCAGGTATGACTGTCCCTGCATCGATGGGCGTAGCGACTGCGCTAAATTTTCAGCCAACGGGCGGCGGCAAGGCGGCCGTCACCGGAGATTTCGTTCTGCTCGGAAGCGAGGTTAATCCCGTGATCAAGGCGTTGCGCGAGAGTGGTATCGAAGTGACCGCTCTCCACAGCCACATGTTGTCGGAGGAGCCGCGACTATTCTTTATGCATTTTTGGGCGAACGACGACGCGCTAAAACTCGCGAAAGGATTACGAGCGGCGCTCGACAAAACTAACTCCGCGAAGTGACGATGCCGGCCAATTCGCCGAACGAAGCTATACCAGCCCCGCTCAGTCAATTTGTGGGTTATTTTTTGTGGCTGGGAACGGTGGGATTTGGCGGTCCAATCGCCCTTGCCGGGCACATGCAACAAGATCTCGTTGATGACCGAAAGTGGATACGGAAGGAAGATTATCTGGAGGGGCTAGCTCTGGCGCAACTCGCGCCAGGTCCGTTAGCAGCGCAACTCGCGATTTACCTTGGGTATATTCGCGCCGGAGTAGTGGGCGCGACAGCTGTAGGTGTTGCGTTCGTGCTGCCCTCGTTCCTCATGGTGCTCGGACTCTCCGCGGCCTACGTGCGTTATGGAGGACTGCCCTGGATGCAGGGTATGTTCTACGGCATTGGGGCAGCTGTAATTGGAATCATCGCGCGCTCCGCGTTCAAGCTGACAAAGCTTACCTTGGGTAAAGACAAATTGTTGTGGGCAATCTTCGGTGTTCTTGCCGTCTCCACGGCGTGGACGTCGCGTGAGATCGTCTGGCTGTTTTTGTTAGCAGGCATCGTCAACCTTCTGGTGAGAGCGTTCCCGAAAAAATTGGCGCTACCGAGTGCCAGCTTGTTCTTGCTGGCGCCGACTTCCTCCGCATGGTACGCAGCGAACGGAACTCTGCTTCAACTTCTGGTTTACTTCGCCAAAGCCGGTGTCTTCGTGTTCGGGAGCGGACTCGCTGTCGTTCCGTTTCTTTACGGCGGAGTCGTGCAAGGGCACCACTGGTTGACCGATCACCAGTTTGTCGACGCCGTGGCGGTTGCTATGATCACTCCCGGCCCGGTTGTGATTACGGTTGCCTTTATCGGCTACATAGTCGCTGGGGTTGCGGGAGCGACGGCAGCAGCTCTCGGTATTTTTCTTCCAGTGTACCTGGTTGTTGTGTTGCTCGCGCCTTCTTATAAACGCTGGGCGAAGAACCCTCAGTTAAATGCCTTCGTTCGCGGCGTGACTGCGGCGGCGACCGGCGCGATTGCGGGTGCGGTAATCGTTCTTGCGCGACGTTCCATCTACGATCTGCCGACAATTCTGATCTGTGCCGCGAGCCTTGCCGTGCTATTTCGCTGGAAGGTGCCCGAACCAGCTCTCATCGCATGTGCCGCCGTTGCGGGACTACTGTTACACCGTGCGTAAACATCAGTGAGCTCGGCTCGGCTCCATGATCCGAAGAAGAGGGCGGCCATCGGAAAACTGGTTGTCTTGTTGGTGGGGTTTCAGTACAAGAGCGCCACCTGAATCGGGTCATGCCTTAGGAAAACACCGGATTTGAAACGCTCTATCTACCTTCTGTCTTGTCAATCGCCCCATTGACTTGACCGGTCTACCCAGCCTAACATGGCAACCTGCCAGAACTTCGCACGCTGGTCTATATGATTGGCAAAGTTGTCTCCCACTATCGCATCGAGGAACATCTCGGTGGCGGGGGCATGGGAGTGGTTTACCGCGCCGTGGATATCCGGCTGGGTAGGAATGTTGCGATCAAGTTTCTCCCACCCGACCTGATGCGGGACAATCAAGCCCTAGAGCGATTCCAGCGAGAAGCCCGCGCCGCTTCCGCTCTCAACCATCCCAACATCTGCACTATTCACGAGATTGACGAAGCCGACGGCCACCCCTTCATTGTTATGGAGTGCCTCTCCGGTCAAACCCTCAAACACCTCATCACAGGTAAGCCGCTGCCCAGCAATCGCATTCTTGAAATCACCATTCAAATCGCAGACGCCCTCGACGCGGCCCACGAATTCGGCATCATCCATCGAGATCTCAAGCCGGCTAATATATTTCTCACCCTTCGTGGCCAAGCCAAAGTGCTGGACTTCGGTTTGGCCAAATTGGTTGTCAATCCGCGCCGGGTGGCCGAAGGCGTAGCAGTTTCCGCTCTAGCCACCGGAACCACAGAAGGGCATTTGACCAGCACGGGCGCCGCACTCGGCACCGTCGCCTACATGTCTCCCGAGCAGGCTCGCGGCGAAGAGCTTGACCCACGGACCGATCTCTACTCGCTCGGTGCCGTGTTGTATGAAATGGCCACGGGTCGGCTCGCTTCCGGCATCGGCACCACGGCAGTCGTCTTTGAGGCCATCCTTAATCGAACTCCGGTCCCGGCGACGCGGCTGAATGTCGATCTGCTCCCCGATCTGGGATGGATCATTGCCAAATTAATGGAAAAAGACCGGCGCTTGCGGTACCAATCCGCCGCGGAACTCCGCGCCGATCTGGCTCGGGTCAAGCGCGATACGGAATCGGCCCGCGTATCCGCCGCGATCATGATCCAACCCGCCAAGGCTCGCTGGCGTTTGCCGCTACTACTGTTAGCCGGTTGCGTCTTGCTGGCGATTCTCGTGACCGTGGCTCCGCGTGTTTCTCGCCAGCTAAGGGGGGGCAGTTCTGCCTCTGCCCAGATTCATTCTGTAGCTGTTCTGCCTTTCACAAATGCTGGCGCCGATCCCGCTATTGAGTATCTGACCGATGGAGTGACCAACGGAATAATCAGTGGTCTCTCTCGGGTTCCGGAACTGCGGGTGATGGCCCGGAGCACCGTATTTAACTACAAAAACAGGGAAAATAACGCCCAGAAGGTGGGCCAGGAACTCAAAGTTGATGCTGTGCTTACGGGACGAGTTGCTCAGCGAGGCGACACCTTGACCATTCAAACCGATTTGGTCAGTGTCGCGGACGGATCGGAGCTGTGGGGCCAACAGTACAACCGCAAAGTGGCTGATTTGTTGAACGTTCAGGAGGACATTTCCAAGGAGATCTACGACAATCTTCGCCCTAGACTCACCGGCCAGGCAACACCTCAGCTAACAAAGCGGTACACCGAAAACCCCGAGGCTTATCAACTCTATCTTCAGGGGCTTTACTATAGGAACAAATGGACCGAGGTTGGATTCACTAAGGCCATTGATTATTTCAAGCAGGCGACTGAAAGAGATTCAAACTACGCCTTGGCATACGCCGGTCTTGCCGATGCTTACAATTTCCTGGGTGATTCTGGGTACGTTGCCCCTAAGCAGGTGCGCCAAAACGCCAAGTTTGCGGCCACCCAGGCGCTCAAGATCGACGACTCGTTGCCTGAGGCACACATTTCCCTCGCTCTGGTGCGCGAGGCCTATGATTGGGACTGGCCGGGGGCGGAAACCGAATTCAAACGCGCTCTCCAACTAGACCCCAATTCTGCGACAGCCTACCAGTGGTACGGAAATTTTCTGATTCGGTTGGGGCGTCTGGCGGAAGCTAAGACTGAACTGAAAAAGGCGCTAGAACTCGATCCTCTTTCCCTGCCCATCAATGCCAGCGTCGGGCAGCAATTGTATTTTGCTCGGCAATACGAGCCCGCGATCCAACAATTGAAGAAGACGCTCGACCTGGATCCAAATTTTGTAGTCGCACAGCGCGGGTTGGAGGCGGCCTATGCTCAATCCGGGATGTACAGGGAGGCGATTGCAGAGAGACAAAGGCTTTTGACTCTTTCAGGAAATCCGGACTTGGCGGTGGCCATCGGCGAAGACTATCGAAAGTACGGCTACGCCGGAGTGCTGCAAGGCTCACTGGAAGGGCTGAAACAAGTCTCCAAAGAGCGCTACGTTCCGCCCTATAATGTCGCGCAGATATATGCCAGACTTGAGGACAAACAACAAAGCTTAGCCTGGCTGGAGCAGGCTTTTCACGAGCGGGATACCCAACTGACCTACATGAAGGTGGACCCGGCCTTCGACCAGGTCCGCTCCGATCCGCGCTTCCAGCAACTGCTGCAGCGCATGGCCATGCCACAGTAATCTTAGGCCCCCGCGTCATCGCAACGGATAGCCCGCTTCCCCTGGCAGGTGCCCGTCGACTCGAATCACCTTGGTTCCCGGCCGCACATCCCGCGCATCGACGAAGGCAATCGCGCCCGGAATGGCGGTCACCAACTCATTGGCCATGTCGTTGGAGTACACCACTTTAGGCGCGGAAGCCGATTCCGCGCGAAAGATCTTGGCGATCCAGAACTGTTTGAACTGCGACTCCGACATCTCATAGATGATCTTGAGAACCACGTTCCGCTCTCGCGCCACGGGTGCGCGGATCAGCAACACTACTGCCAAATTGGTATTCCAGTATTGCCGTTCACCCCGGAATACTTTGCGCACTTCTGCTAGGGTCAAATTGCTGACCGGAACATCGGGATCAGCAACCAGCGCCACGTCAACATCGTGGCCTTGAGCCACCGCCGGAGCGGTGCAGCAAAGGCACAGCCACCCCAACAGCATCACTCCACACGCGGTTGTCCAATGTGCCCTCATATAGCGCGCGCTCAGAACGTAAATGCAGACTGGAAGAACGCCCCGTTCACACTAGGCGTACCTGTCGCTCGATGGAAGTTTCGATACTCGCCCTTGAAGCACGCGAAGTTCGTGAGGTCCCATCTCACGCCAACCAGCGAACCGACTAAATCTTCCACCGAAGGCGTCCCCGTGATGTCCCACACCGGCTCTTGGGTCGGCCTATGAATATACTCGAAACGATAGTAAGGCTTCCATTTGTTTTCCTGCCAGGGAAGCCGGTACGCCACTTGCGCATAGTACCCGGTGGTGTTGAAGGTCTGCGACGTTTGCAAACTCGCGTGGTGAACATTTTCGTATTCCGCGACTAATTCGGGACGCCCTTTTGTCCAGGACGCGTATCCTCCGACGATCCATTCCCGGAAGTTTATTCCGGGCTGCGGGGTGAGTTCATCGTGATAATAGGAGCCCCCCAACTCCAGGCCAGACAGGCGGACCGGTTGGGCCGACAGCTTGGCCAGCCACGCACGGTTGTTGTTGACGTCGCCGCTGTCGCCTGCCTTGCTGAAGTTCGCATTGCGTCCGTTGCCTAGCGCCAGGTTATAGCGCAGGCCCAAGCCACCTGAAGGGATGCTTCCCTCAGATTGCACTCCTGCGATATGGACTGGAGTGAACCTTCCGCCAAACTTGATTATCTCCGGCCGGATGATCGTGGTTTGCAGCCAGGCCCCATGATGGTAAGCAGTATTCCAATAGCCGATCGGGGTATGAAACTTGCCAAACGAGATCTTGAAGTAGTCGTTATAGTCGAAACGGACAAACGAACGTTCTACATTCAGCTCGTAAGTGTTCGGCTCTGCCGTGAAGGTCACCTCGCCGAAGTAGCTGACCTTCCGTGAAAGCGGCGAGGCAAAATGCAGGTCCAGTTGCCCCAAAGAGAAGCCCCTGGAGGAGGATTCTTTCTGGTCCGTCGCCTGGAAATCGACATCGCCGAATCCCCGGATCTGCAAGGACGGGTAATGGATCTCTGCCTCACGGACTTCGGTTGGGCTGGTTCCGTGCTCGGAGTGCAGCGCCGGGCCGGGGCTTGCAGTAGGCTGTGCCGCTTGGTGATCAGCCGGGGCAAGCAGCACCGGGTTGCTGGTCTGGTCCGCTATCTCCTTGCGTTCGTGTTCTTCGAGTTCGCTGATCCGCTTCTCCATTTGTTGGATACGATCGAGCAAACTTTGGATGGACTGTTCAGACTGGACTGTTTGGCTCGTGGACTGCGCCAGCAATGCTGGGCTTACTAACCACAGTACGGAAAGCACGCGGAGAGCGCGCATATTCGCCTCCTGAAACCGACCCGTCTTGTTTGAAATCGCAGGGACCCGACAGATTAGAGCCGCTGGTCTATTCTGTTGGGCATCCTAGGAAGGAGATTTCAACAAGTATCTTTCTCGCGAAAACGGCGCAATTGTACACCCATGTGGCTGTATTGCGACTTGATCTTCTATTTTTTTTTCGACAAACAGATTGAAACTAGTGCGTCGGTGGAGCGGATGTTGGTTAGATGGCTTGAGTTCTCGAAGCGGTATGCTTTTTTCGACTTTGGCCCGATCACGTGCTGCCAGGCTCCGGAGCACGCAAAGGCTATTTCGCAGGATGTGCGCGCTGTCAGCGCGCCTCTACCCATCAGGGCATCAATGCTGACGAAGAAAGGGAATTGCGCTCGAGGTGTTCTCGCCAATGTCGCTCTAGCGTGCCAATTCGACTTGTTACTTACCGACGGACATCTTTTCTTTTACAGGTCAATGCAGAATAATTTCGTGACTAAGCAGAGCGAAGGGCTCGCCGCGCCTTATAAGAACTGCTATGACAGCGCGTCTGAGAACTCTGAAAAATCGTGCGTCGATTTAGCGGAGCCTGATTGGAATGGATTTCGTTAGTCTTTGCCCCAATTTTCCTTGGGAACGTCATCCCGCGGCTTCATGTGTGCAAACTTCTCTCTCATCACCGCTCCCGGCGTCTTCCACACCAATCACTAGGTCAGCTTCGTATACGTTTGCGGAACTCGCCGTCGTGAACCTTCATCGACCGCTGATGTCAACGTGGTGAGCTCACTCGTAATGTAGGTTGCCCACATCGGCCACCGCACAGTCGTCTCGATTATCAGTGCACCTCCACAATGTTCATGCGAAGTGACGCCAGCACAGCCCGCCGCGAAGGGTGCATTGATTCCCGCCGGCACACGAATACCCTAACTGGTACGTGTAGACTGTATGCAAAACAACTAAACAATCTTTTGACGGGAAGGGTGCGGTCCTTGGTGCCGTAAAGAGGGAGTTTCGCGGAGGACAGTCATGATTGCCCCAAAACCAGAAAATGAGAAAAAAAGAGTCGAAACGCTTCGGGGTTACGAGATTCTCGATACTGAACCAGAAGCCGGTTTCGACGACCTTACATTTTTGGCTTCCTACATCTGCCAGACTCCAATCGCGCTGATCAGCCTCATCGATTCCGACAGACAGTGGTTCAAATCGAAGGTAGGGGTATCGGTCAGTGAGACTTCGCGCGATATCGCCTTTTGCGCCTCCGCCATTCTTCAAGCTGATTTATTCATCGTCCCTGATGCCAGCGAAGACGAGAGGTTTTCGGATAACGTTATGGTTGCTTCCGAGCCAAGAATTCGCTTTTACGCAGGTGCCCCCCTGGTGGCCCAGGGCCAAGCTCTTGGCACGTTGTGTGTAATCGATCGCGTTGCGAGGAATCTCAGCCCTGAGCAACTGGATGCGCTTCGAGCTCTCAGCCGACAAGTTGTGGCGCAACTTGAGCTTCGGCGCAACCTCAAGCGGTTGGAGCAATCTCTCGCCACACGTGATCGTGCCGAAATAGAAAAGGAGCGAATGCTTCAAGAACTGAAGGCAGCATTCGCGAATATCCACACTTTGGAAGGATTGCTGCCAATTTGTCTTTCTTGCAAAAAGATACAAGATCAAAAGGGAGTCTGGCAGCCGTTCGAATATTACCTCAGAGCGCATACGGAAGCGAAGGTCAGCAACAAGATCTGCCCTGATTGTTCTAAAGCAATCTCTGTTTAAAACGCGCTCGGGACAATTCGCTTTCCGGACGTTCGTCGTCGTCGGGGCCACTCGGCCTGTGGGCATTAAAATAAATAGCTCGCGTCTAGCAGCTCTGTTAGAGGTGGGGTCGGACTGTTTTGATGACCCGGGACGCACGTGCTGTTCGCTCGCTCCAGCGCCTTACTTACACGTCGGGCACCCTTGGCATTTTGATTTGGTGAGGCTATCTCTCGCACGCAACAGGCGCGTCGATCGAGGGAGATGTTAATGCCAGGTTTCTTAAAGGAGGGACATTAGTTCGATGCATCGGAAACGCTACAGGGAGAATGCGATTCAAAGTTGCCGGGGTCAATAACCGGTGGTCCGACGGGAATTGGCGAGCGCGTTTCGTTCGATGCGCTACTCAAGATGCCCCACGTTTGATCGCCACGGCACTAGCAATAGGCTGCGCCGTCTGACACGATATTGTCGGCGCAGGTGGTGCCGGCAATGGAGGAAGATTTGCCTATTCGCGCGATTGCAAGCGAATGTCTTTTTGGTTTTCTACCGCGACTTTGCCTTGAGATCGGCTGCAGCTGACACAAATCAGCAATAAAAACGTCTGTGCCAAAATCGCGGAATGCGACTGCATTCAAAGAAAACTGCGCGCATTAGCTGATCTGACCCAGAGCCTTGCGAATCTCTGCGGCTGCGGGTGAAGTTGGGTTGATCTGAAGCGCCCGCTGTAATTGCTTTTTCGCGGCGGCGTCGTTCTTCTGCTTTCGATATACCATCCCTAAGTGGTAGTGGTAGGTGGCGTTATCAGGAGCTTTCTGCACTGCTTCCGTCAAGAGATCGGCCGCGGAATCATAGAGGCCTTTCTGGTAATAGGCCCAAGCCAAGGTGTCCGCCGCACCCGGTGAATCAGGCATCTTTTGTCGCGCAAGTTGAGCGAGTGAGATCGCGACATTGATGTCCTCACCGTTTTCAAGCATCAAGTACGCGAGGTTATTGGCTGCCGGAGCGTAACTCGAGTCGACCTGCAGCGCCTTGCGATAGACCTCTTCGGCCTTTTGCGGCCGTCCACTCAATTCCTCCATCGTTCCGGCAAAGAAATAAGCATCCACCCGTCTTGGCGAGTCTGAAATTGACTTGTAAGCAATGGCTAAAGCCTTGTCCCCTTCGCCGCGCGCCATAGCCACTTTTGAAAGCAGAACGATGGCATCGGTATTGGATGGATTGAGCTGAAGCGCTTTTTGCAGGGATTGCTCAGCCCCTGAGAGATCCTGATTTGCGATCTGCAGGCCGCCGAGTAAGAAATAGACGGCGTCATTGTTCGGAGCGCGAGTGGTTTGCGCACGCACGCGTTCGAGCGCTTTCGCGTTTTGCTTTTCGCGCATCAGAATTTCGACGGTGCTGGTTAAAGGAGCGAAATAATTAGGATCTCGATCCATAGCCTGCTCGTAAAATTTCAGTGCTGCGTCATCTTTGCCTCGACGTTGCTCGAAATTACCCATGGCAAAGTAGCTTGTAGGGTTTGCCGGTTCAACTTGAATCGCTTTGACCAGATCCTGTTCCTCCGCGGCGGATTGTTTGCCCTTGGCCTCAGCCGCGGCCCGCAAAATATACCCACGCGCATCAGACGAATTATTCCGAATGAGAGTGTTGGCCGTGTCACGGAGAAGTGTCGTATCGCCGGTCGAAAGAGCGATTTGCCCAAGGGCTAACTGCGCCTCGATCATGTCAGGCGCCAGTTTCGCCGCCTGAAACCATTCCTGCTCGGCGCGCTTCGAATTTCCGGTCTTGCTTAGAGCGACTCCGAGCTGATAGTGAGCGTACGCATTTTCTGGAACGTCTTTTACGGCATCTTCTAATAGCCTGGCCGCTTCCGGAAATTTAAACTGCGAATTCAATATCGATGCGCGAATGATCAAAGCGCCCGCATCTTTCGGATGCTGGGCCAAAACTTCGTCGTTGAGTTTGCTCGCCTCTTCGGGCTTATTGTTAGAAAGTAAAAGACGAATGTAGTCTTCCTTGGTTTGAACATCGTCCGGATGAGCGCTCGAGATGGTCGCGAATTCTTTCAGTGCCTTATCCGCATCGCCGGCGTTGTTATAGAACTCGCCTAAAATTCGGTAGAGGGTACCATTCTGCCCCAAATCCTTTTTGGCCTGAATCATGACCCGTTCAGCTTCACCGAAACGATGTTCATTCAGGTACAGACGGGCCAGATGTTTACGAAGTTCAACAGCGCTCGGATCGATCTGAATCGCGTAGAGCAATTGCTTCTCAGAGTCGTTTAATCGACCTTCTGTCTCGTCCAGACTAGCTAGGCCTTGTATCGCAGGAATGAACTTTGGATCGATTTCCAGAGCTTTTTTGAGGCTGTCTTCGGCTGCTTGCGTTCGATCGCTCGTGCTTTGCAGGGTAGCAAGTTGGACGTACAAGTCAGCCTGCCGGGGCGCCAGCACGATCGCTCGCTCAATCTCCTCGAAAGCCACTGCCTTGTTGCCCTGGGAGCGGTTGAGTTCAGACAATAGCAAATGCGCCTTCGCATTTTGGGGATCGGCTTCCAACATATTGGCGGCGAGCGGCGGCACGTCTTTGTACGAGCGCCCAGCTATCATCAGCAATCCCAAATCGAATGCTGCGCTCGCGTTACGGGGGTCGAGCTCTATGGTGCGACGCAACTCCCGGTAGGCATCCGGAAAGCGTTGCTCCTTTAAATAGCTCTCCCCAAGCTTGAAATGTGCTGCGGCAAAATTGGGGTCTACCTGGATCGCGCTCGAGTATTCAACGACTGCCTCGGCGTATTTAGCCTTCTCGAAATAGCGATTGCCGCTCTCAAGATATTTTTGTTTCCGGACGTTCGGGTCGCGGCTGCAGCCAGGCAAGAGGATGCTAAAGCACAGGCAGATAAGAGCGGTTTTCAAGCGGCGTGCATTCATGACGCAGAGCTCATCGTTTAAAGATCTGTTTAGCGATCTGTTTATCGATTTGCAAACGATCTTCCAATTCTATAAGTTTCCAAGACACTATTTGCGAATAGGTTGTCAGTAGACGCTTAAAGGTGATGAGAATTTGAGACCACAAAAAAACCCTGGCGGCTAGGCCAGGGTTTGGTTACTGTAAGCTCGCCAAACGAATCGGGACACCCGATTTCGCTTGTGACTTGCTTAGCGCACTGGATTGTAAGCAATCCTCGGCGGGTCGAACGAGCCATGATTGCGCGCGAACTTCCAGAAGAAGGCCCCCAAAGTCAAAAGCGTTACGGCATACAGGCCCCAACTTGATGGTTCAGGCACACCAGTAGGCGTTCCCGTACCTTCGGTGCTGATCGCATAGCAATTTGCTCGTGCATTGTCCACGCAGTTTCCGGAAGAAAGAAAAATCCAGTTCGCCAGTTCCGTGCAGTTCGAGCAGGTGATGTCCATCGTAAACGTTAAAGATTGGCCTTTGCTCAGTTTTGATAACGTGCCTGTGCCGCTCGGTTCGACGCAGACGGCCCCACCAATCGCTGAATTGCAATTAGCGTTACCGTTGTTTGATTTGCCGTCCGCCGCTTTGTAGGCTGCCTGATTCCCGTCCGACATCGCCAGATTCGTAGCAGAGGTGATGTTGCTTCCGCTGCCGAACAGGGTGATAGACCAGTTATAGGGATTTGCAGTGGCGCCGCTGACGTTCGTGATCGTGTAACTAAGCGAATAGGTGTTGCTGCCAGTCGGGGTAAGGTTCGCCTGGAAGGTGTATCCGTTACAGTTGCTGCACCCCGATACAGATTGGCTGTCGGCATAGGAAGGCATAGCGAATCCAATCACGCCTAAGATTAACGTGATCGCTATGGCGCTAAAACGCAAAATTCGATTCATTTCGGCTTCTTTCGTGGGGGAAAGAGATTAGCGACTCTGCCCCACAAAGAGGCAGTACCAACTAGTGTTACTTTAGTACGCTCAGGAAATCTGTCAAGTCTGATAATTTTTGCAACGGTTGCAAGAGCTTGCAACCATGCACTTTAGGTCTGAGGCGCAGTCGGAGTCAAGGTCTCAGCTTTCGTGTGTCATACCACAATAGAAATGTCCCCGTCTTATCCACAATAGAAATGTCCCCTGGTTTTGGTTTCACGCTGCCCTGGAGAAGCGGGCGTGTGCCTTTGC
>JAYVCW010000165.1:0-6393 GCA_043749775.1 Acidobacteriaceae bacterium | reverse complement strand
ATTTGCTCTGGCTTATACCTCTGGATGGGCATGACCCGCTTTTCCTCCAAGTGGATTCTCTCTCATTCCACCTGGTACAAATTTCGCCGGTCACGTCATCCAAGACAATGTTCGTTGCTTCGTGTTTCGCACCAAACTTGGCGGAAGCGAGTGGGAGTCGAACCCACCGGCGACATCGCTAGAGGTCGCCCGCCGGTTTTGAAGACCGGGACGATCACCGGACCGCATGCGCTTCCATTGTTTATTTACAATAACATACATATGGTTACCAAAGATTTTGTCCCTCATTTGTCCCTCATGGTACTGTAGTTTTGGGGGAACGAGATGGACACAACCTTGCGACAACCGATCAAGAAACCACGGCGAAAAGCCAAACGGCGTAGGCAAAAGGGCGACGGTTCCATTGTCGGGCGACACAATGCTTTCCATCTTAGATATTGGAGTGTAGACGCACAAGGCGAGCGAGCGCAGAAGTCGGTCAAGCTTTGTGACAAAGACAACGCCCACTTTAGCCCAACCTGTCAGCCTGTACGCGACCTTGCGGCGGAGAAGATGTCGGCGCTCCGTGAACTACGAGAACTCGATGAGGAAGCGCAAGACGCACGGGTCGCGGACTTTTGGACAGGAACGTACCTTCCCTTCATCACCGAGCACAAGAAGCCGAGCACGGTCACGGGCTATAAGCAAATCTGGAACCAGCATTTGAAGGAACACTTCGGCGACGGGACTTTGCGCGAGTACAGGAAGCACCTCGGCTCAAGGTTTTTGCTCAGCCTGACGAAGACACAGGGCAGGCGCACACTCAACCACATCCGCAGCCTTGCATCAGGCATCTTCAGCCACGCGGCCAATCTCGGGGTGATCGAATACAACCCGTGGCACGGGATGAAGATTCTGGGAAAGGTCACAGAGCCGGAAGGAACTCTCCATTACACACTAGACGAAGCCGAGAACACTATAAGTGCCTTGGTCGAACACGTCGATTGCCAGCTTGTGATGGCGCTGTCATGCTTTCTCGGACTTCGCCCAGGAGAGATCTCAGGATTGAAATGGGAAGACTTCGATCAGAACTGCGTGCACATACGTCGCGCTGTCGTCCGAGGCGTCGTTGGCACGACGAAGACACCGGAATCTGTCGCCAGTCTCCCGCTGATCGATCATGTCCGCGTTCCGCTTGAACTCTGGCGTCAGAAGTGCGGCGGCCCTTCTCAGGGATGGCTGTTCCAAACGAAGTCAGGGCGACCTCAGAATCTTCGGGACTTGGTCAGAAACAGGATCGTACCGACACTGACAGCGAAGAAGATTCGATGGAAATCGCTCTATGCTGGCAGACGCGGTGCAGGGACTGCTGTCATCGATCTGACGAATGGCAACTATGCGGCTGCTCAAGAGCTTCTTCGCCATAAGCACATGAGTACGACGCTTCAGTTCTACAAGAAACAGACGGAGACCTCCTTGCAGCGAGGGATTGATGCGATCACAAACGCTTTAGAGCAGAAGGCCTTGAAGGCGGGGAAAGCGCAGTAGGCATTAGCCTTGAGTCCGCAGGATTGGTGCAATTCGCGGAGGACGCACGTCCGCTAACGTGCACAAGAGTTATAGATGAACCATGACGCAGGCGATTGATTCGGTTTTCATCGACGCAATTTTGAAGGGACTGCTGCGGGAACTCGCATTGCCCGAGATGCTCCCGCTCATCAAACTCAGCCCACGGATGCAGAAATGGATCCTCGATGAAGCTGAGGCGTTGCAACTGGATGCCATGACCCACCAAACGGCGGCCGTACTGCGAAAGTACGGTCAACCGCTGACCCGCGAGAACTATCTCAATCTCAACAATTTGGATGAGAATGATATCGACGCTGAACAGGAATGCGAGCTGCCTCAACTGTTTCAGCAGTCGGTGGTCGATGAGCGGATTGCGTCAGTGATATTAGAGATCGAGATTGACGACACCCTGCGAAGGTTGTCTGAGCGTGGACAATGACGAACACCGGGGCTCTCTGTTCATCGGGGTTCTCAAGCGCCTGACGGTTCCTGTTTGGGGCGAACCCGCTTGACGAATGGACGCAGACCTAACGAAAACCGCCCAAAATCCTCTACACGATTCAGCAAGTACTTGAATCCACTCGGACTACAAGATCAGCGGATCTTCGCCCATAAACTGGTGTTTTTGAACCGCCCGACGTGGACTGCACACAATCGGTGCACTCCCGTCACTTGCGACTAAGGAATTACGAATTTGCGGCTTACCGACAGTCAGTCGGTTTGAACTCCAGGTCCGCATTTGCGGACCTTTTGGGAAGGAATAGAGGTTTGTGACAGGGCAGCGTTCTAACCAACTGAACTACGTCCCCACTTTGTTTTCACCGGGTTAGGGCTAACCCGTTGATTTTCCTGTCTTTTCTTACTGTCAATAGAATCGCCTGTGTCAACAATTTCCACCCCATATAACCGAATTCCGGGGTTTTATCGACAGGAAACTGTAAGGAAGTAAAACTTACCGATCCCCATGCGAGCGCCACGACCCGAAGCATCTGTCCATGCCCCGTTGGTAAATTGTAACAGACGTAATTCAGATCAGTACAGGCGTTGTCCCAGATTGGCGTTAACGCTGGAGGAGTACGCTCCTCACAGTTCAAGCAGCTGCCGCTGCTAATAACGCCTCTACTGTAGAGTCCGATTCTCGCCCGACTCTTAGAGCCTTCTCCTTCCGAATGAAGTGGCAAAACTTGCCATCCTGTCGTACGACAAGCGGCACACAATCCGAACGCTCATCGCTCAGAATCGTCACCGGGCATTCGACCTGGCATCTGGTAAATGTAGAACCATCCTTCATGATGAGCGGATTCCTACCCGTGAGATCGGCCGCACGCTTATTAATTTTGTTCGAGTGGCACTTCGGACGGGACCGCACCCGATGTCGAGCTAGCTGGTCTCTTCCCTGCAGCGAAAAACGCCGCAATTAAGGATGGGATTGTTGCTGGCGCACCGTGCGGACTGCTCGCAAAAGGTGCGGTCGGTGGAGCTAGTCGGGATCGAACCGACGCTCTGTACTCAAAACACGCAATTTAAGGGATTTGCGTGAATCGTGAATGGGCTTAAATGCCATAAAAAGGCAGAAATGCCAATTCCATTGTGCGTTTATTGTACGGCGATTTTTTCCAAAATCAATCACATACTTGGCCCAAATGATCGGAAGAAATCTCGTCGCGGTCCCTAGCGAACGGTCTTTGTTTCGCCCATGTGCGAGACTTTCTTAAAACACCTACCCAGCACAGTTTTTCAGCTCGCGCAAACATGCGCCCCCAACGACCGCCCACCTGAGCAGATGGAATCGTCGCTTTCTGCGTGAGTGGGCTTGAAAAGGCGCCCTCACATCTGTCGAATCTCTATCGTGTACCCGGTAGGCGTTGCTAGGCAACGTGAATGGGCCGTGGATTTCGCCTTCGGGGCCGCCATCTTGCGGGAGCGGGGCCGGACCGGGGCTACAGAACGAGTGAACGAGTCGGGGTCCAGAGTCTGGGGAGACGCACCCTCGCGCTCGCCCCGGTTTGGGCATAGTTGACCAAGTGAGCAGCAAACACGGCGGAGAGAAGTATTATGACCCGCGATTTCATTGGGGTGGAGACAACAACACAACCGCCGACAATAAGATCGCCCATTGCCGCGGTGTATTCTTAGCCACTTTGAGAGCTAAGCGCGTAGCGCGGTTTTTGCCTCCCATTGGAGGACAATGATGTTGCTTGTAACAACGAGGAGTTTCCAGAGGTCCCAATGTAGTCAGCGTATTTACTAATTTCTCACTAATGATCAGGTGCCGCACTCGCAATTTCTTGTGCTAAGCTCCATTGTTTCACTAAATGCCGAGCTTCTCAGAGCAGCATCGCCGAACCGGAGTTCTTATCCTGGCTGCAGAGGAGACCGGGGGACTGCGTACTAGCGAAGCGCAAATGACTGTAACCCCAACAATCCAAAACCCGCGGCCGGGAATGCTGGCCACAATTCGGAATAGGCGCGGAATTATCGCATCGGTCGAGTCGTTTGGGCAAGAAGGACGGCTTCATCTCGTCCGAGTTGAGTACACTGACAGTGACGGCGTGGCAGAAGACACGGTCGTTTGGGAGCGGGAGCATGGCCGGGATCTGCTGGAACCGAACGCCCTTCCGCAGGTTGGGGTCGAAGCGTCGATGGAGCCTCGAGAATTCGAGGCGCTGGTCCGTGCCGCGAGATGGATGGCCCTCACCCCTTTTCTGCATCCCGATGGATCGGGCCGGGTACCGGAGTCACCCATTTCCGCGCCATTTTTTGGTGCGGTGCAGGTAGATGACTTCCAGCTTGTCCCACTCCTCAAGGCTTTGGAAATGCCGCGAGTATCGTTACTTCTCGCCGACGATGTTGGATTAGGGAAGACGATAGAAGCGGGTCTTATCTTGACCGAGCTCTTGATTCGCCGTCGTGTGCGGCGGATCCTCATTCTCACTCCCGCATCGCTCACCCAGCAGTGGCAGCGCGAGATGAAGACCAAGTTTTCCCTGAACTTCGATCTGGTTGACCGCACCGAAACGCACGCGCTTCAGCGGCGACTTCCCGACGCCAACCCCTGGCGCACGTTTCCCCGCATTATCGCGTCCTATTATTACCTGCGCCAGCCAGACATTCTGGAGCAGTTCCTGGCGACTTGTCGGGCTCCGGAGTCTGCCACTGGTGGCCCGCGTGCTCAATTGCCGTGGGACCTCCTCATCGTCGATGAAGCCCATAACCTGCTTCCTTCTTCGTTCGGCGAGGACAATCAACTTGTCAAAGCGCTCAGGGAGATCAGCCCACTATTTGAACATAAGCTCTTCTTAACCGCCACTCCTCACAATGGCTATACAAGGAGCTTCTCTGGATTGCTCGAAATTCTCGATCCGGTTCGCTTCACGCAAACCAGCGAGTTTAAGGATAGCGAGAAGGAACGCGTCCAACAGGTCCTAGTCCGGAGACTAAAGAGCGAGATCAACGAACTCGACAGCACGAATAACCGGCCGACTCGTTTTCCGCAGCGCCATCTTGATTCCAAACAACTCTTCCTCGCAAGGGAAGAACGCGCACTTTCGCAAGCCGTTGAGGAATTCCGCAAGGCCGTGAGGTCCAGGATCGCAGCAGCTCAGAAGTCGGAGCAACTAGCCGGCAGCTTCGCTATCGAGATCCTTTCCAAGCGCCTCCTTTCATCGCCATTTACGTTTTCGGAATCATGGCACCGCTTCCTGGATGGCGCGCACGGTGATCCGGCCGACGCCCTGGCGGTAAAAGCTGCACAGCGCGCTCTCGAAGAAGATATCGACGATGACAGCGAACTTGAGAGCCGCGCCCACCACGCCGCTCGCACCGTCGGGGCCTGGCTCAAACCGCTTTTGCCGGAGCTCGCCAGTGAGGTTGGTGCGATTGGTCATGCCCTTGAGAGTCTCGGACTTACCCGAGCCGAGGGTGCCCTGCGGATACCAAAAGCAGATTCCCGGTTCGAGCGGCTCATGGAAGTAGTGAAGCAGTATCTGCGTAGCGGCAAGAAGTGGAATGATGACGAGCGCCTCATCATCTTTACCGAGTACAAGACCACACTTGATTACCTTTTCCTTCGACTCAAGAGCGAATTCTCGGAGGATTACGACTCACGAATTCGCATCCTTTTTGGCGGTAAGAGCCGTGCGGGGATGATGAATCGAGACGAAGTAATTGAAGCATTCAATGACCCCGCAGACCCGATACGTATTCTGATTGCCACCGACGTCGCGGCCGAAGGCCTGAACTTGCAGGAGTCAGCGCGACTTGTATTTCATTTCGACATTCCCTGGAACCCTTCGCGGCTTGAACAACGTAACGGTCGCCTGGACCGTCACGGTCAGGCCCGCGATGTAACCGTATTCCATTTCACGAGCGAGGATGACGCCGATCTTAGGTTCGTCGGCAAGGTTGTTCAGAAGGTTCATGAGATTCGCGAGGACCTCGGGTCGATGGGCCAGGTGTTTGACGCCGCTTTCGAGCGCCGATTTCAAGACCAGGAGGAGACAGATCCGCTCATCGAGCATCTGGAGCACGACGTCAAAGAGGCCAAGGGTCGTGCCGACGTCTCCCGTAACGTAAACGAAGTGAACGGTGAAGATTACGCCAGGAAGTTGGTAGAGTTCGGGCGTCATATTGACCTGTCGCCGGAAGCGCTGCGGCAAACGCTGGAAGTCGCGCTAGCCACGGGCTTTGGTTACCCAAGGATTGACGGGCCCGACGCGAAAGGCCGAATGCGCCTGGCTACACCAATTGACCTGACCGATTTTTTGTACCAAGTGGAATGTTAGTGTAACGCCTCGTTCGACATTTGTCCGTAGTCGCCGTCGGGGGTGTGGGGATGTGGGAAAC
>JAYVCW010000164.1:0-12215 GCA_043749775.1 Acidobacteriaceae bacterium | reverse complement strand
GTTTCCCACATCCCCACACCCCCGACGGCGACTACGGACAAATGTCGAACGAGGCGTTACACTAACATTCCACTTGGTACAAAAAATCGGTCAGGTCAGTTTGTGCGAGAAGATCGAAAGTGCGGGCACGCGGCCTTTCTGATGGGCTGGGCAAAAACAGCAGAACGTACTTGAGGGCATCCCGCAGGTGTGGTTGTCCTTCTTCTCTGCGACTACCATGCGAGGCAGGCCGCTGTGAGGCTATGCAGCCGAACTGTTCCGACCATTAGTCGTCGAGTGCTCCGATGTCTCTGCTGCCAACGGAATCGACACGGTTATGGCCGTGCCGTCGCCACTGGATTTAATTTCCAACGTTCCATCTAAATCGTTGACACGCTCTCGCATCCCGGTCAGGCCGACACTGAAGCGACCTTCACCCGTCGGGGATCCTTGGATTAACTCAGCAGGCATTCCGCATCCAAAATCTCTCACTGTGAACACCGCTTGATCCTCAATAACGCGCAGGTGAACTTCAACTGAAGAACTCCCGGAGTGACGGTGAACATTCGTGAGGGTCTCTTGCAAGATACGGAACAACGCAATCTCTGCTAGTTCTGGTAGCCGATCAGCACTCTGTGGCAATTTCAGTTCCACTTTGATTCCGCTTCGTTTTGCAAATTCCTCCGTGTAAAAGCGAGCTGCGGAGACAAATCCCAACTCGTCCAACAGCGGTGGATGCAAGAGGAAGGATAGTGTACGAGTTTCAGCGATACTCTGATCGACCGATTCCAACGCTTCGGACAATATCCGGGTCTTGTTCGGCGTGTCTGAGCGGGCCAGCAATTCCAAGCTCATTTTCACGCTCGCCAAATACTGTCCCAAACTGTCGTGAAGATTGCGCGCCATGCCCCTGCGCTCCTCATCTTGTACGCGCATGAGTCTAGCCGAGAGATGCCGGAGGGCGGAAGTACGACGCTCGACTTCCGACTCGAGCTGTTCATTTTGTTCATTTGCAAGTTTTGTAGAGTTTATGGACTGCAGCGTTTGGTAAGCCACCGACGCGAAAGTGCCCAGATTTGTCATCACACGCAGGTCTTCCGTGTCGAAACGGCGACTGCGGTCGTGCACGATGACCCAGATCGTACCGACAGCTTTCCCTCCAACATAAAAGGGAATTAACAGCTCCTCTTCAATCCATGGTGTCACCGCAGCGAGGTACAGGAAATGCCGTTCAGGATGAGACATGAGTTGCGCGGCATCGCGGTCGAGAACAATGCCGCAAGGACTGAATGCGCGTGGCATACCGTCCCCTACGTGAGAAGCCCACACACCTGCGAGGGCTGGCCAGTAAAAACGCTCGCCGTCAGACTGCACGAGGCTGACCCCGGCTGTCTGCGCGTGGCATAGGGCCAAGGCGGTCTCCGCGAGCTTCTGCAGAAAGCCGTTTGGCGAACTGGCCAACTTCTCCGCCAAAGCGATCAAAGCTTCGTTCTCGGCAACATGGTTGGGAGCGCGGGTCAGTCTCGCTGTCAACACGGGCGTCGAGATAATCGAATCCAGACCAACTGCGGGCTGGTTCTCGAAGACCGTCCCAGAGGTACTCATATTTTTATCCTCGATTGAACAGAAGCTTTGCGACGCGGCAAGGAGTCCGGCAGGTAGGCGTAAGAGAACTCACGCTGCAAGTTCCGAGCCGTGAAAGGATGGAAACGACGGGCGGAGACGGGGCATCAGCAAACCAAGATCATGTTCGTGCTTCCATTCTCTAAGAAACGCCTCCATTTGATCCTCCGAGAGTCTCGGATATCTCCTCAGACTCGAATTCCGCCCATATCCCGTGGGCAGAGGGCGAGAGCCGCTGCGGGCATCACCAGCACTGCGATTACAAGCGCGACCGTCACGAGTTTGGAATATGGAGTCATGTTGCTAAAAACATCGTAGTCGGTACTAGACGGGAGCCGCTGTGATGGAGATCACAGATGCGAGTGCACACCGGATTCGCACACTTGGAAAGCACAGTTGCTCTCTCATAAAGACAGGATTTTGCACTTTTAGCATCGCCACCGCACATTTTCTGTGTCCTGGATCACCAGACCGGGTGATGATGATCACTTGGCTGTCGTGATCGGACCGAAAATTCAACCCATCAGTGGTCAGATCGCCCTCCATTTCCCAGCCTCGTAAAGCGATGATTAAAAGCTACATGGGACATGTCTCCCAATTGCGCCCCATTCTCTACGCTACCCTCAATGACGGAGAAGTAGACATAATCGTAAATATCAACGTCTTCTACCTTCACCCGCAAACCCGTTTGATCTCCACAGATGTCACCTATATCGAGTTGAGAATCATGGATCATTCTTAACCTCCAAAGGTTTCGTGAAACTCCGGCCAGTGACAATGTGCACATGCCTCGCACGATCCGATCGCGCGCCGATTCAAAGGAACACAATGGCAAGGGACGGCTTCGAGGCCGAAGCCGTCGGAGGCACAAACCCAAACCTCCGCCCCAATTTAGTCAAAGGACAAAGAATGGTCTTGGCAGAGGGATGTCTACTTAAATTATTTGGGCCGTGTAACGACATTCATTTGTAAGGTAACCGCAGTCTGTGCAAACAGTCGGCCGTTGATGGTTGCGCCGGTCTGCATGGCGATCAGGGTTTTGGAGAGTAGGATTCCCTCCATGTGGGAGGTCGTTCCAAGCACCGCATTCCCCCCGACCTGCCAGAATATGTTCTTGGCCAGTGCGCCCCCGCTCAGATGAACAGCGATACCGTTGCTTTCTTTTAGATTCCCAGCTATCTGGAATATCCAGACATCATCTGAGTTGCCTGAGATCGTCACATCAGTGGGTATCTGTACATTGGTGGCCCATTTGTAAAGGCCGGGGGCGAGTGTCAGTCCGCCAATATTTCCGGCGCCCAGTTCGGTGAAATCGGGCAAGGTTCGCCCGGCGGCATCGGTGTATGCGTGTTGCATGTCCAGCACCGCGGTGGTTAGCGTGGAAGGAGAGGTCAGTCTACACGGAAGGGGGCCAGCAGCATCGACTGAGTAAATGGTCCCCAGCACTTCTTTGCAGGTTACAAGGATCGCGGTACCGCTGATTGGGCTCGCCCCGACATCTCCCGTAACCGCCGAAGTCGGAACATCTGTAATTCCTGTTTTCGTCAAAATCACAAAATGGCCGGCGGTTCCAAGGTTTACCGGCACTCTATCGGAATCTTGGGCGTTTGTCGTTCCAGCAAACGCGAAAAGCGAGACGGCGATAGCTCCTGCAATCAAAGGTTTCATGGATAAAGCCATTAAGCGACCGTTCTTCAAGTTGAGCCTTCTTTCTGATTTCCTGGACTTATCCGGCCACGTGATTGACAACCGGTACAAATCGAAGTGCATGTCGATGGCCGGAGCCGGCTGCACTGTTGACTCATGAAGTTGCGAAGCTCTCTAGGTTCTTCGGCGCCCGATCCACCCGGAACAAATGGCGCATCAGAGTAATTTCTGCATCACTCTAGAGAAGTCAACCATCAGTGCCGTGAAGACTTCGTCTCTCCGCGCTAATCCGGATCTCGCGGGGTGACCAGACCGATTTGACAAGTGGTCGTTCCCCCATTACTTCGCGCCGGCCGCGTCTCTGGTGTGGTACCTCGAAATAGAAGGACTTCGCCGCACCTGGAACTGGGTAACCGCAGTTGAAATCATGCCCGTGACCGAGAAAGATCCCCAAGAAGGATTCCTTCTTCCATGCTAAGACCCGCAGGCATACCGTTGCTGCCTCGGGTCATCGGACCCGACACCGAGGACATCTGGTTCATCATGTGGTGCGGCAGATGGCAGTGAACCATCCAGTCGCCGGGATTGTTGGCGACGAACTCGACGTCGGCAGCCTCGGCGACTCCCACCAGAACCGTGTTCTTCGGTCCCCAAGTGGTCTTCGGCTGCCGCCCACCCTCTGTGCCTGTCACGACAAACGTGTGCCCGTGCAGGTGAATCGGATGGTGGTCCATTCCCAGGTTGATGAAGCGCAAGCGGACGCGATCGTTCAACCGGGACTATCAATGGAGTCGTAGCTGGACCCGCCTTCCCGTTGAATGTCAGCCAGTTGAACTCCTAAACCTGCGCGGGTTTGCCATGAACCATGCCAACTTCTCAGAGACCTTCACGTCACGGGCAATCTCGTAGCTGCTGAGTCCCGCCAATCCACTCGACAAGTAGATGACCGAAACTTGGCTGGTCACTAACTGCAAGAACGGTGAGCGGCGCAGAGACCGAAACCGTTCCACTTTCCGAGTTGCACGTCGGCGATGTTGTCCTAGTCCGGCCCGGAACCCGCGTTCCGGCAGATGGCACAGTCGTCGAAGGCGCTGCCGATGTTGACGAGTCGATGATTACCGGTAAGTCTCGAACGGTCTCAAAGGGGCTAGATGCCGCCGTCATCGCGGGAACGGTCGCGAGTGGCGGAAGGCTTCGAGTCCGCGTCACGGCAGTCGGCGCAGACGGCCCTGTCCGGCATCATGCGGTCGTTGCTGCTGCGCAGGCCGCTGGATCTCGCACGCAAGCCCTGGCCGATCGTGCCGCCGCAATCCTTTTCTACGTGGCAGTCGCATCCGGTTCGATCACGCTCACCTACTGGTGGTTGCTGGGAGACAAAGAACACGCGTTGATCAGGACTGCAACCGTCCTCGTCATTGCTTGCCCGCACGCACTGGGACTCGCGATTCCACTCGTGATTTCAATCTCGACATCACTCGGGCCCAGAACGGTCTTCTCGTCAAGGACAGACTCGCACTCGAACGCGCCCGTAATTTGGACATGGTGATTTTCGATAAGACAGGAACACTCACGTGAGTGCCGAGAACGAGGTTGGCCGTTGTTCCTTCCTTAGCAAACATTGCAATTAAAACCTCGGGAACTAGTATGCGGCTGGAGTCGCACGCGGAAGAATGTAGCGTATTGTCAGGCTTGCCCCCGAAGTCGCTCGGCGCTTCATGCAAGACCTTTGTCTCCCAAGCTGGCACCATCGCCGCTTTCATCACATCGCAACAGACTGGCACCCGATGGTCTCTGCTGGGGTATCCTCCCAAGCCCTTGTGTATTTCTCCCGCATTGACATCGATGTGCTTGCGGGCTTCACGTTCTGCCTCGTCTAGAATTCGCAAAAGTTCATAGCGGTAATGTTTGTTTTCGGGCATGGTTTTGGTATGAGCGCACCGATTTCAGGCGTGATATCGAAGTTCATGGGAAATCCGAGATTCCGGATCGGCTCAAGGCGGGAGTCCGAGCTGGTTTCTACGCTTGCGAAGTGAAGGATCCATCCGGGAATTGCTGCCTCGGCGCTTGAATCGCGCTACTAAAGAGATAGCAGCCGAAAAAGCAATCTAAACTGTGCCGAAGGTCGGGTTAGGCCAAGGGTCGCTTTATGAATTTTACGCAGTGGCAAAATGAGTCCGACATCGTCTCCAGTGGCTGTCCTTTGCCAAAATCAGAAATGCCTGGGCATGGCCGTGCATGTCTTGGCTAATCTTGGCCCGCCGATCGTCAATGGCGGAAAAAGCGACGTTCTGCATCAAAAAGCGCGACGGACGACTTGCAATCTAGTATGCGCAAACGGGTGCTCAGCCCGCTAGCGAGGAGCCCGCCCGAAGCGGGTCAATGGCGCTTCTCCGCCTACCAACAAAAGTTTCCTTGCGACTACTTCCAACTCTGGATCGACCCGGCCTGCTTCGAGCAAATCATCTGCTTTAGTGGCTTTGCAGGCTGCGGACTCGCACGTTGTCGATGGCGACGCCGCAGCTGTGGCCGGGGCGAACGTCAGCACAAGTACCGCTGCTGTCCTGGGTGAATTCAAAGCGCAATTGCGCATTGGTGCCGGCCATGCCGAGGAATATTAGATGCACATGTTTAAATCCAGTAGAGTCTCCCGCCCAGCCGACATGTCCTCGAAATATGCGGGATCATTGCTGCGCGGCAAGTGCTTCGGGTAGTGCTGAAGATTGCCGGTGGTGAATTCCTTTTCGAACGTCTCAGCCAGAACTGAGCGAACGGTGCGGCCGGGCGTGAGATCGGTCACACGGAGGAAGAAACCATCGTAGGCAAGAATGTTGAAGTTGGGATCGTCTTCGGTGTCATAGCAGGCATCGAAGTCAACCGTGACCAGGTCTGCATTCGCCGGCTCCGAAAACACCGGAGAAAGCAGGCGTTCCCACCTCGCTGGAGAAGAGTCAACGTTCGCATCCGGCGGCAATCCGTCATTAGCGTTGACGTGGAAGGCAACGTTGGAGCGCGTCCCGCAGAAGCTGTCGTCGGTAACCCAGGGGACAACGTTAGCTCCGGCGCCGTGAACTACGCGCCAGGTCGGAGGCAGAGTGCCGAGCGACAGACCCGGTTCGTCGAAATTCTCTTCGAGCAAGGTCGTGGCCTGGAGGTTGGCACTAGGGTGAATTGGCGTCGGCCCCGCGTGAATGCCGGCTGAAACCGGAAGATCGACGGCCTGAGTTGAGCTGGGTACCTTGCGGAAAAATACGTCGGGCACGGTGAGCTGTGTGGCCGGTTGACCGTCGGTGAATCCCACCTGATAGGTTCCTGCCCAGACGGAATAGAGCTTGCCCCACTTGGCTACACCTTGATTGTAGTCACCCAGGTTGGGCTGACCGGTATCGTTGCCCCAGCCCGCTCTAAACGGAGAGTTGGTCAACGGGGCCGGTTTCGTCCACCTGAGGCCGCCGTCGTCGCTATAAGTGAATGCTACCTGCGTAAGATCTCCGCTTTCGGCAACCCCCTGGTCGTAATAGAACACGAAGACCCGACCGAACTGGTTGTCCACGGTCACCCACGGGAACCACTGAGCGCGATCGAAAGTTATTCTTCTGACGGGGGTTTGTCGCAAGGCGAGTTGAAGAGGATTCCTGGGCTTTTCAAAGGTCCGGATTAATCTCCTTACACCCCCTCACCATGTTCGCCGGCAGCAACCGCAGCAGCACGTTGGCGATCCCCGAAGGCTGGTGCTCTCCCGCGCTTCCCACCAATGTGTGGAACCGCTCAAACCCGTTCGGTCCCCAGACCTTCATTTCCCATCTGTCGTTTTCGCACTCGTAAGGATGCCGAGGCGCTCCGCGGAACCTGCTGCTGCAAAGCTACCTTAACTACGGCGCCACGAGGGGTGAAATGATGGCAGCAATACGTTACGGCGTTTTTCTGGGCGCAAATCGGGCAGTCTGCGATCACAGTCTTGGATCGTGATGCCTTTCTCGCCTCCGCCGCACAGGAGGTTCACTGCCCAGAAACGGGCTTCCGGGACGCGAGAAAAAGAGGCTCTGCGCGGTTTGTCGGGAATCCGGAAGTACTCGGGGCGGGCAGTGCGGATCAGTACTGATAAGTCGGCTTATCGGAAGCGATTTGCGCGGATGATCACGGACCAGCCTGTCTTCATAGCGCCGCATGACGAGCCCACAGGCGGTGTCTACCAGAAATTGCGGTAGACACCCCCTTAATTAAGGGTTCCGTTTTCCCACTGAAGGTGAGAAAATCGACAAATTGTCGGAGGAGACTTGGCTTTAACTTTCGGCTGCGCCTGGAGTTAGGCTTCCGATTTTCCAATGAATCTGGGAAATCTTGAGCCTTGCGAAAGAGAGTAAATTGAATCCCTCTCTCTCCGCCAGTTCCTTTAATCCTCAATCGCTTACGTTCAACTCGATCGCAAGCGTCAACCCAGCCGATTGCGATCCAGATGTCCTGTAGGTGTCCTCTCGTGGCTGAATACTCCGTAGTCCTCAGTCTGGCATCTTGAAAACAGTGTCTAAGGTGCATCGCCGGGCGCGCCCGCCGAAAAAGGCGCGGCGGTATCGCTCATAGACGGTCAATTAATGTAATCGCCTGTGGGTGTTGAAAAACTCCTTGCCGTGAAATTCGCAAAAATAAAATTGCGCTAGGATGCCCTACAAACGGCTGTCTTAATTTTCTAGACATTTTGTATCCCCAAAATTTTGGCTGATTGGGAGGAAACTGGACTTGTTCAACACCCACGCCTGATTACAACAGTTGGGGGTAAGCCCTTGCTCCGGCAACGGGGTAATGCTAGAACTCTGCGGGAGGTGTCTGTGAATCTGACACAGGCGTTGGAGCTGGAAAGGCTTAAGTGCGCTGAAGCGGTCGGACGGCGAACTAGGGCGTTCCAGCAAATGGCTGAAGAAATCAATAGCAGGATTGATCGCCGCTCGGGTGCTTGGCACGCGGCAAGGGGCAAGCTGAAGTTTGAGCGAATTGTTGCTGGTATAGAAGACTCACTTCGGATTCGCGAAGAGCTGATAGGGAAATGCGCAGAACTTGGCACTCCGCAACAACTTCGGATGCTTGGGCAGAGGATCCATTCCACAATCGAGGCACAGTCTCAACAAACCCTGAAATCCTTTGAGGTTGAGGGAATTCGCCCGCTGACCAGTGTGATTGGCGAGGGTCAGTCCACAATGTATGGTCTGAAAGCAACGGTTTCGCGAAGGCTGAGAATGATTGAACTGCACGACTCAGGAGACCCAGATAGGTCTGCCGGTCCAGATGCTTGTCCACCCGTACAACCGATTCCCGCCGGAGAACCTCCCGACCACCTGGTTAGCCACCCCCCGCGTGTGTTTATGTCGTATTCCTGGGACAACCTCGATCACAAGGAGTGGGTCAGGGACCTCGCTGCCCGCCTTCGGCAAGAAGACGGGAAGCGATTCGCAATTAGTTGTTAACAGATTACACTCATTGACCAGTTCTGGGTCGGGATGAGGCATGGAGACTGCCGGACGGGTCGCTCGGAAGGTATTCCTTTCAGCCGCCTCCATTCGCGGAATTGTGTACGTGTAAAATCAACAACTTACGCCTAGGACATTTATCACCCTTTTGATCAGTGGCGAATCTCAAGCATCGGGCCTGATTGGTCGGTTTGCGTCAAGTTTAAGAGGGCAGCATTCAGGGGTCAAACAAGTGGAGGGATAGGAGATAGAGCAATTCAAATGACACGCTGCTGTTAATCACATAGTTAATATTGAGCTAAGCGTGGATTCTGCGGGGATGTTGGAGGGGGAATTGAATGGGGAAGTTGGGAGATGAAATATCATTCCGTGATGGACAGCCAAAACTCGCGCATCAAGTCACCACCTGTGCAGGAAAATAAACATCTTGATTTGGCGTTGCCAACCCTAGGCGACGACGATATTGAGGAGCTCGTACGTTTTTTTCAGCGGCTTGCCGAGTGGGATCGGCAACATAAACTCAGCCCGCAAACCGGGATCTGATCCGGATCTCGTTCCTCGGCGAGACCCCGAACCTGATCCGGACACGGTTCCTCTGCCGGTGCCTGAGCCGATGCCTATCTAGCTACGATTCGGAAGGGGTTTTGAGTGTAATTGCGATTTTTCGCCAGAAACACACCTCTTCGTTCTGGGCTAAACCTTCTTGAGCGACCGTTGGTGGAGTCGCGCACGAACGTCATCATCCCACTTGACGACCGCATCTTCTTCATTCGCCCGCTCAACTGTGCCCAATTTCCCCGTCGGCTTCCCGAAATTGCCCAAGCTCTCGACGCGATCTCCGGCATTCAGTTCCGACTCCGGCGGAAAGGGCTGGACGAGCGAGGGACTTCTTGCACGGTCTGAGTCACGCGTCGCGCCGGGGTATGACAGAGGGGGTTGCGGAGCTTTGCGCAACTTCGGTATGGGCTTGTTTGCGATGTGGGTCATAGGCCATTGTTTCTTTCCAAGAGGCGAGCGACCTTTGCTGCAGTGGTTCAGCTTTCATGACGTTGGACTCTGGATCGGCGTAGATAATGGGCTCCATTCAGAGAAACAGTAAAAATCTGAACTTCACTGCCTTACGCCCCCCACCGATCTTCTGACACTGTTCGTCTCCGTTAGTCCAACCCTCGACCGCGTAAAAGGATACGTCTCCACATTGGACATGCTACGTTTCGCAGATCGGTACAGACTGTTCAAAACTGCTCGGTATGGAAAAGATTCAGGCTGCCAAGCCCTGACACCCGCCCGCAGCGGCAAGTTCTAGTCGTGTAAAACGATGTTGAGAAGTGAACTGTGAACCTGCAACCCACTCCCGCCCTCATAGTCGATGAGGCCTAACTTCCTGAAGCGGTTCATGAAAAAGCTGACCCGCGACCGGGTTGTGCCTACCATCTCGGCGAGAGTCTCCTGACTGATCTTGGGGATTAGACTCTCGCGCTTGCCTTCCTTGCCGAAATTAGCCAGCAAGAGCAATATCCGTGCCAGTCTTTTTTCACTGGAATTGAAAAGCTGGTCAACCAAATCCTCTTCGTACCGGATATTGCGTGCCAGCAAATAGGCTACGAACAGGTCGGAAAACTCATGTTCCCCGTGAAGCACTTCAAACATGGACTTCTTCCCGATTTTCATCACGGTGCAATCGGTCATTGCGGTGGCGGAGCACAGGCGGAGAACTTGCCCTGTAAGACAACCTTCCCCGAAGAAAGCGCCTTCGTTCAGGATAGCTATAGTGGCTTCCTTCCCGGTTTTCGAGACGACGGTGAGTCTTACTTTTCCCTTCTGTATATAAAAAACAGCATCGGACGAGTCCCCCTGAGTAAAGATCGTTTGCTTTTTGGAAAACGTTTCGATCTTTCTGCCACCGTTGAGGGTCGAAAGGAAGGTCTTGGGGTCGAACTGGACGAGTTTCTTGGCTGCGACCACGAGTGCCATCATTGGCCCCCTTCCAAGAGTTCCGAGTGCGCAGAATGCACTGCGGAAGATGAAAAATGCGCACGAGCGGCGAGGGAACAACCGCGATACGCTTGCAATAATGTTTTCACCGTCGGTGTCGAAAGTCAAGGTCCGCGCGGTGCGCGGTAGCCCAATGAGTGCTATGGGGGGCGACAATTACTCGGGAGGCAATGCTGCCCTAACCGGGCCACATGTCGCTGCATGCCCGATCATCTGGGAAAGGGGCTAGACTCGCTCGGCGTTCCTTTTCGCTCTCCGTCTAACGCGCTGCAAAGTTGTCCCACGAGGATTATGAGCCTCTCCTGGTCCATTTCTTTGCTGGCTTGTTCGGCAAGGTCGCGCCAATCACTAACTTGATGTGGGGTCATTTAAGGAATCCCCTTTCTACTGTCACCACTGTACGTGGGTACTCAACAACTAGTCTGAGCAAAACCGCTCACTGGATTGTTCGACGCCATCTTTAGGTTGTCCTGGGGAACAGGGACTCGCCGTTTTGGCTCGCTTTCCCTCAAAAGTGCACGGCGGCCAGACCCCGCAACGTCAGACGTGTTTTGGAAACAACGAGTTGCGTGTCGAGGCAGGGGGGCCACCAAGGTGCAAGAGTTAAACCGAGTGAGCACTCTTCTCCTCTTTCAGATTTCCTGAAACTAAGTCAGCCCATCTGGAGTTCTCTCCTCTTAGGGAAAACAACCCTCAGGAGGTTCCTAATATGTTTGCACGCAATGTCTCTTTCCATCTGAAGCCGAATATGCTGTCCGATTACACGCAAGCTTTTGAAAAAGATGTCCTGCCTATGCTGCGTAAGCAGAATGGCTTTAAGGACGAAATCACGTTCGCCGCTCACGCCGGAGTCGATGTGACCGCGATCAGTCTGTGGGAGAACAAGAAAGAAGCCGACAACTACAATACGAATACCTATCCGCAGGTGTTGAAGACGCTGGCGAGATTTATCGACGGGATTCCCCAGGTTCACACCTTTGACGTTGTCACCTCGACCCTCAAGAAGCACGAACTCGCAACCGCGTAAAAGCCGCTCTAAGTTAGTGGGGCACGAGGAGGCGGAATTGATCCCGCCTTCTCGGGTCACCAGCCAAGATGCAATCGACACCATCAAAGGAGTGAATTCCCATGCAAAACCCGACGACGATGAAACCACTCACATTCGGTCGTAACGTAGAGAACAACCTCGAAGGGCAAATTCGCACTCGCGCCTATGAACTATATGAGGCGCGCGGTCGTGAATCAGGTCATGATCTGGCCAATTGGATCGAAGCGGAAGCCGAGATCGCGGGCACAGCCGTAAGCCCCCGCGGCAGCATAATTTCAACAAGGGCAAGGTAGAGCATCAGCATCGGAGCAATCCGAGGCATTTCTGTTTCTGCCAACCGGGGTCTCGCCCAGATGGCGTTAACGGGCGTGGGTGTTGAAAAAGTCACGTCGAATTAGCGGGATGAGATTCAGCAGAAGCATGTTAGAAGAAAGTGATCCTGCCCATGCTCTGTTTGATTCTGA
>JAYVCW010000163.1:0-6166 GCA_043749775.1 Acidobacteriaceae bacterium | reverse complement strand
GTTTCCCACATCCCCACACCCCCGGCTACGACGACGGGCACAGATCAAAAGACGCGTTACACTAACACTTCACTTGGTACAAAAAATCGGTCAGGTCACGAGCGAGACCTGGCAGAGCATTTTCATATCGATGGAGACATGTCCATGATGTTGGCCCTGAATCAGAATGCGATTCAGCGCGGCGAACCACCTCCATTCAGCGCGCAGGAGATAGAAAGGAATCTCCGACTGCAGCATGACGCTCGGATGGCAGATCGAGCAGAACAGGACCAGAAAAGGCAGGTTGAGAATGATCAGGTGCAACTCGATGAGATACGGAAGTCGTTAGGACTGGTATCAGGTTCGAATGTCAGAGGCGCCCTGGGTACTGGGGAATCAGAAAGGTCGCCGGGATGATCCAGGCTTCCCGTCCTGACCGCTTCTTCTTGCCGCTTGCCCACACTGGACTTCCGTCATGGCGGGACACTCAAACTTCTTCAGGATTCTGCTCGGTGACTCGCCGGGCATTTTCATTTCTATGGGACCTTTGCGGACCATTCTTTCTCAGGATTGCCCGCGAACGTCCATGAAACGATGAGTTTGGTGGACAATTCGGGTGTTACTGTCTGAGCGATGGGAGCTCTGAGGGCCTCGTCGTCTGAAGAATCGCCCACGGCGCTGTAGGCGAAAGAGTACGGAATGCGGTTCAAGAGTTTGAAACGGTTGGTCGGGGAGAGAGGATTTGAACCTGCGACCCCTGGTCCCGAACCAGATTCCACAGCTCATTGAAGTCTGCGGATTTTTTTTGATTCTAATTGATTGATATTGAACCATTTGCGGCTCGCGACCAAAACTTGTTGATCTTTGTTGAAGTCGTGTGCTCTTGCAGCTACAAAATCGTCTACATTTTCGAAAGCGAATGAAAGACGAAGGTTTCGACCATCTCCCGTCTCATCCAGAAGGACCTTCCCTAGCAAGATCAGCCTGAGGATAGCCCGACATGCGCGAGGTATTGAGGGCAATTTTCGGAGGGTTATAATGAGAAGCTAGTTCTCATGGCAAGCCCGATAGGCCTGATCCACTTTGGCGCAAGTTGTCGGCCACAGTAGAGGGATCCCACCGCTGCTGGAAAACAACATCTTGCGTCGACGTTGTTAAAATTAAGACAAAGCAATTGGGTTTTAGTGCGCGTCGTAGAAGACTCTATTCGCGATGAGGTTCTTAAGGGGCATCGTCGCTTTAACCTGGGTACCGGAACCCTCCGAGCGGATCTCCAACCTCCCTCCCAGTTCTCTTGCTCTCTCTCGCATGCCACGAAACCCGACGCCCGCGCGGCCTTTTGAAGTTAATTCGAGTTGTCTTTCGGGTGAGATGCCCTTGCCTTCATCTTTGACTTCAATCTGGACGTCACTGTTGTCCTGAGTTAGGGAGACTGCGGCGTTTGTGCTTCCCGAATGTCGGTGAATGTTGGTTAAGCATTCCTGCACAATTCGGAAGATTGAAGTTTCCATCTCCTGTGGCAGGCGTTTCAGCTCCGGAGAAATATTCAGCTCAACCTTAATCTTGCTTCTCTGAGAGAACTCTCCTACGTACCAGTCCAGGGCAGATGCAAGTCCGAGTTCATCCAGTAAAGGTGGATGCAGCAGATGCGAAATGGTACGAATTTCGCCGGACATTTGCTCTGCCAGTCGCTGACTGTCAGAAATACTTTTGACTAACCCTGTGTCGGCGTTCTTCTCTTTCAAGTAAGCGAGATTCATGCTGAGAGCGGCAATGAGCTGCCCCACACTGTCATGCAAGTCGCGGGCTATTCGTCTGTGTTCTTCATCCTGTATCCGCAAAATCCGGGCAGAGAGTTCCTGCAAACTCAGGTTAGCAGCCTCAAGCTCGGCGGTCCGCTCTTGTACCAGTCTCTCCAGTTCCTGGCTTGCTTCTCGAAGCTGAAGAGCAGTTTGTTCTTGTGCTCTGACTGCGTTCTGGAGCTCACTGCGGGCTCCGTCAAGCTCTTCGGCCAGTGCCCGAGCTTGGGCAGCAGAATGCTGAGCTATTTTGGCTTGGCTGATGGCTACCTGGGCATTTCTCTCATTCCGAAAGCCCGCTTCCAGAATGGGTAACAACAAGGAGAATTCAGCAATAGCCGCGGGCTGAGCGTTCTCCTCCTGAATGACAAGCACCGAACTGCCAACTGCGTAACCGGTTGCGCTGACAGTGTTTTCGCTTCCTGGAAAGTTCACCTCGCCAGTGTACTGGCCTGATTTTACCGTTTTACTCAGAAACGATCGCCAAAGCTTAGTGTGCGGAAGTGTCTGGGGAAATCCGGGCGCGGGCAGGAGAACGCTTGCTTGTTCATCGGGAATGAATATCAGGAAGCCTGTGGTTCCAAAGCAGCTGCGAAGCTCGGCTATTGCGTCCGGTCGGCAGGCGGGATCTAACAATCGCGCTGCCATTGAGATGAGTTTGGACGAGATCATTAATCATCACTGGGGAAGAATACAAACTACCGCCGTGCAGTTGTGAAATGCGGTGAACTGTCCCTCAGAGCGCGCGATTTGGCCATACGTATTACATCCAGCCAACGGCGTCGGTCCTAAAATCTTCTGGACGCGGTCAACCTCTGTTAGAAAGTTACCGCCTAATCGCAAGCGGGTAGCCGCACAGTCGAAAAATAACGCCACCGACGCTTCGACACCATCCAGTTTGCTCAAAGCTGATTGAGTGGCGTCGGCTGCCGCATCTGCCGCGGAAGCAACTGTGGCCTTCATGAGACAAACTGTAGAGCCTGTCGGGACCTCGGCTGCGCAATCGATCGAACCGTCGGCGTTCGCACACAGTGGAACTCGCAGCTTGTAACCGGCTGGAGTATCAATACCGATAATATTTTGCAGGAAAAACGGCATGGGATCGTTCATGTTAAATTGTTGTCCCGTACTTTCTGCGAACTCCTGAAATGCCTCAACTGCGGGCGATGCATTCAAACTGATCAGGCGGACGCCGGTGGCTTCGGTCACCCGCATAGGGTCACTAGCGGGTGTCCATCCGTGATGAAAACCTATTCCCAAAGGTTTTTCGGACACCATTTCCAGTGCGACCGCGGCGTCAGTGATAGCCTCAGTACCGCAAAACACGTGCGTGCGCTGAAAACGCGCATCGTCCCCCGCGCCACCTCCAAAGAGTTGGTATCGGCCAGCAGTGGCGAGCGTGAGTTGCTGAAGAAATTCCTCTGTGTGTCCAGCCAACGCATCCGTCAGCACAAGGGCTGAAAGATGATGCGTGCTGGTTCCCGTTCGGTGAAACGAAGAAACAATTTGCTTGGCCGCCCCCGCTGGATTAGTTCTCAACCCGCTCCCTAATCCGACGCTAAACCTGATTTCTTTTGACCAAATCGCCACGGCACACGCAGAAGAACTGGCGATACGGCCGGTTAAGAACTCGCCCGCCGACGAACATCCGACTAAATTCTTGGGTCGGCAAACATTGGAGATAGCGGTCAGGAGTGCGACATAATCGTAGACAGGCGAAGCAAACACGATGACCGCGTCCGGCGGTTCTTTCCGACCCTTGCGACAGATGCCATCTCCCAATTGGCATCCTGCGGCTGCACTTTCTGTTAAATCAGTATTGACAACAACGGATTCGGTCATTTGTCCTTTTACCTTGAAATAGACTGGCTGGGCGTGAAAAGTGAGGCAAGCTCAGAAAGACCACGCTCTCCTTCGCTATTATGGCTACAGTCACGACCGCGATTATAGGTAAAGTCACGACCGGACCGAATACAGTCTCCGCTGTAGCTCGAACGAAGTGAGCCCTCATCTATCGAAAATCCCCGAGCAGTTCTTCCTGATGACCTGCCCCCTAAATCCGTTCACCTGAGAATACGAAATTCTACTTTACGCCGGAGCACCCTCGCAACTGCTGCCAGCTCTGGCAGCCAAGATGCGACGGATGCTGGATGCCAACTATCGGTGTCTATATCCTGAACAGCCCCGCAATGGTGGCTGGGATGTCCTCTTATCTTGCTGCCCGCGGTGTTGATGTGGCCGTCGAGAGAGCTAAAACCAGACTCCTACTTTCATCCGATCAGACCCAGCTCGCCGGGGGAGGTTTCGACATCGAACAGATGATATGCAAGCTTGAGGCTGCGGTCATTGATGCTATGAGAGACGGGTATAAAGGACTGTGGGCCACAGGAGACATGCTGTGGGAGTTCGGAAGCGAAAGAAATCTTTCCAAGCTGGGAGAATATGAGCGGCGGCTGGAGCAGCTATTCCACAGGCAACCAACGCTTTGCGGCATTTGCCAATACCATTGTGATTTGCTACGGTCGGAGCTTCTGCGCTGGGCGCTCTTGACGCATCGAGCGCTCTTCGTAGATGAGACGCTCTCTCGCCTCAATCCCCACTACGCTAATGTAGGAATTCCTTCCGGAAACCTAAAGAATTCTGAGCTGGATGCGACGATAGCCGCGATTCGGGGCTGCGGGACTGCGTAGCAGCCCAAATCAGAAATTGATCCCCATCAACACGTGTGGTTAAAGCTCGTAGGAAGTTGCGGAGTCAGAACCCACAAGCAGCCCCGGTGCTCAAAAGCTCAAACAACCAGAGATATGTGGAGAGTTCGCTACGAAATGCTTGTAGTCGCTCGTCTTTAGAAAGCACCTGGTGCAACACCAGGTGGTCGCCCCTTGAGACTCGCCAAGCTGACCTTGCAGATGGTCAACGGGCGATGCAAACCATGAGCGCGAGAACGTTTCGCATTCACGTGACCGCTGACGACAAGCAGGTTTCGATCGCTGTTGAAGACAGTGGAACCGGAATCGCGAATCCTGAGGACCTGTTCCTGCCGTTCCGCCCTGGTTCCGAGAGTACTGGGCTCGGACTGTACGTGTCACGGTCCATTATGCGCAGTTTCGGCGGCGACTTGCTCTACAAGCCGGTTCCGCAGGGATGTTGTTTTGTCGTGATCGTTCCCACGGTCGGAAGCTCGGAGGAATTTGGGAATGCCTGATTCGGCGAACTCGGAGGTACGCATCCTGATTGTGGATGATCACGCTCTGTTTCGTGAAAGCGTGGCCCATTTACTAGCTGCGGAGCCAGGGTTTCAGGTCGTCGAACCCAGCAGTTCGGTGGAAGAAGCTCTGCAGAAGTTACGAGATACTCCGGTGGATATCGTCCTGCTGGATTTCGACCTTGGTCAGCAGGACGGGTCAGAGTTCATGCGCCTCGCCACTCAACAAGGGCGAATCGGCAAGGTGCTGGTTGTGACTGCGGGCGTGGAGAGAGGGCAGGCCCTCGATCTGATTCGCCGTGGAATCTCGGGAATCTTCATGAAGCACCAATCGGCGGCGTTGTTGATTGAAGCTATTCACGATGTGATCGCGAGGAAGGTGTGGTTCGACCGTGGACTCCTGCAGGAAGCTGCTGGCGGTGTACCTGCGCGTCCGGAATCAGAAGCCCGGAAGTTCACCGATCGCGAGCGGCAGGTCCTTCAGTTTGTATTCGAGGGTTTGGGAAACAAGGAAATTGCAGAACGGCTCAAGGTATCGGAGAGTGCGATCAAGGCAACTCTGCAACAGCTCTTTTCAAAAACGGGTGTACGAACGCGAAGTCAACTCGTCCGCATCGCGCTGGAGCAATACAGACATCAACTCTACTTTGCTGCCGTATCCGTTGCTCCGAGTCATTGGTTCGCGGCTTGTCTTCTTCCAAAACACTGCGGGTGTCGATGCCAAACTGCTTTTCCACCAGCTACAGACCCCGAAAGGACATTTGGTACCTAAACCGACCCTGACTATCGTGCTGGTCAGGCAATCGTTTCCCGTGCGGAGAAGTCTGCGTCACGAATTCGCCAATGTCTGCCAGACAAGATACATCACCGCGTCGGAAGACGATTTCGGCGGCCGATACACCTGGACGGAAGCACTTAACGGCTAATGTGACTGCAAACACACCAGGTCAACCGCATCGATGGATCGTGGAGTTTGGTGGACAGCTCCCTCTTTTCTCATTTCTGGGTCTTATGCTGGTCATCTCAGGATGTCAGTGAGTCGTTGATCGCATCCAGTAAAATGTCGTACTTCGCCGTCCCAAATTGACCTGACCGATTTTTTGTACCAAGTGAAGTGTTAGTGTAACGCGTCTTTTGATCTGTGCCCGTCGTCGTAGCCGGGGGTGTGGGGATGTGGGAAACG
>JAYVCW010000162.1:0-3486 GCA_043749775.1 Acidobacteriaceae bacterium | reverse complement strand
ATGCACGCGATGCCGTAGCATTCGTGGGCCGCAATCGTCTTAAGGTCGGCGGTGACGCCCGCTCCCGAAGAAGGATCAAATCCGGCGATGGTTAATACGACTGGCGGGGTCGCTGCCATGGCGTCCACTTTAAACTGAACTGCGAAAGAGGGGAAGTTTTGGCTGAGCAGTAATCGTGATGAGAGATTACTAAGGGCATGACAGCCACCAAGAAAGTAGACTTCGGTAACCTAAAATTCTTGCTAACTCGTTCATTAAAATAGACTTACATGAAATTAGACATAAGTGCTTCCGTTTCAGCCATTTGCCGCAGGCCTCCTCGAGAAACACACGACGCGTAACCATCGCGGTAACCGGGTTCGGTCGTCTGTTTTCAGCAGCATAGGCCGAAATCCGACCTAGTTTTCCACTGGTAAGTCATTGCATTACTTACTACTTAGGGTTTTGCTGTAGGGGTTAATATTCATTGACACGTACTGACCGAAAACGTAGCATTTCATTAACGCTTGAGAAAAAAGGAGGCAAGCGGACAACAACCGACTTTCTAGTTTGGGAGGAAACGAATGCGACGACGAATAGCCGAAACACTGGCAGTGATTTTATCGGTGGCCAGTATTGGGGCAGGAGCCGCATCCGGGCCGAGCAGCCTGGAAGCCGCAACAGTAACGAAGCGTGTGGTTACGACCGCGCAGGTAAAGACGCAAAAGCCAACGAATCCGAAGCCCTACCAAATAGGTACTGCTTCCTGGTATGGCGAATATTTTCAGGGCAAAGAGACGGCCAGCGGTGAGCCGTACGACATGAATGATTTCACCGCCGCTCACACCACCCTGCCGCTCGGTACTTACGTCCGAGTGACGAACCTGAGCAACGGACGAGCCGTCATTCTACGCATCAACGATCGCGGTCCATACGTGGATAACCGGATTATCGACGTCTCCTATAACGCCGCGCGCGCTCTCGGTTTCAAAGACCGCGGAGTTCAGAAAGTACGCCTCGATGTTTATCGCCCAAGTTAGAACCTGAAATTTTCTAGCCAACATTCATCCTGAAACGTTACACTCGGCAACGATGAAGACGGATCCGCGACAGCGACTCATCGTTGCCTTGGATGTTTCCACCTCCATAGCCGCTCGCAATGTGGTCACGGCGGTGGGCGACTCCGCACACGCCTACAAAGTAGGCATGCAGTTGTACACGGCGGAGGGCCCCAGCGTGGTACGCGAACTGGTCAGTTCAGGCCGCCGCGTTTTTCTGGATCTCAAGTACCACGACATTCCGAATACTGTCGCCGCCGCCGTAAAGCAGGCGGCTATGCTGAAGGTAACCATGCTGACGGTGCACGCAGCCGGAGGCACCAAGATGCTGAAGGCTGCCGTCGAAGCTTCGCAGAATGCCCCCCATGAACTTCAGATCCTCGCTGTAACCGTCCTGACCAGCCTTAACGACGCGGAGCTTGGCAAAATCGGTCTGCGAGGCGGTGTGCTCGACCAGGTATTGCGGATGACCGCGTTATCACTGTCAAATGGGTGCCACGGGGTCATAGCCTCTGCGCAGGAAGCCGCGGCGCTTCGCGAAGAGTTTGGATCGAATTTCGCCATTGTTACGCCTGGAGTTCGTCCGGCGGGAAGCGGTCCTCACGATCAAGCCCGGGTCGTCACACCAGCAGAGGCTATCGCCGCCGGAGCTTCGCACATTGTCGTTGGGCGACCGATCACAGAAGCCAAGGATCCGGCGGGGGAGACGCGGGCAATTTTGGGGCAGTTAGGGTAGAAGGGATCGCGCCTTTTGTCTTAATGCTTATCTAGAGCAGAGACGCGTCTAGAGCAGACATAAGAGACGAGGGAGCCTTCGTCTTTCCGTCCGATTATTTTAAGCACTCTCTACAATTTTTCGAAAAATTCACAGCCAGAGCACGAAATATAGATTCCGCCGGGAACCCCTCGCTCACGATCTTTCATGCGCTTGACGATGCGGGTTTCTTTGCCGCACTTTGGGCATGCGGTTGATTTCGTGGTATCCATCACCTTCTTGCGATCAGCTGTCTTAGCAATCTTCGCCATTTCAGTACTCTCCTGACAGGAATGTCCCGTCAACCTTGGAGGCTGCGGTTCTACCTGATATTTGGCATTTTCGTGTTAAGAACCGACTTAAAGCTTCGGTTCTATTGATCAAGGAACGCGGGCCATTCAACTAGACCGGCAAGATCACACAGTGCAGACGCGGGAAGCTGTCTGCTCGCCGTACCAATTTTACATGAATTGAGTGGGTGCGGTTGTGAAGCGTAGTTTACGCATATTCGAGCGCGCATGTTTCACGAATCATGCAATTTTCAGTGTATCCAGTATCTTTGCGGCTTCCCGTCGCACTACCCAGTAGCAACTGCACGCAGCGCTTTCCAACTTCTCGCGATCGGTGATAACGACCTGTGAATCTTTGTAGTGAATAAGGCCAGCCTTCTGCAGGATCGCCACGGTCAGGCTGGCTTGCGAAGCGCTTCGTCCGAGTAACTTCGCCATGAGTTCCCGAGTCAACGGCAACTGCTGAAACTCGATCCGGTCGTTGCTAAGCAGCAGCCACCTCGCAAGCCGCTCCTCATCCGAGTGAAGGCGATTGCACAGTGCAGTCTGCGCGACCTGAACAAACATCGCTTGGGAAAACCTGAGAATCAGTTCCTGGAAGCGTTCCCCCCGTCGAAACTCATCTCTGGCCGAAGCCACCGGCAAGCGTGACGCGCTGCCGGGGACTTGCACCAGACTTTGATGGGGCGTGGTTTGAGAACCGAAGAGGGCTGAAAATCCGACTGCTCCTTCATTGCCGCATAATCCCACTTCCACACTTGCGTGCTCATCTGCGTTACACGACGAAGAGACGACCGCGTTTTTATTGGGAAAATAGATGTGCGTCAACTCATCTCCGAAGTCGTAAAGCACTTCGCCGGGCGGCAGCAGGACGGATTCCAAGTGCGGGAGAATTCTTTCTAATTCAATCTCCGGCAATGCGGCCAGGAGTTGATTTTCTCGGAGTTCAGACTGATCTTTCACAAATTTGCTTCTGGAGCAAACCTAGGCATATTAATGAGTTTTTTGAATTTAGTAAGTCGGATAACGCACACGGATCGTTCGATAGGAACTTTCTTTGTGAGGCGGTGCTACGCGGTTGCGCGGTCGGCTCTTGCTTCCGGGGGATTTTTCCAATGCGACAGGTCGCGATTCAAGTGACGTTCCAACTTCTCGACCTCTGGCCGGAAGATAGTGTAGAGCTCTGCGATTCGGGCGCTGGGCAATTCCTGGAAGGTGGAACCTCCACCAAGGAAGAGCTTGTGTACGCCCAGCCGTTTTGCGGCCGCAACCATTGAGCCCAGTTGCCGGGCTCGTGACCACTGTGTGAGCATTGCCGCCCCACGCGTCCAGTGGTAGTTGCGAGGGTGAGTCATGGTTTCGGATGTCAGCACGAAGCGATGATGGCGTGCATTGAGTAGGATGC
>JAYVCW010000161.1:0-7137 GCA_043749775.1 Acidobacteriaceae bacterium | reverse complement strand
GCCTGGCATCATGGCGATTAGCATGGTCTTTACGGGAATGTGGGCGGTAGCGATGCCGCTCATCGCGGAATTCCAATTCACACGCGAGATTGAAGATCGCCTGCTCGCTCCAATAGATATTTCGTGGGTCGCGATCGAGAAAGTTGTTGCTGGCTTAATTCAGGCTCTGGTGGCGGGTTTGACGGTGATTCCATTGGCGTGGCTCATCCTGCGCCCCGGGCTCGAGATACATATCAACAACATGCTGCTATTCGCCTGCATGCTTTTTCTGGTCGCATCGTTCTCCGCCTGCGGAGGATTGGCTCTTGGCTGCACCGTCGACCAGCAGCACATTGGCTTGATGTTCAGCATGGTCATGACTCCAATGATTTTTTTTGGGTGCACATATTATCCGTGGAGTTCGCTAGCAAAGTTCCCGATCCTGCAGAAACTCGTGCTTATCAATCCGCTTGCTTATGCGAGCGAAGGATTGCGAGCAACATTGGTGCCGCAATTTCCACATTTGTCGTTGCCATTAATTCTTGTCGCGCTTTCATTCTTCGATGTGTTGCTGCTTCTGCTCGGACTGCGGCAGTTTCATAAGAAGGCCGTCAGTTAAACGTAGCGGCTAAAAGCGGATCTTGAATTGAACAGTCAGATTGAACTGTCAATGCAAACTTATTTTGTGGCCTCACTCCACTCCGCCTCGCCTTGTGACAGAAATGCTGGACGATCTTCAGGCAATATCCATCTTTGCTTAATCAAGTCGTCCACCGCTTTCACATACAAACCTAGATAATCTTGCTTGCTGGCGTAGCGTTCAGCCACCGATTTTCGCGGATCTCTGTCACGTTGGCGCTGGGCAGCAGTCTTCGGAAACGGAATGTACGAACCTTCAAACGAAACTCGCTGATCGGGAGCTCCAATTGAAGGGTCGCGAAGATTCCAGCCGGTGTAGGTAGCTAGCGGCACAGTGAGCTCCGGCAAACGGACGCTATCGCGTTCGTTTCCGTCCGCATCGACTTGCGGCACGAGAACCGGAAAGGGCTCGCCTACCTTCGGTGGTTGAAGTCGGAGATTGCCTTCGCGCCATTTCGGCCCAAAATCGATGTGGTAAGCCGCGTTCGCTTCTCGCGGCTGTTTAACTCCCGGAAATTCAATTCGCGAAAGCCCTGGCAGCTTAACCAACGTGCCATCCGCAATTTTTGGATAACTGCTAGGAGGCGGAAGAATATCGCTGCGTACCCATTGGTCCATGTTCGCGATCATTGCCCGCCAGAAATATTTGACTGGTAGCGGAGACTCAGGCTGCTGCCCTAAAAGATCTCCTTTTCCTCGTTCAGGTGGAAAAGGAATAGAAAAATGCTGCAAGCCGGTGAAGTGGTAGATGCGAACGTTGTCCGAGATTCGCGCGTCCTCTTTGCCATCAGCGCTGACGTGAATCAATGCGGCGGCACGGCCCCAATATTCGTAAGACGTGTTCGAGAAAAATATTTTAGGGCCTACCTTTTCGGCCACCGGGCGATCGAGCAATCCCGCCTGCTCGCTGGTAGCGGGATCCGTCTCCGGCAAATCGGTAAATGGAAATATGTCAGTCGGGAAGAATATCGAAGATGTCGGCTGAGCATCGCGTGACGGCTGCGCGAATCGATAGTTGAAACTGCCACGTCCCGCTCCGGCAACGTGCGCCAGCACTCCATCGAGCGCGATCTTGCCTTGTTCGTCGGCGTTAAACCCCTCGAAGAGAAAGTCACGCAGAAAGCGCCCGTTCTGCGAGATGCCTTCTCCATAGACTCTCTGCGTCGGCGTGAGCGCGTCAGTCGCGTGTTTTGCGTAAGACGCGAAATCGCGTATAGCGGCAAAGCCAATACCCGCAACGACAGGATCGACTACCACATAAACATATTCGTAGATCTTCCCGGGCTGAAAGCCGCGAGCTAAGCGGATAAATCGATTAGACGGCACGACTTTACCATCAATGGTCTGAGCGAATTGCCATTCAGAACGTGGAATTATTTTGCGAGGTGCTTCAGGCGAATCCCTTACAGTCAATTGATTTCGGGGATCATCGGGAGCCGCAACAGGATACTCGGCGCCACCGATATCTCCGATGATGAAGTGGCCGAGAGGAATTTCCGGGGCAGCTTTTGATGGCATGATGTCGCCGCGCAACAACCCGCTGATAGTCTTCCCACTCTCCTTGGCGATTGGAGCAAATAATCGAAGCGCTCCCGGACCAGTCGCGTCCCACTGCCATCCCAGGCTGACAATCGTGAAGCCATTGCGCAGAAGCCATGCATCGCCCGCATCCGTCGCGAGATCCCAGTCGCCGCCATCGACAAGCCCAGTGATCCGCCCCTTACCTCGGTTCGGGACTTCGAGAATCATCGATCCATTACTCTTGCGAACATCCTTTGGACGAATCGCGACGAAGTCAGCCGAGGCTTCGACCACGCCATTTTTAAGGTTGACGGCATTCGAGAGATCGACGATGCGCTGATTGTGTTCATTCTCCACTCCGAGCGCGAAGAAGACGCGGCCTGTGATGCGCTCGTAAGCTCCAGCGTCGCCGAACGGTTTTCCGCCGAGAACATCGGTGCGCGATGCAACCTCCAGACGAGTAACTCGGCCGAGGAGCGGCGCCAAAGAAAGCAGCAGGAACAAACACAAATTCAATACCGATCGCGCTCGCATGCGCGGAAGAATAGCACGACCATCTCGAGACCTGTTCTTCGCGGAGTCAAGATCTGCACGGCATGCGCCAAGCGTTTGTCCGGGCGTCGGAATCATGAATGCGTTTTGTAAGTCACTCCCAACTCGCGTGGAATTGTTGAGAAGTTCCTCATGGATTCAGCACGATCTTGCCAAACATCTGGCTCTTTTCCAGGTATTCGTGGGCAAGGCGAATTTCTTTGAAAGGAAATACGCGATCGATCACCGGCTTAAGCCGACCCGCGAAAACGTGGCCCAACACTTCGTGAAGTTCGCTCATTGTCCCCATATACGACCCCAGCAAAGACAGTTGACGCAAGAAAAGAAAGCGCAAATCAAGCTCGACCTTCGGCCCAGTCGTCGCCCCACAAGTTACCAGCGTCCCGCCAGCTTTGAGTGATTTCACGCTCTCGGCCCACGTAGCGGCGCCCACATGCTCGACGACGATATCTACGCCCTCGGAGTTCGTGATCTTGCGAACCTCTTCCGAAATTTTTTGCTTGTAGTGATCGATCACAAAGTCCGCCCCCAGATCGCGAGCGCGCTCCATCTTACGTTCATCGCCAGCGGTAGCAATCACGCGAGCGTGAAACATCTTCGCAATTTGGATGGCGGCGATCCCGACCCCTGAATTAGCTCCGAGCACCAGTACAGTCTGGCCGGGACGAATCGCGGCCCTCCCGGTGAGCATGTGCCATGCCGTGACGAATACCAGCGGCACGCTCGCCGCTTCATTGAAGTCGAGGCGGTCAGGAATCGGAATCACATTCACTGCCGGTGCCGCGAAAAGTTCGCAGTTCCCTCCGTCGACCGCATTCCCGATCACAGTGAATTGACGGCATTGATTTTGCAATCCGGCGACGCACTTCGCGCAGCGGTTGCAGAAGTGCATCGGCGCGATCAGCACGCGCTGTCCGACCTTCAGATCGGTGACATATTCACCGACTTCTACTATTTCTCCAGCGATATCGCTACCAAGAATATGCGGCAGACGGACTCCCGGCAATCCTTTGCGTACAAAGATGTCGAGATGATTCATTGAGCATGCGCGAACACCGACGAGTACCTGGTCTTTTCGCGGCGTCGGATCGGAAATATCTTCGTAAGTTAGAACTTCAGGTCCACCGAATTGGTGAATACGAACCGCTTTCATGGCATCTTCCTGGTCAAGATTCGTCTACTTCAGCTCAACGATAATGGCGCGCTGCTTGCCGCGAATCAGGGTTTCGGTATGCGTCCGGTCGCCGCGGTTAAATTTTATATCTCCACCCTTATAAGAGTTCACAGTGGCCTTCCCATCCGACGTCGTCGACTTCAGGTCGCCGTTCTCGAAATATACAACGACAACATCTTTGTCGTGAAAGTGCATGGGTGTAGCGACATCGCGATCCCAGGTGTATTCCCATACAATTACCGCTGCGTTCTCAAGAATTTTCTTCGATCCCGCTCTTGGAAACGCCAGCGGGTATCCCGTCTTATTTTCGATCGGAGGCACAGGCTGGCCCTTCAAGAGAATCACCATTGACGAGCCGCTATGGTTCAGCGGCGTCCCCTTGGGCAAGAACGTCGCGCTTCCCGTCCCAGAAATCACGACCGCGTCTAATAGTTGCGCAGGCAAAGGGCCGCTTGAATGTGACACAGCGACACGATCATTATCGATGATTGGAGGTTGCGCTAACGTTTGAGCGCCTGTTTGAAATAAGACCGCGGAAAGAAGAAAAAACAGAAACATGATCAGCCTTTTAAAGAAACAGGATTCAATGCACATCCGCGCTGGACGTCGCCGACTTCTTGTTTAAAAAAATGCGACCGTCGCCGGAATGATAGCCTGTCCGGCCACTACGGCCAAATCGCTCGATATGATTTGACTTGCCTCTGCCACACCCCAATAATCGAGCTATGGACCTTTACGAAGAGATCGTTCGCCTTCGCAAAGAGGGCAGGCGCGGAGCTGTGGCGACGATCGTAAATGTGCGCGGCTCAATCCCTTCATTCAAGACGGCGAAGATGCTGGTACGCGATGACGGTTCGATCGTTGGAACAATCGGTGGCGGTTGCGTTGAGGCGGATGTCTGGCAGGCCGCGCGCGAAGTGATGGAGTCTGAGAGGCCGAGAACGCTCACGTTCGATTTAAATCAAGACCCGAAGTACGACACGGGCCTTGTGTGCGGAGGTTCGCTAGAAATATTTATCGAGCCGATTTTACCTCCAGCACAACTTTATATATTCGGCGCAGGCCACATAGCAGCAAGTCTTTACAGAGTTGCGCGGATCGCAGGATTCGACATCACCATTGTCGATGATCGGGAAGTATATGCGAGCCGCGAGCGCTTCCCCGAAGCTCACGAAGTGCTTGCCGAGGATTTCGATAAAGCTGCGGCCTCCCTCACTCCGAGCGAATCGTCTTACATCGTGATCGTGACTCGTGGCCACCACGATGATATGCGCATGCTGCGTTGGGCGGTGCAAACTCCGGCGCGATATATCGGAATGATCGGTTCGAAGCGAAAGACGATCACGATTTTCAAGGAGCTTCAGAAAGAAGGTCTTGCCGCAGAACTGTTTGACCGGGTGCACGCGCCGGTAGGGCTCGATATCGGGGCTATCACTCCAGAAGAGATCGCGGTATCGATCACCGCCGAACTGATCGCTGCCAGAAGAAGAGTCGAGCGCGACCTCCCGCACATGAGCTGGTTCCATCGTCGTGAACGCGAGCCGGAAAAAGAAGCGAAGTCCTGAAACTCCTGGTATCAGCGGCAAGTTCGGATGGCGATTCAGTGTGGGGGCGGGCGCCCCGTACCTCCAGCCGGACGTAACTCGCCGCAGCGAACCTTCAGCTCCCGCCCCAGAGCGCTCTCGAGCAGTTAAACTTTCTTTATGGCGAAAGAAGTTGAAGTCAAATTTCGAATTAAAAGCATGCCCGAGATAGTCCGATCGCTCAGAGAGATCGGCTTCAAATGCGTTACACCGTCTACGCATGAAATGAACACCCTCTACGACCTCTCCGGTCAAAAACTGCGCAAGCGCGGAGAACTGTTGCGCCTGCGGAAGTACGGTGAGAGCTGGGTGCTGACCCACAAAGCCAAAGGGCAGGCTGGACGCCACAAGACTCGCGTCGAATTGCAGACCGATATTAAAGACGGAAAAGAGATGGACGGAATTTTGCGCGCGCTAAGCTTCGCTCCGATTTTCCGCTACGAAAAATATCGCGCCGAGTGGAGTGACGGCACCGGACACGTCGTTCTTGACGAGACTCCGATTGGAAATTTTGGAGAGATAGAAGGCCCGGCGCGATGGATCGACCGCACGGCAAGCGCCTTAGAAATCGCACGCGAATTGTATGTGACCGAGACCTACACACTGCTGTTCTATGATTGGAAGCGTCGAACCCGAAGTACTGCGGAAGAGATGACGTTTCGCGCGGTTGGAAAAAGGTTACAACGCGCCAGCTAACGCCTGCCCCCCCCCTCACATCAATCTCATTCTGCGCGCAGCGAAGGACCTGCAGTACTCTCCGGCCCGTGCCACTGGCCGAAGTTTGAAATAGACTATTCGCTTCGCTTAGGAAGGAAATGGAAGAGGCGATTAGGCGCCGGCGCCGCAGCATTTCTTATATTTTTTGCCGCTGCCGCACGGGCACAAATCGTTGCGGCCAATTTTTTCTCCCGCGCGTACTACCTGTTGTACCTGCATGTCACCTGCCCCGGCCATGCGCGCCTGCTCCAGCTCTTTCTTTTTCTTGCGTTGAAAGCTCGCCTCAATTTCGTCGACCGAAGTTGAAACATGTCGCGGACGCTGTCCGTTACCGCCGCGGCCCCCAGTAATCAGAGAAGGCGCGCCGCCCTGGTTCGTATGCGTTATTGCTCCGCCTAGATTCTGCATTCCCCCGGGATTCGGCACCAGTGCCGGATCCGGCGGCCGCTCCATAATCTGCATCAGGTAAAGATATCGAACCGTCTCTTCCTGAAACCGCTGCATCATCTCTTCGAACATATCGAAAGATTCGCGCTTGTACTCCACCAGCGGATCATGTTGCCCATAACCACGCAGGCCGATGCCTTCTTTGAGGTGATCCATCGAGAGCAGGTGGTCTTTCCACTGCCCGTCGATTACGCTTAACATGATCATGCGCTCGTGGTAGCGCATGGCATCGGCTCCAATGAGTGCCTCTTTGGAGTCATAGCGCTGTTTCAGCTTTTCAAAAATTGCATCGCCCAATTCCTGACGATTCATCTCTTCCGGCTTTACCCCTTCGGCGTAAATGTCGACGCCAAAGCGGGTGAAGATCGCATCTTTCAGTGTCTTCACGTCCCAGTTATCGACATGCTCTTTCGGCGGACAGGTACGCTCGAGAATATCTCCGAGAATTCCGGAAACGTAGTCTTCGATGATCAGATCTTTCTGGTCGAGCCCTTCCAGCAACCGGCGGCGCAGTCCGTAGACGGC
>JAYVCW010000160.1:0-6517 GCA_043749775.1 Acidobacteriaceae bacterium | reverse complement strand
CCTCCGTGTGAGTTGGAGGTACGGAGTGCAAAGCACGTAAAGGAATGTTTCATTCTTAACTGCGATTAACGTCGCCGACGTATAATGCGTTTGCTTGATTACCGTTTCTAAAGAAGATTATCTTAAGGCCATTCTCGAAGCCGAGAGCGAGGGTGTCTCCGTGATTTCGGCGACGCTTGCGCACTGGCTCAAGGTTTCGCCGCCCGCCGTGACGATGGCAGTGCGCCGCCTGAAAAAAGATGGACTGGTTCGCGTGAATGCCGATGGGCGGGTTCGCCTGACTGCCCCGGGCAAGAAGATTGCCCGCAAGTTGACTCTTCGACACCATCTTATCGAGCGCATGCTTGCCGAAATCTTTGGCATGGAATGGTATAAGGTGCATGACGAGGCTGAACGGCTGGAACATGCCGTATCGCCGGATTTCGAGTCAAGGCTGCTTGCGAAGCTTGGGCGCGGAGTAGCCTGTCCACACGGTAATTTGACGGAACTTGAAAGTCCGGCAAGTCGCCGCCGCCGAGGGCTTCTTCTGCTGGCGCAAGCTGAGCCTGGACGACAATTGAAGGTAAGCGGCATCTACGAACGCGACCGCGACCTGCTTGAATTTCTAGAACAGCGTGGAATCAGGCCTGGTGCGAAACTGCGCGTCTCTCAGCGAAACTACGATCAGACTCTCACACTTACAACCGAGGTTGGCGAGGTCTCTCTCGGCAATTCTGCCGCTGAAAAGGTTTGGGTCAATACGTCAGGCGAAAAACAATAGCAGGATAGCAATCGCAAATGCCCTCCGACAGCCCGCGTTGTTCTGTTGCATCAAAAAAACTACTTAACCATAGTTTATAAACTGCGCTATACTTAGGCTAATGGTCTTCCACTGCGTGATCGTTCATCCCACGAAAGTCGCGCTACTTCTCGCCCTTCCGATCTACTAGATGCAAGAAACGACGCCAGCCTCGAAGCTTCCGGGAATTGCCGCAACGCAATCCAGAGTTGTCATCACTCATGAAGATATCGATCGCGCACATGACCGGGAGCAAGTCTCTGCCACTCGGGCGCGATGCGGCTTCCTACCAAGAATGCGGCTGTTCTGGCTGCTGATTGGCCCCGGGATACTGGTCATGCTGGGCGAGAATGATGGGCCCAGCATGCTTTCATACGCCGCGACGGGGGCGAAGTTTGGAGTTGGATTCTTCGTCCCATTCGTAGTGCTGACCTTCCTCATGGCGTGCGTGGTTCAAGAGATGACCGTGCGTTTGGGGGCGGCGACTCATCGCGGACACGCTGAACTTATCTTCGATCGTTTTGGTCCGTTCTGGGGATGGTTCTCGATGGTCGACCTGATGATCGGGAATTTCTTGACGCTGGTCACGGAATTCATCGCGATTCGCGCGGGCTTAGGTTACTTCGGCGTGCCGCCCGCAGCGGCAGTTTTCGGGGCGCTTATCGTGTTGGCGGTCGCGCTGATGACTCACCGCTACTGGACCTGGGAGCGGCTGATCCTTTTTGTGGCCATGTTCAATCTCGTATTTGTGCCGGTAGCGTTGCTGGCCCATCCTAATTTTGGAGCCGTTGGTCGCGCGTTGTTCACGTGGAAACCGCTTCCCGGGCTCACTCAAGAAACGGTGCTCATTCTGCTCGCAAATATCGGCGCAACGGTTACACCGTGGATGCTGTTTTTTCAACAGAGTGCCATAGCTGACAAGGGTCTCACTACACGAGACATTCGCATGGGCCGTCTCGATACTGCCCTTGGCGCTGCGTTAGCAAGCATTGCGGCATTAGCCACGATGCTTGCGACGGTGCCTTTGTTCTTACATCACATGTCCTCCGCAAACTTTGAAGCTGGAGAATTTGCCCAGGCTCTGCAGCCTTTTATCGGCCACTGGGGGGCTGCGCTGTTTGCCTTGGGAATCTTTGAAGCTGGAATGGTAGCCGTAGTTACGATCTCGACTTCATCGGCTTACGCCTTTGGCGAAGTCGCGCGCCGCCCGCACAGTTTGAATCTGCCGCTGCGCGAAGGAAAGTCGTTTTACATGGTACTGCTGGTCGAAGCCGCCGCTGCCGCCGGACTCGTTTTGATACCGGGTATTCCGCTGGTATATATCGTTTTGATAGTGAATGTGATTGCGGTGCTGGCCATGCCGCCCGCGCTGCTCTTCCTGTACATGCTGGTCAATGATCGTGAAATCATGGGCGACCGCGTCAGCCCTCCATGGGCAAATGTGCTTGCCTTAGCGGTCGTGATCATACTGGTCGGAGCTGGATTGTTATATGGAATCAGCGTGATTTCTCCAAACGCTCTAGCGATGATTGGAGCGAGATAGATGATTGGAGCGAGATAGCATGGGGCCCGAGATCCGAGCGGCGAAGAGTGACAAGCATGGCGAGGTGAGCGGAGACGAACTAATCTCCGTGATGACGGCGCTCGAACCAGACCAGCTGATTTCCTCCAAGGAAAAACATCATTGTCCCCGCCGCCGGCTTACTGGCGCAGAGTCGGTTTTGTTTTGGGCGCTGAGAGTGTATCTGGTATTTATGCTCGGAGTAGTGGCGTACCAGACATGGACGACCGTCGCGCATCGATAGTCAGCATCGAAAGTCAGTCTCGATAGTCACTGCCCAATGGCAAGAACGCTATCCTTCAATTGCAACAGGTCCCACAGATTCCCGTATAAGTCCTCGAAGACCGCGACAATTCCGTATTGTTCCTCACTCGGAGGACGAACAAATTTTACTTTGCGCCCCCTCATTTCGCGGTAATCGCGCCAGAAGTCGTCGGTGTGCAGGAATAAGAAAACGCGCCCTCCGGTCTGATTACCAATGCGACTTTCTTGGGCTGGATTGGCTGCGCGCGCCAGAAGTAAACTCGACCCGCGTGACCCAGGAGGCGAAACCAGCACCCAACGCTTGTCTTCGCTCAGGCGCGTATCCTCAACCAGCCTGAAGTTCAGGGTCTTTGTGTAAAAGTTGATGGCCTCGTCGTAATCCCTGACCACCAGGGCAACGTATCCCAAGGTTTGCATGCAGTTGAATCTACTCTACCGTCGGCGCTCCCTCGTTGCGAATCGATGAGGCAACCGAGCTGCATTTTCGGGCCTGATCAGCGCTCTCCACAGCGCCGCCGCAAAACGAATTACACTACGAATTACACTAAAGGGTTGGAGTGCTATTGTTCTCCGGCTAGTGCCGGAGCTGAAGGAAGGCAATCATGTCATTAAATAGTTTTGACGCGCGTGGGACTTTTAAAGTCGGCGGTAAGGAATACGAACTTTTTCGCATCTCCGCGTTAGACAAACAAGGAATTACGACGCGCCACCTCCCGTTCTGTTTGCGCATTCTGCTTGAGAACCTTCTCCGTACTGAAGATGGACGCAACGTGACGAATAACGAAATTCGGGCGCTCGCGGCATGGAACAAGAACTCGAAGCCGGAAAAAGAAATTGCTTTTACGCCCAGCCGCGTCCTTTTGCAGGATTTCACCGGCGTACCCGCCGTCGTCGATCTCGCGGCCATGCGCGATGCCATGAAGCGGCTGGGCGGAGATCCTAAACTGATTAATCCCCTGCAGCCTGCTGAATTGGTGATCGACCACTCGGTACAGGTTGATGAATTCGGTACGGCTGGGGCGCTCGATATGAATGCATTACTGGAGTTCCAGCGCAACAAAGAACGCTACGCATTCCTGCGCTGGGGGCAGACGGGCTTTCGCAATCTTGCTATCGTCCCGCCTGACACGGGCATAGTTCATCAGGTAAATATTGAATATCTGGCGCGCGTAGTTTTTGTCCACGAAGAGGGGAACAAGCGCATTGCCTACCCAGACACCTTGGTCGGTACCGACTCACACACCACCATGGTTAACGGCCTTGGGGTGTTGGGGTGGGGCGTTGGCGGCATTGAGGCCGAGGCCGCCATGTTGGGGCAGCCGGTTTCCATGCTGATTCCATCGGTCGTTGGCGTCAAGTTAACCGGGCGTCTGCGCGAGGGCACCACTGCAACCGATCTAGTGCTCACACTGACCGAGATGCTGCGCAAGCACGGAGTCGTCGGCAAGTTTGTCGAGTATTTTGGAACGGGTCTTCGGGACCTTCCTCTCGCCGATCGTGCAACCATTGCCAACATGGCGCCGGAATACGGTGCGACCTGCGGGATTTTTCCGATCGATAAAGAGAGTTTGCGCTACCTGAGGCTCACAGGACGCAGCGATGAGCAGGTCGCGCTGGTTGAGGCCTACGCACGCGAACAGGGACTGTTTCACGAAGTGGATACTCCTGAGGCTGAGTATTCCGAGTTGTTGAGTCTTGATCTCGGAACCGTAGAGTCAAGCATTGCCGGCCCCAAGCGTCCCCAGGATCGCGTGCTGCTCTCGCAGGCAGGCGCGTCGTTTACGCTGGCGCTGCCTTCACTCGTGAAGACGAAAGCGGCTGCGGCCGTGGCGCAAGTCCCGACTGAGGCGGCGGCAGCCAGCAAGGCTCCAGACGCGAGGCAAGTGAATGGGTGGGAGCACGAGGGCGGGAACCAAACCGCCGTCGGACTGCCGGAGCCGCACGTAGAAGAACACATCGCGACGAACGGCAACAAGCCGCTGAAGCACGGAAGCGTCGTAATTGCGGCGATCACAAGTTGTACCAACACCTCGAATCCGTCGGTGATGCTTGCGGCTGGCTTACTTGCTAAAAAAGCAGTGGAGCGCGGCTTAGAAGTTCCAGCGACGGTGAAAACTTCGCTTGCGCCGGGATCGAAAGTCGTTCTCGATTATCTGCAAAAAGCCGGGTTAATGAGCTACCTCGAAAAGCTGAAGTTTCACATTGTGGGCTATGGTTGCACGACCTGCATTGGGAACTCGGGGCCGCTGCCGGTTGAGGTGTCACAGGAAATCGAGGACAAGAATCTGGTCGTGGCTTCTGTACTCTCCGGCAATCGAAATTTTGAGGGGCGCATTAATTCTGAAGTCCGGGCGAATTACCTGATGTCCCCGCCGCTGGTTGTTGCATTCGCGCTGGCGGGGCGAGTGGACATTAATCTGCGAAAGGATCCGATCGGCACCGGTAAGGACGGAAAGCCCGTTTTTCTCGCCGAAATTTGGCCTTCGCAGCAGGAAGTCGAAGAGGCGATGGCAAGCGCGATCACATCCGAGATGTTCCGGAAGAGCTATAGCAAGATTTACGCCGGTGATGAACGGTGGCGAGGACTGCCGGTCCCTAAGGGTGAAACATATACCTGGGAAAAGGATTCTACCTATATCCAGCAGGCGCCGTACTTCGACGGAATGACGATGAAAGCTTTGGCGGTGGAAGACATAAAGGGCGCCCGAGTGCTCGCGGTGCTCGGCGACAGCGTGACGACCGACCACATCTCCCCAGCAGGCTCCATCAAAAAAGATGGCCCGGCAGGGAAGTATTTGATTGCCCATGGCGTGCAACCCGCGGACTTTAATTCCTACGGATCGCGGCGCGGCAATCACGAAGTCATGGTGCGCGGTACCTTTGCGAATGTTCGGCTGCGTAACAAAATGGTCAGCACTGAAGGTGGATTTACGCGGCATTTGCCGGATGGTGCCGAGATGTCAATTTTCGATGCGGCTGAAAAATATGCTGATGAAAAAATTCCATTGATCATCCTTGCGGGCAAAGAATACGGTTCCGGTAGTTCCCGTGATTGGGCGGCAAAAGGGCCACGCCTGCTCGGAGTGCGCGCGGTGATTGCGGAAAGCTACGAGCGTATTCATCGCTCGAATCTGATCGGCATGGGCATCCTCCCCTTGCAATTCGAGCAAGGAGAGAACGCCGAGACGTTGAATTTGACCGGAGAAGAAATTTTCGAGATCGCAGGCATTCGCGAAGCGGTAGAAAAATTTTTATCTGGTCGCATGATCACGGTGCACTACAAGCGTGGAAAATCAGCGAATGCCAAGTCTGCCGAATTTCAGGCGATTCTCCGCATTGATACTCCGCAGGAAGCGCTTTACTACGCTAACGGGGGAATTCTGCAGTACGTCCTGCGTCAGTTGCTCGCCGGCAAGACGAATCCAGAACCGGTAACGGCCTAACTATGCTCGTCCAGGGACTTGTGCCAACGGCCCTCGAAGACGCGGCTGGCCGTGTCTCTACGGCGTGGTAATCTCAAAATCCCAATGTCCATGGCCGCCCAATATATTCCTGCTGCTTACAGTCTCGCTGCGGTTGGGGTGTGGGGAACGAGCGATTTTCTCGGCGGAGTAGGGACGAAGCGCACCAACGCGTTTCTCTTCACGACCATCGTGCATGTGAGCGGCATGCTAGTCGTTGGCGCGATCGCATGGATGATTCATGCACCGTTTCCTTCCGCAGCAAGCGTTGCCTGGTCGATGTTAGCCGGAGGGCTCGGCGGATTGGCGCTCGTATTTTTTTATCGGGCACTGTCGCAAGGGAATATGGGATTGATCGCTCCGGTCGCTGCCGTGTTGAGCGCCTCGATTCCCACTGTGTTCACCGCATTTCATGAGGGCTTCCCCGGCAAATTAAAAATTCTGGGTTTTATC
>JAYVCW010000159.1:0-3278 GCA_043749775.1 Acidobacteriaceae bacterium | reverse complement strand
TAACCGCTCCGGCAGCTTATTTCCAATCCCCGTTTCGACCAGAATGTTCGTGTCGCCCGTGCGAATCAAAAGGGAGTTCAATCCTGCATCGAGCCGGTTCTGATCGTCGGGCGTAACTTTTTTTGACCATAACGTCTTCGGAACCACGCCGAAAAAAGCTCCTCCATCAAGGAAGTAAGTTCCATCCGAAACCACGGTAAGTTCGAAGTCGCCAAGCGTCGTGCGATGCATAGATAGAGTAAGAGGACAAATCAACTGACAGCTGAGAGCGAAAACTACTTCAACTCCTTATTCCAGAAATCGTCCATCATGTGAAACAGCTGGGAACGCGTTCCCGCTCCCGAAATGCCGTGTGTCTTATCCGGATAGACCATAAGCCGAAATTGCTTGCCAGCATTAATCAGAGCGTTGGTCATCTGAATCGTGTTCTGAAAGTGGACGTTGTCGTCGCTCGTTCCGTGCACAAGCAGTAACTCCCCGCGCAATTTGCCCGCAGCAGAGACGATCGAATCGTCATAGCCCTGCGGATGTTCTTTCGGCAGACCCATGTAACGCTCGGTGTAGGTGGAATCGTAATCGTGCCAATCCGTGACTGGAGCGACCGCAATACCAGCCTTGAAACGGTCGGAATGAGTGAGCGCGTATAACGTCATCGATCCGCCGTTCGACCATCCCCATATTCCGGTTCTCGCGCGGTCAAGCTGCGGATACTGCCCATACAATTGCTCAAGCGCAGCAAGTTGATCTTTGAGTTCGATGCCCCCGGACTGCAAGCGGAACGAAGACGAAAATTTCTTGCCTCGATTGGGCGTGCCTCGATTATCGACGGAAAAAATCGCGTATCCCTCTCTCGCCAAAATCTGATGAAACAGCGCGGTCGTTCCACCCCATGCGTTCTGGACGGTTTGCCCGGCCGGACCTCCATAGACATTGACGATCAGAGGGATGGAAATTGAAGAGCTTCGATCTTTCTGCGGACCGCCTTCTGCCTGGCCATCTGATCCGCCTTGCGATCCGCCTTCTGGCGCGCGCGGCAGAATCAGGTACCCATAAAGAGTAGTGCCATCCTCGGCCTTAAACTCCATTGCTTTTGGAGCGATCGGGTCATACTCGGCGATGCTGCGAGCCTCCCAAATCTTCTCGCATTGGCCGCCCGGCGCACAGAGCGAAATTTTCGGTGGAGAAAGAGTGGCAGAGTAAGTCTCGACGTAATGTTTTCCGCCGTCGGCGAAAGTCGCGGTGTAATTTCCATCCGCCGGCGAGATTCCCTGCATCGCCGAACCGTCGAGCTTCACCGAGAAAAGTTTTTCCTGGCGAGGATCGTTCTTATTAGCGGTGAAGTAAACCGTGGATGCGGATTCGTCAACTGCATCGATCGCGATCACCTCGTAATCGCCCTTCTCCAGTTGCCGCTCCAACTTTGCGTCCCCGCCCATAGGATCAGACTTATTGAAGCTGTAAAGATAAATATGGGTGTTCCCGTCCCGCCAACTTGTCCACAGAAAGCGATCGGCGGACTTCAGCACTCGGAAGTCATCATTGACGTTCACCCAGGCGTCGGGCTCCGACTCACTCAGCACTTTGCGCGATCTACCAGACTTCGCATCGATGAAGTAAAGGTCCATCCGATCTTGCTTGCGGTTCAAAACCTGAGCCCATGCCCAGCCTTCGCGGATCCACCCAAACCGCGGTACATAGGTTTCATCGTCGGTGAGCTTGAGCCAATGAATTTTGCCGCCGTTTCCACCGACTATTCCGAGGCGCACCACCGGATTTGGGTCTCCCGCCTTAGGATATTTTTCCTGATCGAGATGCGGATGCGTCGGCAACCAATCGGTGATGGGATATTCCGGGACGCGGGTCTCATCCATTTGCAGAAACAGTACTTCGCGGCCTTCCGGTGACCAGAAATAATTACTCCGAACCGTCAGTTCTTCGGCGTAAAGCCAATCGACTTCGCCGTTCAAGATGTTGTCTTCCGTTTTTTCCTTGTCTTTTTCCTTGTCTCTCTCGCGATCTCTAGTCTCGTCGCGTGTCAGAGCATGATCGCCTTCCTCGCCTGACAGCGCCTTCGCATACAAGTTATGTTTGCGGACAAAGGCGACGCGTTTGCCATCGGGAGAAAACTTCGGATCGCCGCTTGGATCTGGAGAAGTCGTTATCTGCACGCCGGTGCCGGTGTCGAGGCTGTAATACCAGAGCTGTCCGTGAGCGTCGAACAGAAGATGCTTGGAATCCGGAGACCAAGAGTATGCCGCGACGTGATAGCGATTAACCCGCTCCTTCTCGCGCTCATTCTGAATCTTGTTATTCGGCGGAGCAAGCTGCCCGAGTTTGCTTTCGCTCACTAACACTTTCTTCTCGCCTGTCGCAACATCCACAAACCACAACTCGCCGTGCTCACCTTCATCGTCGCGCTGGACGAAAGAAACCTTGGTTCCATCCGGACTCCACTTGATCGCCTCCGGCGCTCTCCCCGTCACACCGCCCTCGGCAAAGATTTGCTCGATGGTAAGTTTTTTCGCAGTGGCGGCCTGAGCCTGGGCACAAGCCTCGGTACCGGAGATAGCAAAAGCCAAGATTAAAGCGGCGACGATAAGTTTGGGACTTGCAGAAGATTTCCACGCCAGTTCATCGGTAGCTTTAGACATGTGGTTGATGAAATTCCTCGATTACAAATTACAGGATTACAAATTACACGATTGCGGCAATCTCCGCGCGCGCCGGATGCTTGGCTTCGTACGCGGCGATGGCTTTTTCCTGCTGCATCGTGAGACCGATGTCGTCCAAACCATTCAGCAGGCAGTGGCGCGAAAACTCGTCCATGGTGAAGCCGGCTGAAAATCCCCGACCATCTTCAACTCGCAACGATTCGAGGTCCACGGTCAGCTTGTAGTTGTCGATTTCGCCCGACAGGCACGTGATCCCGGCCACCTGCTCATCGGTCAGCCGAACCGTAAGCAACCCATTCTTGAGGCTGTTGTTTGCGAAAATGTCAGCGAACGACGAAGCGATAATCACGCGGAAGCCGTAATCAGCCAGCGCCCAGACCGCGTGCTCGCGCGAAGAACCACAGCCGAAATTCTTGCCCGCGACAAGAATCGACGCTCCCGCATAACGCGGATCGTTCAACACAAAATCAGATCTCTTCTTGCCATCTGCCGAAAGTCGCCAATCGTAGAAAAGAAATTCTCCAAAGCCGGTGCGCTCGATGCGTTTCAAAAACTGCTTAGGGATGATCTGATCGGTGTCGACGTTGACCTTGTCGAGAGGAGCCA
>JAYVCW010000158.1:0-10479 GCA_043749775.1 Acidobacteriaceae bacterium | reverse complement strand
GCGCTGCGCAGATTTCCCGGCAGTTTTAGCGCGTCAAAATCAGCTGGTCGGCTGGCTGCCAGCCTCCTTAGATTTGAGGAGGCGAAGAACTTTCTGGAGCCAGTTCATGCTCGCGATTCTTCGGATCCGGAAATTTCGTACTACCTTGGGATCGCGTACGACGGTGAGCAAAATCAACGACGTTCGAGGACCGCTTACGAAGAAGCTGAACGCTCCTATTCATTTCGTTCTGCCGCAGCCCTGCGGCTGGGAGAGATGCTGGCTCGAGAAGGAGACTTTGCCGGATCGAAGCGCCATCTTAGCGTTGCGATGCACGCCGCACCCGACGACCCGCGTGCATTCGAAGAGTTGGCGGCCATTACTCTTGCCGACAGCATGACGCAAGAAGGTAGGGCGCAAGAAGGAAAGGCAATCGCACATCAGGGAATCGCGCTTTTCCCGCTGAGCTACCTGCTGCGAGAGGAAATTGGCGATCCCGATCTTCAGCAACTCGCCAACGACTCGACTCGGGTTCTGAATCTCGCTTCTCAATACATGCGACTTGGACTGTACCAGCGAGCTCTGAATATGCTCTCGCGGGAATATCCACCGTCGCATCCCGATCAAAGTGAACTCGGCGAACTGCCTCCGGGCCGCCATCCAATGGTCGCCTATTTTCGTGGATATTGCCGCGAACGGCTCAAGCAGCCGGGTCTAGCCGACTACAAGGTCGCGTCTCAGCTATCGACGTCGTATGTATTTCCGAGTAGTGCTGTAGAGTTTACGGTTCTGAATGCGGCCGTGAGGGCTAATCCGGAAGACGCGTCCGCACATTATTTATTGGGCACAATGCTGTTCTCCCGCGGTTTCACGGACTCCGCGCTTGCCGAGTGGTCGAAGGCGCAAAAACTTAATCCCAATATTCCCGTCCTCGCGGCGAGCACGGGGCTCGCTCTTCTGCACGAAAAGAATGAACCGGATCACGCTGCGTCCGCTTTCCGTGACGGGCTTCAGAGCGATCCTGCGAATGTCACAGTCTATCTGGGCACCGACCAAGCCCTCAGCCTGCTTGGGAAATCCGCCCGAGAACGCGCGGAAGTTCTGGGAAAATATCCCCACCTCTCAGATGCTCCCTCCAACCTGATTTTCGAATTGATCCTCAATCTTTCGGAAGCAGGAGATTTTCAGCGCGCCGAAGCACTGTTCCACAACCATTTCTTTGCGCGTGAGGAAGGTGGCACCAACGTTCGCCAGGTTTGGCTTGAAGTGGAGTTGCAAAAGCTGCTCGCATGGACGCGGGAAAAGCGCTGCGCCGATGCGACCGCACTCGGCAATCGCCTTGGGGCGGAGGTCTCTGGCCTCGCCTTTACCAAGGACGGGATGGAGCCGATCGTTCAGTCTGCTCGGACAAACTATCTCCTGGGAACGGCATATGCCAGCTGCGGAAAATCGGCGGAGGCCGCGCTGAAATTTCAGAGTGCCACAACTGCTTCGGCTCCGGATCAGGCGCTCTGGGCGTGGTTGGCAGCGAAACAATTGCCTGGTTTTGACGAGAAGCAATGGCAGGCGCGGCTGCAAACCGCGCTCCTGCAATCGAAGACTCGCAGTGAAACTAGCAGCTACCCAAGCTTATGGAACTACACGGCGGGCGTGCTTGCGGAGGCGCTGGGCGAACAACAGGAGGCTGAACTGAGGTTTCGGAAGGCGCTCCTGTTGCCTGATCGCATGCTGGCGTACCACTTGACGCGGCTGGCACGTCCCAGCGGCGTGCACTAGCTCGAAGTTCGACTTAAGAAGTGAGGTTAAACAACAAGGATGTCACAATTGCAAATCAAGATTCTTTCGGACAAAGATTCCTTGGGCCGTGCCGCCGCTGATCATGCCGCCAGTTCCATGCGGCGAGTGATCCAAGAGCGGGGAAATGTACGCATCATTGCGGCCACGGGAGCCTCTCAATTCGAGTTCCTGGACGCGCTGACCAGCGCGCCCGACATCGACTGGAACTGCGTTGAAGTGTTTCATCTCGACGAATACGTTGGCCTTCCTCTCACTCACCCGGCCAGTTTCCGAAAATACCTTTTCGAGCGCCTGATCCATAAGGCCGGGATTACCCGATATCATCTTCTGGACGGCGACGTCGATCCCCAGGGTACGATCCGAGAAATAGGGGATAGACTCCAATCGCAACCCGTTGACGTCGCATTTGCCGGCATCGGAGAGAATGGACACCTTGCATTTAACGATCCTCCGGCGGACTTCGAAACGGAGATGCCGTATCTCATCGTTGACCTTGACGAGGCTTGCCGCCAGCAGCAAGTGAATGAAGGTTGGTTCTCGAATGCGGAGGATGTTCCCAAGAGGGCAATTTCAATGTCCGTGCGGCAAATCATGCGGGCCAAGGAAATCATTGTGGTGGTACCGGACACGCGCAAGGCCCAGGCAGTGAAGGCGTGCCTGGAAGGACCGGTGAGCCCTATGATGCCGGCTTCGATCCTACGAAACCATCCTAATGCTACGCTCTATCTCGATACCGATTCGGCTGCACTTCTAAGTTCGCATGTTTTTATCCCGTCCTAATCGGCGCCTATGCCAGGTTTCGAGCAACTCAATGCCCCAGCCGTACGGCCCATTCGAAACCTGCGCTGGTGGATCTGCGCGCTCCTGTTTGCATCGACCGTCATCAACTATATGGACCGGCAGACACTGTCGCTCCTCTCGCCTTACCTCAAACAGATCTACCGCTGGACCAATTCCGACTACGCCAATCTCCTCATCGGATTCCGCATCGCATACGCAATCGGCCAGACTGTGTGCGGACGGCTGATGGACCGTCTTGGTACGAGGCGTGGGCTCACGCTTTCTGTTCTCTGGTACTCGGTCGTTTCCGTGGCAACTTCTCTGGCGAGCGGATTCTATAGCTTCGCGACGTTCCGATTTCTTCTCGGTGCCGGCGAGTCGGCCAACTGGCCGGGCGCGACAAAAGCCGTTTCCGAATGGTTCCCGAAACGTGAGCGAGCTCTCGCCACCGCTTTTTTTGACAGCGGTTCATCGATCGGCGGCGCAATTTCACCTTTCATCGTGCTGGCAATTTACTCCCGCTGGGGATGGCGACCCGCCTTTGTCGTTCCCGGAGTCCTTGGCTTTATCTGGCTGCTTGCATGGCGAACCATGTACGACACTCCTGAACAACATCCGCGCCTCAGTGACACAGAACGCCAAATGATCCTCGCTGACTCGGTTGATCTTGAAGGGGTTGCCGAGAAGCCTCGCCTCCGCTGGATCGACCTGCTGAAGTTGCCGCAGACTTGGGGAGTGATTGTAGCCCGGGCTTTCACCGATCCAGTTTGGTACTTTATCGCCGACTGGTTTCCGATTTATCTGGTAGGTAAGGGAATCTCTCTGAAGAGCGCGTTGATCGCAATATGGATACCCTTTGTAGCAGCCGACTTGGGGAATTTCTTCGGCGGCGCGGCGTCAGGATATTTGATCCGGTCAGGCTGGTCGTTAGGTGCTGCCCGAAAGGCACTGGTTGTTTTCGGTGGAATTGGTGTGACGTTGCTTATTCCAACCATCTTCACTGTAAACCTCACGGTCATCACATTACTCTTCGCGTTCGCCACGTTTTGCTACGCAGCGTTTTCAACGATCGCGAATGTACTGCCTTCTGACCTCTTTAGAAACGACTCTGTGGCTTCCGTTAGCGGAATCAGCGGCACAGGTTCGGGCATTGGGACAATACTGGCGTTCAAATTGATCGGCTATCTGACCGACGCAAACCAGTCGCTGGCGACGCATTCTTTCGATTCGATTATTGTCGTGGCGGCCTTCGTGCCATTCGTAGGCATGATTCTCGTTCTGCTGCTGGTTCGCAATACCCGCGCAACCGAGCAGGGATTCGTGCGCCCAATCTAGAGGAATTACAGAACGGTTTCTTGAAGGTAGGACGAAGCGACTAACCCGGGACGGGCCGCGATGGTTCGCACACTCTCGCGGCGAATGAGTTCGGTTGGCATCACGAGTTGCTGTGGAGGCAGGTCGGGTTCCTGAATCCGCCGGAGAGCAAATTCCGCAAGATGGCCCCCAAGTTCTTTAGCAAACTCACGCACCGTGGTAAGTCCCGGATGGAGAACTTCGCCGATCGTATCGTTAAAGCCTGCAACGCTAATGTCGTCGGGAATCCGAATTCCCGATTCTTGAAGGGCCTGATACACGCCGGAAGCCGCCTGGTCCGTTCCGACAAAAAGCGCTGTAGGTCGATCGCCTCCAGCCAATAGCGCTTTGATCGCCAAGTATCCCAGTTCGCGGTCCTCCGATCGGATTTCACTGAAGCGTGGTTCCAGGTCGACTTCCTTCATGGCGCGAAGGTAGCCGTCGGCGCAGCGGGCAAACCAGGGAAGACGCCGGTTGCCGATATATACAATATTTCTATGTCCTTGAGCGATCAGATAGCGCGTGATCTCGGTGGAACCTCGAATATCATCAGTGAAAACACAGTCATACCGTTCCGGTCGCCAATCCCCGACAATATTGTTCCCCACCAGCGAGAAGGGAATTTGTTTTTCGGAAAGAGCTGCGAGAATACTCGCGGAGTGCGTGCCGGTAAGAATAACGCCGCTTGGTCGGTTCGATCGTATCAGCGCTTCGGGAAGACGCAATGCTCCTTGAGGAGCATTAAGGTCACAGCGAAAACACATGAATTGCAGATCCCAGCCATGCTGAGCGCAGTAGCCCTCGGCTCCCAGCAGTACTTTGGACTGGAACTCATTGACGGTATCGCGATTGCCTAACACGAATGCGATTGTCCGATTCTTCGTGAGGGAGGCGAGATTTATGCCCAACTTACGGGCTGCGGAAAGCACGGTCGACTGTACTGAAGGCGCCACCCGTCCGGTTCCATTCGCAATTCGTGAAACCACCGATACACTGACTTTTGCCATCCGGGCAACTTCGGAATAGCCTTGAGTGGGGCTTGGATTGGCTGAGGAAGTCGAATCACTCTCTAGTTTGCGGATCGCACCGCCATGCGATCGTAGTGCCAATCCCTCCGAGCACAGAACGTCCAAGTCTCCCCGTGCCGTAACGGCCGAGACCGAAAATCGTTCAACTAGTTCGCGGACCGTGATTTGGCCTTTTTGATCGATCAGGTCGAAGATTTTTCGCCGGCGCTGCTCGGCTAAAAGGCGCGATTCTTTGATGCCCATGGTGAGGTAAATAATCTCTTACCGGCGAAGTATCGTCGGTGCAAACCAGCTTTCTGGTCTTTTATACACCCGCACGAGAGAAAATAAAAGAAAGTGATAGATACCAGGTCGATTACGCATAAAACCCCAGCTTATCAGGGGGGAACGCGGGGCGGATTTGTTCGCTGCCCAAACGCGTTGGTTTTGGGGCGTTTGTTTGCTTTCGTATGCTTGCGGTTACTTGCGCTGCAGTGTACAAGAGAATACTCGTTATCTCGGCATTATTCTGTTGAGACGATTCAAAGGGGAGCCCTTTCGGCATGAGACGGCGCGAGTTCATGACAGCCTTAGCGGCTTCGGCTTTGCTTGGGCCCTTGAGAAGCAGAGCACAAACTTCCCTCCAACATCCTCGACTGTTGATATCGAACACCGATCCGTTCACGGGCTTGGCCTTGCTTCGCGCACGCTATGCAAGCGGAATGCGTCCTTCGCAGGACATGGAGGGCTTTGCCCTCTCCTGGTTGTTGACTCATCACGACAGTTTCGCAGAACAGGCCCTGGCTCAAATGCGAGCCGGGCACATCGGCAAGGGGACGAAGCCGTCGCGGTCGTGGGTTGACTACGCTCGTTGGTCGTTAGCATTTGATTGGCTCTCCGGATTTCGCGGATTCGAGCCGACGCTTCGGGCTCGGATCGCCGCCGAATTGATGGATGGAGCGGCAGCTATGCTGGCCACCGCTGACTTTGCGGACCCCGCTCAATTCTCATATCACAACTACGCTGCGCGCTATCTCGCCTTGCCGTATTTTGTCGCCGCGGCACTCGAAGGTTATTCCGGCTGTAATGATCGTTGCGGATCCTGGCGAGCGGAGGTAGCGAAGTGCTTCACAAATATTCTCGAAATCACGAATGTAGTTTCGCCCGAGGGCAGTTATCACGAGTCCATGGACTACATGCGCATCACATGGGCTTGCCTGACCCTGACCGCCGAATTGCATCGAACCACGACCGGAATCGATCCGGCTCATCACTATCCCATGTTCAGCAACATCGGGAATACTTACCTGTACAAGCTGCTGCCAGACGGCACGCCCTCTCGAGAGGGGGACAATGAATACCCGATTTTGGATTCGCGCGACACTTCAGTACTCGGCTATGCGGTCAATCGTTTCAAAGATCCCTATGCCGCATGGTTGCTGCGCAAGAGCGGATTCTTCCCGAAGGAATGGGTGCTGCCGGTTTTAGAATTTCTGTGGGACGATCCCGAAGTCACACCGAGCGATCCGGCTCTCGCCACCGAGAATGACTTGCCGCGTCAGCGCTACTTTCCCGGAGTGGGCCATCTCGTGATGCGGGATGGATGGAAGCCGGAATCGACGTGGATCGAGTTTGACTGCGGGCCCTATTTCGCGAAGCATCAGCACCTCGATCAAAACCAGATCACCATCTATTGCGGCGGCTATCTGGCGGTCGACAGCGGTGCGGATTACACAGACACCGAGAGTCCCCACTACCTGAATTACTATCGCCGCACGATCGCACACAATTCCATGCTGGTCTACGATCCTGCGGAAAAGTTCTTCTGGTCAGAAAACATGGTACCCGCCGCCAATGACGGGGGACAACGCATGGATTCCTCTCGCTACTGGAACAGCATACGCGGCGTGGAAGAATGGAACCGCACACGAGACTTGTGGGACATCGGCTCCATGCGTGCCGTCGACTACGTCCCCGGCCAATATCACTATGCGCTCGGCGACGCCACCAACGCATATTCGCGTGAAAAATTGAAAAAATTTACACGAGAGATTCTTTATGTGCCTGGAAATGATCTCCTCATCGTTTTCGATCGGGTGGTGAGTTCCCAGCCTTCTTTCCGAAAGGCTTGGTTGTTGCATGGAGTGAATAAGCCCGTCATCGATTCCGGTTCGGGGAAGGGAACGGTGGAGGGAAACGAATTCAAAAATGCCTCGACGTTTCGATTCCGCGAAGGGTCGGGAGAGTTGCTGGTGCATTCTCTTTTGCCTCGCGACCGGCTCGTCACGCGTCGCGGCGGCCCGGGCGCTGAATTCTACACCCCGGGTGACGACCATGGCGGGCCTTGGGGAAGTGGCGAAAATTGGCCTTTGGAACCTGTGGAGGGCGCCCCTTTGCCGGAGGATCCGAAGCTCCATCGTATGTGGAAGACTTTTTGGGGCGATGACTTCTCCAAAATTCTCCCTTCGAACCGGAAGAATGTTGTGCCCGGCGCGTGGCGAGTCGAAGTGTGCCCCACAGTTCCCGCCGTGGAGGACTTCTTTCTTCATGTCTTCGAAATCGGGAAGATCGGTACTACAGGCAAGCGCATTGAACTGATCGATGGAGTCAACTTTAAGGGCGCTGCTTGCGAGCCTGGCGTACTTGGTTTGTTCGCAGCCTCGGAGTTGGCTGCCCAGGGCGGAGAAGTATCGCTTCCGGACCTGACATGCAGGTTGCTGATTGCTTCCGGCCTTCTACCACATACGGTCTACGAGCTTAGCTTCATTGGACCGAACGTATCCTCTTCCTCCGCTGCTGTGTTGCCGGGCGTTTTAACCGAGGTGCTCCAGCAGCGATCGAACGGCAAGGGGGTTTTGCGACTGGAAGGCGCGCGCCCCGGCAACCTGCGTCTTCGTATCGCAAAGGTCTAAATGTCCTAACCGGGATCGACGCCTCATTCGCTGGCCGCTCCCGGTAGCTCACTTCTCGAAAGCCATTACGACTCCATTCCATTGACACTCTGCGATGAGCGGAGAGATTGACCTTCGTAAGATCGATTTACAATTCGACCGGAGCTCGCTCACTATGCACCTGCGCATCATGACAATGGAGGACGTCCGCGCTGGACTACAGCTGAATCGGAAGGCTGGCTGGAATCAGACGTCCGCGGACTGGGAACGGTTTCTCAGAGTCAGCCCGGAAGGCTGCTTCGTGGCGGAACTCGACGGGCACATCTGTGGAACCGTCACCACTAGTTCATTCGAGAATCGATTTGCATGGGTCGGGATGGTTCTGGTCGACCCGGAATATCGCAGTAGGGGGATTGGAACGAAGCTTCTTGAAGCCGCCATTCAACACCTCGATGATTGCAAGATCCCAACCATCAAGCTGGACGCAACTCCACAAGGCAGATCACTGTATGAAAAGTTGGGATTCGTGCCGGAGTATGAGATTGAACGCTGGGTTCTACAGAGATCCGCAGCCGATGGTTCCACGGCCGATGTGTCCGCGGCTGCGGCAGAGGCTCCAGGTAAAGTACTTTCGCCTCCGGATCTGGAATCCATCTTCCAGATTGATGGCGAAGCCTTTGGCGCCGATCGGAGTAGCTTGCTCCAGTCGCTGCACGACGATGCTCCGGACTTCACGATCATGATTCGCAGGGGAGGCGTTCCGGATGGCTATGCGTTCGGCAGGCATGGCTTGTTCGCGGACCATCTTGGTCCGTGGATGGCGAAGGATCACTTGTCGGCCCAACATGTGCTCGAGCTATTCCTCGCCCGGTCAACGCGCGAGACTCTTTTGGTCGACTGTCTGAAATCAAGAAATCTTGTGGTGAGCCTGCTCACCTCCCGCGGATTTACTTTCTCTCGCCCGCTGACGCGGATGTACCGCGGTCCAAATACCTATCCGGGCCGACCGGAGGCCCTGTGCGCGATCTTGGGCCCGGAATTCGGATGACGAAACCTCTTGAATTGGATTTTCTACGGCTGGTAGATAGTCGCCGCGGCGTTTCTTAATCTGTTCGTTGCTGTTGGGATCATCCGGACCAAAAGTGACATGCTGCTATGCCTCGCTAAAATCACTGGACATGCGGTCTTGCGCATTTTTGCAAGCAAGCGACGGAGCCAACCCCATTTTCTAAAGACGATTCAGGATCTTTTCGAACACGGAATTCGCTCTTAGCAACTTAGCGCTACTGTACGAGTCCCCTGACGACCTACGCCGCCGGAAAAAATGAATTACTTCTTGTTTGCCGACCATACGCTCGAAACCACGTCATCCATTTTCACGGCGCATTTACCACCGATAGTAACTCCGCAGTCCATCTGGAGCGCCCAACTATCTGAATTCTGTTCCATATTTCCGGGCGATCTCCTTAATCTGCTCCCGAGTGAGCTGCTTTGGCGGTACGCCGGGTGGATTGCACGTTTCGCGAAAAAAGCCGTCTAAGCCTCCAGGTTGCATAACCCACAGCAAAAGTAGTTCGTGATCGGGATTAGTAAACCCGTGCCAAGAGTTTTTCGGGATAAATATCGTTCCCCCTGGCTCAATAGAGTGCGGTGCATCGTCGAGAAGGACAGTTCCGCTGCCTTCCAGAATGTAGAAGGCCTCGTCCATCTGCAGGTGTCTATGGATCGGGATGCCCGCACCGAGTGTCACTTGCTGGGTTCCCAATGCGAGATTGTCGGAGCCTGTGGCGGATCCGGTTTTGATAAAAATATTGCCATGGTCACGAAAATGAACCAGATGTTCGCCTTCATTGGCGCTCAGCACATATCCTCGCCGCGATACGGCCTGGGCTTCGAAGATGTCTTGCGACAACACTTGGCTGATGCCGAGGCCCCCCATGCTGAAGAGAAAGGATCGGCGTTTCTGCTCAAATCCGTGCATGACAACATCCTTTGATACAGCGCGATTATTTCGGACGCAGACTCATCTCACAAGCGGTTGAATTGCCGCAATCACCGCAGGTACTCGTACACACGGTGTTCGCGCCCATTCTCACTGCTTGATGATAGGGCTTCCTTCCCTAATGGTAGGAGTAACTGCGACCACGAACGCAATCGAAAAGTAAAGGTGTGCCGCACTCAGCAAGCGCAGCTTCTACTTGACGATTGCCATGGGAAGACTCTGTGCGCCTCCAGCGCTTGTCCCGCAACTTTGCCATGTTCAAACAGACGAGTCGTTCCCGCGTTGCTGGAGATCAGGGTACAGTAACGGTAGTCCCGGTTCCAAAGGGGCCGGGCGACTGGAAGTCCACTTCGCATATGTTCCCGGCATTTCCTCCACCGCCCGTCAGATTGCAACCCGCGCCATTGCGCACCGTGAATTCGAGGTCGTAGCTGCCCGAGGGGATGGGGCCTAGAATGACCCTTAGCGAGCCGTTGCCGTGGATGTCAGTAGTGACAACTCCCATCTCGATCGCGACCACGGCTTTGGTCACACCTTGTCGTGTCATCGTGAAACAGCTACCGTTGCCAGCGCCATGAGTTGGAAACTGGCCGAAGGTCGCGGGAAAGGTAGTGCAGAAGATGTGCATACCGACCTGATAGAGCTTGTTCGGTGTTCCCTTAACCAAGGT
>JAYVCW010000157.1:0-2044 GCA_043749775.1 Acidobacteriaceae bacterium | reverse complement strand
CCAGCGGCTCCGAGCCTCTCGACGTCCCACTTCAACAATTCACAAAACTCTTTCGCGGAACGAATTCGTTTATCAAGAGCGCATTGCTTAACCAGAAATTGTTGAGCGGAGTGGGAAACATCTATGCCGATGAATCTTTGTTTCGGGCGGGGATCCGTCCCCGCCGTCGCGCTTCGTCCCTTACACGTGAAGAGCTGCGCAGGCTGCATCTGGCGATGCGGGCGGTCTTAAAAAAAGCCATCAAACATAAGGGCTCGTCCATTTCAGACTACGTTGGGGCGGATGGCGAAGAGGGCTTCTTCCAGCTCCAGCACCGTGTCTACGGGCGCGAAGGCGAGCGCTGTCTTGTCTGCAAGACGCCCATAAAGCGAATCGTTATCACGGGCCGCAGCAGCCACTATTGTCCGCACTGCCAGAAATAAGGGTCGAACGAGTGACCCGCAGTGTCCGTACCCAGAGTTTCCGGCATCTATCTGATCGCAGACGCGACCAGCAAAAATCTTCAGTGATACTCTGAACAGTCTTATGTCTAACTATTCCATTGGTGTAGATCTTGGCGGCACGAATCTCCGGATCGCAGCCGTAGACGAGCAGGGAAAGCTGCTGGAGAAGATCACGCTCGGTACTCAGGTCGCTCTGGGCCGCGAACGCGTGATCACCGACATGTGCGACGCCATTCGACAGCTATCCGGCAGATACAGCTCCGCCGGAACGCTACAAGGCATTGGCATCGGGGTCCCCGGAATTATTGACATGAAAACGGGGATGGTGCGCGAGTCTCCCAACCTGCCAGGTTGGACGGACACGCCAGTGCGCGCCGAAATCGAGGAGCGTCTGGGGACCCGCGTGATTTTGGAAAACGACGCTAACGTCGCAGCCCTGGGAGAAAAATGGCTGGGCGCCGGAAGAGACGTCGAAGACCTCGCCATTCTGACTTTGGGCACCGGCGTAGGCGGCGGCCTGGTTCTCGGCGGCCGGGTGTGGCACGGCATGAATGGCATGGCGGGAGAGTTTGGGCACATCACGATTGAGCCCGAGGGCGTTCGTTGCGGTTGCGGAAATCGCGGATGCCTCGAACAATATGCCTCCGCCAGCGCGGTGGTGCGCATGGCGAAGGAGGCGATCGCGAGTGGCACGCTGTCCGAGCTCGCGCGCGCGCAGGATCCAGATGCGGAGTTCAGCGCTAAAGCGGTTTACAATCTCGCCATTCAAGGCGACGATGAAGCGAAGAAAATTTTCCGAAAAGTAGGCCGCGCCCTGGGTATCGCCCTAGCTGGTCTGGTCAACTCGCTGAACCTTCCCATGTATGTCATCGGCGGAGGCGTTTCCAGCGCGTGGGACGCATTCTCTCCCGTGATCTTCGATGAACTCCGTCAACGTTCGATGGTTTACGCCGCCACCGCTCCAGATAATCCGGCCGCAGACACCAGTGGCGCGTCCGGGCAGGTCGGTCCGGAAGGTTCCGACAGAACGATTATCACAAGGGCTCTTCTCGGTAGCGATGCGGGACTCTATGGGGCGGCGCGTCTGCCGATGGTGAGTCCGCTCTAACCGGCAATGTCGGGGAACGTGGGTTCGCGTCCACTCAAGCACAGGGCTAGTGAATTTTCAAAAAGCTCATGTCCACAAAAAAACTTCTGTCCCCAAAAAGCTTCTTAATCAATGCGTTTCTGATATGCACGCCTTTGATCCAAGGGTAAGGCATGATTCACTCGTGCCACAAAAGCTGTCACTCTACAGCTTCTGATCAATGAGTTTTTGATATGAACGCTCGGGTCTTACGGTGGGGCACGAGTCCACACGTGCCACAAAAGCTGTCACTACAGCTTCTGATCCACGCGGGTTTGATATGAACGCTTCGGCCTTAAGGTAGGGCACTTAAGGTAAGGGCACGAGCTCACTCGTGCCACAAAAGCCGTCGCTTTTTTCCCGGGCTTCAGCCCCCGAGGCTGCCGCCCCAACGCCTAAGGCAAGACGCCCCAACGCAAACACTAGCCAACCGCGGCAAAGCTCCGCTCAGCGCTGTGATTCAGCAACTTCGAGA
>JAYVCW010000156.1:0-24579 GCA_043749775.1 Acidobacteriaceae bacterium | reverse complement strand
TGTCCCTACAGCGTTTATCCGATATGAACGCCACAGCCGATGCGCTACCCTTTACTCTGACTGCAAACAGTTTGGAAGCGCCGGGTGCATCCGAGTTTGAAGACCAGTTTAGCTTCGAATACGCCCTGAGCAAGCGATCAGGATCACCCGGTTTCTCTTCCAGTTTGCTAGCGTAAGTTAGTTCCGGGTATTCCCTCTCCGACAGAATCTGCTTCTATCGATGACAAGATGAGCTCACCTCGGGATCGCAGTGCGCGTGAAAAATGTGCGATCCGATAGCAAACCCAAGTCCAGCTCCCACAAAAGTATCGGATGCCCAATGATCGCGGGCTCGGAACCGACTCAGCGCCACGACCGTTGCGGCTCCATATGCCACCACTCGAAACCAGGGCCGCGGGTACTCCCGTGCCAGAACCGTCGCGATAGCGAACGAAAACATTGCGTGGCCAGCAGGAAACGAAGTGTTGAAAGCATGGTGGCTTAAGAAGTCGCCCTTTCCATTGCCCTCATCGGGGCGTGCTCGCCCGGCGATCAGCTGCATTGGGGCATACACGAGGAATGTGTTAGCGAGTGTCTCAACTTCCAATAATCCTGCTTCTTTGGCATGGGCATTGTCGGACTTTAGGCCATACAGAGAAACTACCCCCGCAGACCCGGCTACGACGACTAAACTTGCATTCGAGGTTCGTTGGGCGAGCGTGAAATTGCTATGAGGCACATGAGTTTCGATTCGCCGGTCGGTTGCAAGCAGAGACCCTGTGCCCGCAAGAAAAAGTGCGTCCCACTTGATATTCGAGCGCTTGAAGGGAGCGGCATACATGCCCTTCTGATCGTCGAGCATTCTCTTGACCACGCGGCCCATAAATCCTTTATGCGGCCCTGACTCCGTACGCGCTGTAGAAGAGTCATCGCGAGGCAGATCAGAGTCGGGCGCACTCGCCTCCATATTCAATGCGGGAGCAACGGAAAAAATCTCTGCCGTTGGCACCTTGAACGATGACGATGGGATCTGGGCTGGCGCGGCGATTACCGATAGCGCAAGCGCAATTACACCTGCTAGGCCTGTTTTTAAAATACGCATGTGGAGTTTTGAAAATCCTCTCTTCCGCGAGAAAGCCACTGACCTCTACCGGGTCTTCACGCTTCTTGAAAATCGAAGCTCTTTGACCGAGGACTTGGATGCGTTTTTGCTGCAGGATGGCTACGAAGAAACCCAACCATACTCAGATTCTGTGGGAGGAAAGCGCTGGCTATAGAGGGAGGCTAGGCGGCCTGATTCTCGCTGTAAGTGTCCTGCGATGCGACCAGATCCTGCCTCAGGCGCTCCATCTGGGCCGAAGCTTCCTTGATCTGCTCGGCATATTCGTGCCCCTGGCGCGGAAGGAATCCGCCATAATTTTGCAGAAGTAAAGCGGCGTTCGCAGCAATGGACGACGTGTTCGAACGAGCCTGGTTTGAAAGCGCGGAAGTTAATCTTCCCAGCTGAAGATCGCGAACCGCAAGGCCTTGCCTGCTTTTCGCAGCCTCGTGCTCAAGTCCGCGGCCATAGTAGTGAATCAGGCCAAACAGAAATGCAGTCAACAGCAGAAGCACCAGATTCGCCATCCAGGTTTTTCGCAAAGCCTCATTCAAGATGGCAGCACGATCCTTATCGAGCGCTGCAAATCGGGTCGTCTCAGTCGTGGAAAGCGCACCTAAGATCCCGCGCAGCGACTGCATGTAACCCATGCCTTCGTTGGTCGCGACTAGTTTGAATGCACGCAGCCTGAAATCGTGCTGCCGCAAACTAATCGACTTGTCTATCTCATCTTGTTTTGACTTAATCAGTTCGTCGAGTTGCGCAACCTGATCGCGTTCTTTTGCAGGTCTGCCAGCCAAGGCTCCGCGCAAACGCGCGATGTCCGCCTCGATCTTCTCTTTACCTTCGGTGTAAGGCTGCAGGTATTCAGAATTGTCCGTCAGCAGAAAGCCACGCTGGCCGGTCTCCATGTTAGTCAGGTCTCTCAACACGGCAGAAATGTCCGCTTGAATCGAAGAGCTCTCAAGCGCCAGCGTCGCAGTTTGCTGTACCTGCTTTAAACGGCTGACCGCGAAAAAAGCATTCAAGGCTATGAGAACGAGAAGCGCCGGGATCCCAATCTGCAGCGCAGCTTTTCGAATCATCGTGTTTGTGCCGCCCTTCACCTGATGTTCAGAACTCCGTCAGTCGTGATTCGACTGGCTTTGCAGATCTCTTCGGCAACTTTGAGCGCCTCGCGGTTCCCGCGCGCCGGTCCGTCCGTGGACATGACCGAACTGGCAGCTAAGGCAAAAAGGACTGCGTCTTCCTGCTTGTCAAAATAAAGTACTACCCGGTTGGCTGCCATACGCTTACCTCCTACAAATCGTTGTAGGAATGATAAGCCGATCCATATTAGCAGTGGGGTTAACTCTTTTGGTGCGGATGGCAGACGATAATCTTGCAAAATGATCTGCCATTCGAGACCAAAATGCCGGTACCCGCCTCAGTTGATTGAGTTAGCGCGGTTCGGCTTGCAGCAACATATGTTTCTTGAATGTTGTGGAAATCTTGGCAGTTGGGCCGTGAATCGTGCCGAAATCTTTGTTGTTCACGTAATCGACCAAATGATAGTCGCGGTTTTCAAGCCCTCGCAATTCGATCGGCCCGCTCCACTGGCGAGCAAAAAAAGCATAATACATCGCCTTGTTTTTTCGTATCGCATGCCCCTCAGGCAAATCAAAACCAATGTCGTAGAGATCGCCCAGATACTCTCCCCGCGAAAGCATTTTGTCTTTGTAGATCGCTAACCACTTCTCGTAAACTTTCTGCTTCTCTGGCGTGAGGTCGAATTTGTCATGCTTCTTGACTAGATTCGGCAGGACAAACTGCGTGCCAACGACGCCGCCGACTCCAACCGTAGAAGCGAAGTCCATTGCACCGTCGCTGAGTTCAACGTGATCGCCGAAGTAAGGAACGTTGTCGCCCATCAGAGCCTTCAACGTTTTCCCCTTGGAACGAACCTGATAGGAATTTTCAGGGTCAGACGCGACCGACATATTGAAGTGCGGCATGGTGAAGAAGGAATACGCGGTGCCGCATGGACAGAATTCAACCAGCGCATCTGACTTCAAATTGTGCGCTTCATCGTAGATTTCTTTGAAAAAGCCCGGTAGCGCCTCGCTCGATTCCTCAGGCCGTTCATGATGATGCGCGGGATTGTAGCAAGAAGGCACAGCGTTCATGTGCTGCCCATCGAGTTTGAGCCCGTCGAATCCCCAGTCGTTGATGATTTTGCGCACCAGCGCTTTGTGATATTCCGCGACAGCTTTCACCGAGGGACAAAGATAAAAAGAATTCCACCACGAGATTTTGCGCCGCGAGCCATCTTTGTTGAGCAAGGCGTACTCCGGATGGTCTTTCAGCAATTCTGAATTCGGTACAGCGCTCAGCGGCGACCACCACAGTTGCGCCTTGAAACCCTCGGCGTGAATATGGTCCACGAGCGCTTTCATGTCAGCATCACCACGCGGAAATTTCTTAGGGTCCAGACGCCAGTCGCCGTAGTTGTTCTGCCAGCCGTCATCGAGCGTCACCCACGCGAATCCCATCTTCTTGACGGTGGGGAGCGTGTCGTAGACCTGCTTAAGTTGAACGTTGCGGCCATATCCCCACGCACACCAGATCGGGCCGAACGCGCTCTCGGGCGCGGACGCCATCTGAAAGCCCTGGCGGATCATGAGACGTCGATACTCAGTCAGCGTGCGAAAATAGTCGCCCTGATGGACGGACACAAACGTTCTTAGCGTATGAAAATTTTCCCCCGGTTCAAGAGTGCGATCTTTCTTCGAGTGCACTCCGACGTAGGCGTGGATCGCATCAGGCATCGAGATAGGAAGAGAAATCAACCTTGGGCCCGGTTCGATGTGCCCGACGGCGAGGCCGACATCTTTACTCCAAACATCGATGACCGGTGTTCCTCCTCCGTAATCGCTGGCATTCATGCCGAGATAATTTTCCTGATGAAAACCTGAATGCAAGGGGAGCGTCCAATTCGGGCGCTTTGCGTACGACCCACTCTGGTAAGACCAGAACGCCGGATTTTGCCCGTGGGAATGTGCGATCAAAACGTATTGGCCGTTGGCCCATCCGCCAATTGCTAGCCGGGACTTGCCCTGATTCGAGTATTCAACGTCGAAGATTGCAATTGCAGGAAAGTCGCGATAAATCGTGACCGCTACTCTCTTTTGCAAATCGCCCGATTTTCCCTTGAGCACCAAGCGCTCTCCCGATCCGAAAACGTCTGAAACCGAGCCGCGCTCCGCATTTTTCAGGGAAAAGTCGGAGACATTGGCTCCATTCACAAACACCGTTTCCGACTCGGAAAAGGGGGTGACCGGCGCAGGTTTCGAAGCTTCCATTGCCGATACGCGGCTGTGCAAGTTGCGATCAAATTCAACCTGCAGCGCCGAACTCTTGATTTCAAAATGGCTCGTACTATCTTGGCCGCCAGAAATTTCTCCGCCTGTCAAAGACGGTTTCTCGCCCGGGCTTCCGGCGGAAACTGCTTCCGTCATCACGAGAGTGAGTGCGAGGCAACACACGAATGGAGAGAAGCGGCTAGCCCGCATTCTCGAAGGGCAGCACCGTATCTCCGGCTGGACTGGCATCTTCAAATGTCTACCCTCATCCCATCGCAACGTTAGAAATAGTTGGACAATAGAAATAGTTGGACAATCAGAGCGACTACGATATATTTCGATCGATTACTTCTACTTTCGTTTCGTTATGCTTGTCAAGAAGCGAAATTGATTAGAGGAATGACCCATGTCGACGAAAATAATACTTGCTTGCTGCCTATGCGCGCTTTTGCGGTCAGCCATGGCCCAGACCGCTGGCCAGACCCCAGGGCAAATCGGTTATAAGTCGGCCCCCGACGCAGACCAAAAAAAGATCCTTCTGCTGAAGGACTTTGAGCCGACCTCCATGCTGCACGCTCCAACGCATAACATTGATCGTGCCAAGTATTACGTGATCGATGTGCACAATCACGTAAATGACGCCGCGAGAATCGACGATCACATCGAGCCCAAGCGAGCCGTCGAGATCATGGACGCGACCAATGTAAAAACCGTCGTGATCCTAACCGGCATGTGGGGCGCCAAATTACAAAGCGTCATCGACGAGATGGTGAAGCCGTATCCGGGCAGATTCATGGTTTTCGCACAAATCGACTTCAGCAAGATCGACGATCCGAATTTCAGTCAAGAGATGGTCGCTCAACTTGATGATGCGGTTGCAAGAGGAGCGAGAGGCTTAAAGCAATTGAAGGACCTTGGCCTCACGGTCCGCGACAAATCAGGCAAGCTGGTGGCAGTCGACGACCCGCGCCTGGACCCTATCTGGGAGGAATGTGGGCGGCTCGGGATTCCCGTATCTATTCACGTCTCTGATCCCGAGGCGTTCTTTCACCCAATCGACAATAAGAACGAGCGTTACGAAGAATTGACCGAGCGTCCGGACTGGGGTTTCTATGGCCCAAATTTTCCTACGAAAGAAAATCTTCTCGCCGCGCGAGATCGAATGTTTGCCAAGCATCCGCACACCACATTTGTCGCTCTACACGTCGCGAACTGGCCAGAGAATCTCGATTACGTGTCTCACTTGCTCGACACGCTTCCAAATGTGATGGTTGAATTCGGGGCGCGCGAGGCTGAACTAGGTCGCCAGCCCCGCCGAGCTCGTGAATTTTTCATGAAGTACCAAGACCGCATCATGTTCGGCACCGACAATGGAATGGACGAAGCGATGTACCGCAATCATTTCCGCTGGCTCGAAACCGCAGATGAATATTTCAACTATTGGGGCTATCCCGGCCAGGGCCGCTGGAAGATTTACGGCATGGAACTCCCGAATGCGGTCCTCGAAAAGATTTATCACAAGAACGCCGAGAGGATGTTCGCGCAGTTTCGCGGAAAAGAAGCGGTCAACCAGAAGTAGAGGCCTCGCGTTCTAGAAAGCCCATGGGTTTGGAGGGTGCCCAAGTCCTTCCGAATCGTCATTGGGAGGTGCGGAATTACCGCACCAGCGGGCCCACCACGACACGCCCATCCCGGCCCAGGATTTCCAGGATCAATCATCTACGCTCTTCATTGAGAACAGGCGCGATCAAGGGGTGAGTATTTTACACTTGACAGTCTCGATAAACGAAAGTAAAAGTTTCTAAACGCAAGCATTCGAAAGCCTACGGTGCGGAGCACCTCATGAGAGTTAACAATTTGCCTATCCGGCTCCTAATCTCCAGCCTTTGCATTTTTGCCCTACTGACGCCTGCGTTGCTGGGGCAGGCGAGCTACCAGGGCGAGATTCGCGGCATCGTAACGGACGCATCCGGCGCCGTGGTCTCAAATGCCACGGTTGCGATCACCGAGAACGGCACCAACGTTTCGCAGACGGCAAAAACTGATCGTGCGGGGGCCTACATTTTGCGCGCCTTGCGCCCCTCGACCTACTTCATCACGGTCGGGGCGCCCGGATTTCAAACGATCGAAACAAAAGACGTGGTGCTCGCGGTCGGGCAAGAAACAAGCTTGAACTTCACCATCCGCCCCGCCGGCGCCTCCACCAAGGTGGAGGTCACTGAATCGGCGCCGCTGCTGGACACCGAGAGCGCCGCCCTCGGGTCCGATATCACGAGCCAGTATGTGAAGGAAATTCCTCTTCTCAACCGAAATTTTTTCGGCTTGGTCTTTCTCAGCGCGGGCGTGACCGAGACTGCCGGTTCGAGCACCGCGGACAACTATCCCTCAGGTACAAACTTCGTTTCCAATGGCCAGCGCAATGCCACGGCTGAAATCCGCATTGACGGCGCACTCATCAGCGCGCCCGAGCAAGGTGAGGGCGGCAACTCGAACGTCTACTACGAGCCCTCAGTTGAGGTCATCCAGGAGTTCAAAGTCCAAAACAATAGCTTCACTGCCGAGTTTGGCAGCAACGGCGGCACCGTCGTGAACATGGCTCTGAAGAGCGGGACCAACGCTCTCCACGGCAGTGGCTGGTGGTTCGGCCAGCGCAGCTTTCTTGATGCCAACGAGTTCTTCAGCAAACAAGCGGGTTTGGCCCGCCCCGATCATTCCCGTAACCAGTATGGCTTCGCGCTTGGCGGGCCGGTTCGCAAAAACAAAACTTTCTTTTTTATCGACATGGAGCGGGTATTAGAAACGGATCCCGTTCCCATCGTCGCCACAGTTCCAACCGCGCTAGAGCGTAATGGGAATTTCTCCCAGACATTGATTACGGATCCCAATAGCGGCGACATTGTTCCCAATTACATTTACGATCCGCATCAAGTGGATAGCAGTGGCGTCCGTCCACAATTTCCCAACAATATCATCACCCAGTTAGATCCAATTGGAGCGCAAATACTGAATCTTTACCCGCTCCCTAATCAGCCAGGAAATGCTGATGGCACGAACAACTTTCGCACGAATAGCAGCGCCTATACAAAATCGCTGCAGTTCGACGCGAAACTAGACGAACAATTTTCCACCAATTCGCATCTCGCGGGCCGTTTCAGTCACGCCCACGCCTCCAATGCCGTTCCCACGGTGTTGGGCGACGGCGAATTTAACGACGGAATCAACTCTACGACGAGTGTTGAAAATGGCAGCTTGCAATTCGATCGGACGCTCAAGCCAACGCTGTTGCTGAGTGGACGTCTCGCCGTTGAATACGTAACCGCGCCTGGGTTCACGAAATATCCCTCAGCCTCATCTGTCGGTTTCCCGTCGGCGTTAGATCAGGCGAATCAAGGCATCTCGCGCATGCCGGCAATTCTGGTGGATTCGCCCTGGACGTCGCTTTTCGACCAATGCTGCGTCGACACAAAGTTCGCACACACTCTTTATTCCTATTCGTCGGCGCTAGAGTGGGTCCACGGCAAGCACAGCTTTAAATTCGGAGGCGAGCAACGCCAGTTTTTTAATAACTTTCAACAGGTTCCCTATCCCACCGGATATTTTCATTTCTCCCAGGATGTCACCGAAAACGTCGTTGGAGCCTTCGATCCAACGCAAGGGAATCCCTTTGCCGACATTGCGGTTGGCTATGGTGACTACGGCGGCATTGCGGTTTATCCCGGTGTAGCTAACAAGTCGAAAGAGACTGGCTTCTACGCGCAGGATAGCTGGAAAGCCACTTCCAAACTCACGCTTAGCTATGGGGTGCGTTATGAGTGGAGCACGCCCTATTCTGAACGTAATAATCTGCTTCAATACAGCGACTTCACCGGCAATAGCGGTGTGACCGTACCGGGGCTCCCACTGACTTCCGGGCCGTTGCTAGGTATAACGCGCTTTCCCACCAGCGGACATCGCAGTGTACCTGTGGACCGAAACAATTGGGGGCCGCGCCTGGGCTTCGCCTATCAATTGACGCCAGAGACCGTAGTTCGAGGCGGTGCAGGCATTTATTACGGGATGGACGTTGCAACAAACTTCCAATATTCGGGACCGTCCTTTCGTAAAGACGGAGTTGTCTACTTCTCGCAAGACAATTTCGGAACGCAATACGCAACGCTCGAAAATCCTTTTCCCGCAGGTCTGCCCGCTCCGCAAGGGACGAAATATGGAGCTCTGGCGAACTGGGGTTTCGCGAATCAGAATGATTTAGGAACGACTGAAGCGCGGAACGCCGAGGAGTACCAATGGAGCCTGGGTGTGCAGCGATTGCTGCCAAAGCAGATTGTGGTTTCAGTAGATTATTCCGCGAATCACAGCACACACCTGCCATGGGGCGGTGCCGGTGGAATATGCGGCTGCGGAGTGACGACCCGAAATCGAAACTTCATACCGTCGGCAATCCGGCGTCAGTACAATACGGAAAACTTATATAACGACCTTCACAATACCGTGGCCAATCCGTTCCAGCCTCTGTTCAGCGGGCCAAATGCAATCTTCAATGAGCCCGACTCACAATACAACAATGATCAAATTCCGCTCATTAACCTCTTACGGCCTTACCCGCAGTTCGACGGACCTTTTGAAGGCCTTCCGCTACTGGTAGCGTCGTCTTTTTACAATGCCCTCCAGGTTCGCTTCGAGAAACGGGCCAGCCGTTATCTCAGCGTTACCGGTGGCTACACCCTTGCGAAGTCAACCGATAATTCTTCAGTTGGCCGTAATGCATTCATAGGTTCGTTAGCCTCAGACAATCCGCAGGAACTCGACAATCTCAGAGCCGAACACTCGATCAGCGCCAACGACGCCACCCATCGCCTCGCTTTCGCGGTTGTTGTCGACTCGCCAATCGGACGAGGCCGCTACATCGGCGCCAACATGAATCGATTCGTCGACGCCGTTGTCGGCGGCTGGACGATCTCCTCTATCGTCACGCTTCAATCCGGGCAGCCAATCAATATCGGAATGTCGCAGCCCACCCTCGACGACGGCAACCAGCGACCGGATGTCCTATGCAATCCGAGCACAGGCCTGAGTGCGCATCGAGCGGCTCTAACGGGGCTGAGTACGCTGAATTCAAATTGCTTCGGGTACGCCGGCGCTGATCCGGTTACCGGCATCGGTTACGAGCAACCTGGAAACGCTCCGCGTTACTTCTCCAATCTAAGATCTGACGGTATACATAACCTCGACGTTTCGTTTGAGAAGTCGTTTGTTCCAAAAGAAGGAATGAAAATCGAGGTTCGCGCCGAATTTTTCAACTTCTTTAACACTCCTCGCTTCGCCGCGCCCGACACACTGTGGGGAGATTCTACCTTTGGGCAAATTTCATCGACGCTCTCTGGCAGCACGCCCCGCCACGGACAACTCGGCATCCGCTTTGAATTCTAGAAAGGTTTGCGTGCAATCAATCAAGCAGCCCGCGCGCAGTCATTGGATCGCTTTGCCATTCGCGGTCCTGCTTCTTTCGAGTTTGGTGTGCGCTCAAGACTTCGAGCAGAAGAATCACTCGAATCAGAACTGGACTAACTACGTTCGCATCGGCGCCTATGGCCTGCAAAGCGACAATGCCGACCAGATTGTTAAGAGCGCACAAGAAGATGGTGTGTTCGGTATTGAGATTGACAACGATATTCCGGGGCGTTACGAGAGCTTCAATCATCCCGAAGAAAAGTTGGCCGCAATTCGTGCCGTTGCCACCAAGGCGCACGCCGCCGGGAACAAGGCATTCGTATATATCGCCGGCACGGAATGCATCACGGCAAATGGAGATAAAGCTCTTCACACGCTAGCCAAAGACCATCCCGACTGGCTGCAGCGCAAAATCACCGGCGAGCCAGCCATCTTCGGCGGCGGTTCGGCGTTTTGGATCGCGCCGGGCGACGAAGATGTTTGGGTCACTCCGTATGCGCCCGAATGGCGCAAGACCTACATGGAGCGGGTGAAGCAAATTGCCGGCTCCGGCATCGACGGAATTTACGTTGACATTCCGTACTGGATGACGCATTTCGAGGGCTGGGAAGATACTTGGGCCAGCTTTGACGACTATACGGTGGCCGCGTTCCGCAAGCAGTCCGGACTAGACGCCAAAAAAGACCTAAAGGTTGGAGACTTTTCAGATCCCAACTTCCGTAGGTGGGTCGCTTTTAGGATTCAAACTTTCACTGACTTCATGCAGGAGATCGATCAAACGGCAAAGTCAGTCAACCCGGCCATCATGACTATCCCCGAGATTTATCCGGGCGTGGAAGAAGAGGCGGTTCGAGTCGGAGCCGATGTCTACAGCCTTTATCACGTTGTCGATGCGATCGCGCACGAATATGAATTTGGCAGTGGCGATCACATGGCCTCGTCCAGGAATCCGCTGGACTGGTTCAGCTACCAGGCCGGGATGCATTCCTTCCGCGCCTTCGCCGAAGGGAAAGCTACTTGGATTTTGAACTACTCGTGGGATGGCGATAAGACGGTCGATCGCAGTGAGTCGATGTTGAATCTGGCAATGTCGGAAATTATGGCCGGAGCAAACTTCTGGGACGCCCCCGGCCACTCCATGGCTGGATCAAACGATCTGGAAACCCGGAGAAAAATATTTTCTTGGATTCGATCCCACGAGCAAACTTTTTATTCGCCCCGAAATCCGATAGCTCCGACCGGAGTCTATTTCTCACCATCAACGCGCAATCTGTTTGCAAAAGATTTCGTATCTTCCTATCGCGGCATCCTCATCTTGCTCATGCAGAAGCATCTGGAGTTCCAGATCGTGACGCCCCGAACTTTATCGAACTTCAAGGGGAGCTCACTTGTTTTGCCGGATGTGCGCGTGCTCGACGATACTGAGAAGTCGTTACTTCGTGCTTATGCCGCCAAGAGTAATCGTCTTATTATCACTGGAGAAAACCAGACTGGCTTGCCCGAAAGCGATGTGGTTCGCCACTTTGTGAAGTGCCCCGGGAAAGATTACAGCGCGTCGTTAACTAAAGATTTCGAGACCATCAGCCCCGACCAGGAACGAGAATTTCTCGGCGCCCTGTCTTCTCAATCAGCCGTTCGGGTGACAGGCTCACCCTTGCTTGCAACGTCGATCGCTCGCGTCGAAGGCCTCCCACATGTATTCTTTGCAAACTTTGCCGGACTAAAGGGCGGCTCGAACCCGGTTCAGACGGCCCAGACCGCGGTAAAAGTAACGATAGCCGGCGCGGCACAGGGGCGCGGAGTCTTTCTGCCATTCATGGGGTCCGAGCAATCGATAGAAGGCGTTGTCGGCAATGATGGAACAACCTACGTTCTGCCCAAAATTGAAAAGGGAGCTGTATTTTGGTATCAGCCGTGAAACAACGATTATCTCTACTATTTCTACAATTCAAAGCTGCAACCACAATTCAGGAGCTGCTAAGTTGAGCGCCTTCGCTGATCTGTTGAGCCTGCCCGAGCGTGAAAAGCAAAGTCGCGGCCTCCTGCACACGCCCGCAGAGATCGCACAACAACCCGGCACATGGCGAACGACATTTGCCTTGTTTCGAACAAGGCAACCTGAGATCAGGGAATTTCTTGACGCGGCTGGGATTGAGGCATCTGATCCACGAGACCGCCCTACCGTCTTTTTAATTGGCGCAGGAACCTCAGACTACGTCGGGCAGTCGCTCGCGATATTGTTACGCGAACAGTGGCAGTGCGAAGTCCTGGCTGTCCCGAGCACAGACCTGCTGACTCACTTCGAGGAGCTTTGTCTTCCCTACAAAAAGTATTTTTGGATCTCATTTTCCCGTTCAGGCGACAGCCCGGAAGGTGTCCAGGTATTGGAGAGGGCGCGCCGCTTCCGCCCGGATATCCACCACCTGGTAGTTTCCTGTAACCCAAATGGCAAGATGGTTCGTAACCACGCGGCAGATCCGAATGTTCTTGGGATTTGTCTCGACGATGCCGTGAACGATCGCGGGTTGGCGATGACAAGCTCGTTCTCTAACCTGGTTATCTTCGGACAATGCCTCGCCAACTTCAAACAGCTGGCACAATACGAAAGAGTGCTCACGGAGTTAGTTGACGCTGGCAACGCCTTTCTTCCGGTGGCTGCCGATTGCGCAGCCGCGCTCGCGAAAGAGTCATTCAATAAGGCATGCTTTGTCGGATCCGGCTCCCTCCGAGCCGTTGCCAAAGAATGCAGTCTTAAACTATTGGAATTGACCGCCGGTCGGGTTATCACAATGTCAGAGTCGGCTCTCGGATTACGCCATGGCCCCATGGCGGCTCTCGACGCAGACACATTGTTCGTTTGCTTTCTTTCCTCAAACGAGCGAGTTCAAGCGTACGAGCGAACGCTTCTTCAGGAAATAAAAAGCAAGAAGCTGGTCTCAACTCGAGTGGCGGTTTATTTGGGGGCGGGCGTCATCCGCAAGCCCCTGGCAGAATACACCATGAATCTGGGCGACCCCGGATTCGTAATCGACGAATACCGACCCGTGCTTGATGTCATCTTTGGGCAATTGCTCGGATTATTTTTTTCCCTCCGATCGGGCTTGCAACCTGATTGCCCCAGCCCGAACGGTGCTATCAGTCGCGTCGTGCAGAGCGTTGTGTAACTGCGAATTACCGTCGCGGCGATCTTTTTGCCATTTCTCTTAATTCGTCTGGTGCAGCAGTTCAATTCGCAATCATAAGGCGATTCGCATTTACACGGCTAATACGGGTAAGACGCCGATCAGAATGTTATTGCCTCGCCCCATTTTTCAGCGAAGACCGTTCGGCTCATCGGGAAGCGCCCGGCGAAAAGCTTGTCCGCCTCTTTCCGGCGGCCAATCGCTAACAGAGCCACAATCCGTATCTCCGGCGGAATCGAAAACGCGGCCTTCACCTTTCCCTCATCGAAACCTTCCATCGGAGCCGTATCGTATCCCAGAGTTTCCGCCATCCACATCATGGTTGTGAATGCGATCATCGTGTGCCGATTACCCCACACAGCAAGATCAGGTGCAATTCCGCCAATCGGTCCCGCTTCTGATCCAAACAAACTTGCGACATTCCTTCTCCAACTTGCATATCGCACCTCGTCCCCGTAGCCGTTCGCTCGGGCGAGAGCGATGACCTCTTCCAGATCGCCTTCCTTCCAGCCAGTGAGGCTTGCGCAGGCGATGAGCACCACCGGCGCCTGCTCGATTTTAGGCTGGTTCAAGGAAGCGACTTGTAATTTTCTTCGATTCGCTAAGTCACGTACAACGACGAATCGCCAGGGCTGGAGATTGTAAGCACTCGGTGCATTGAGACCCGCGGCAAGAATTTTCTCAAGATCGGCATCTGGAACTGGATCTGACAGGAAGTTGGGAGTTGCGCGACGATCTCTCACTATCTCAGTAAAAGCCTTTTGAGCGGAGTCATGCACAGTCATAAATCATGTCCTACGGTTTGCCGCGATGAAGTAATTTTGCCAGCTTCAGACCGCAACAGCTTCGGATCTAAACCGCTCCCGCAGGCCTTTTCTTTCGAGTCTTGGTATGACCTCACCCCGAAAGTAAGGGAACTCTTTCAAATAGTCTACAAAGCTGAGCGTCGTACCGGCGAACCCGGAGGCCGGAATTCGTTCGATCTCCGCCACGATCGTGTCAGGATCGCCGACTAGCGGATAGGTTCCGTGTCCGGCCGCGAAGCGATCTCGCATCGACCGCAAAGCCTCGGGCGGAAAAGACTGCGCATGCAACCCTTGTAGTCGCATCAGATTATCGACCGCCCCCCAATCCGCATTTTCGTTCGCATAGTAATAGTAATAGTCCTGAGCTTCCTTCATGGTTGGCCGACACACGACGTGAGACAAAGTGAACACGCCTGTATTGCGGCTAAGCTTCGCAGAAGCCTCTCGAATTTGCGCTACTTCCGGCTTGGACTTATCTAAGTCGACAGAAATAGCAAAGAGAAAGTCGGCATTGCGCGCGGCGAATTCACGGCCCTCGCCGGAGCCAGCCGCATTCATGATCGGTGGCGCGCCATCGAAGGGGCGCGGATAGCCGTAAACGCCCTTCAACTCAAAAAAGCGGCCACTCCAGTCGAAAGCGCCGTTATGATTCCAAATCGCGCGGACTACGTCGAACCACTCCTGCGCCAGGGCATATCGATCAACGTGCTTTTCCGGAAGATCGATTCCGAACGCGTCATACTCTGGCTTGTTCCATCCGGCGACTATATTGAGTCCAAGCCGGCCGTGCCCAAGTTGATCGGCAGTCGCGAGTTGCTTGGCAGCGACTACGGGATGGATGAAAGCAGTGTGTACCGTCGCGAAAACATTAATACGTCGAGTATTCGCCAGAAGACCGGTTGCCCAGATCAGCGTTTCCAAAACACTGCCATGAAAATCAGTTTCGCCGCCGTAGCCTACCCATCGCGCAATGGGTAGGAGAAACTCAATCCCTGCCTCATCCGCGAGCTTCGCTAGCTTGATATTGTTCTCCCAGGAATTCACCCATCGCTCCGGAACTCTTGTGACCGCCATACCGCCGGAGCAGTTAGGAGAGAAAAAACCAAGTTTCAATTTATTGTTATTCAGAATTGGAGACTGCCGCCGGCCCATAGAACCCTCATCAAGCAAAGCTGAGATCGCATTTCAACTGATGCTTAAGAAACCGACGATGCACTAGACATTCGCATTAAACAACTCGTAGGCATCTGCAATCCGGCAACGACTCTGCGTCCTAGCACGCCGGGCAATTCTACAATCGCATGGATATCTTGTCGCGAACCGAACCGCCGCCACGAGGCCATGCGTCTTAGGCGTTTGCCCGCGACCAGTTCACTTGTTCAACGCGGCCTACAACGAATACCCATGCCAGGCCGCCGATGACGCAAATGGCAGAGGTAATTACAAACGGAGTTCGGAAGTTGCCGGTCCGCTGCAACACGAATCCCGTAAGCGACGGCCCTAGCACGCCAGCGAGATTGGCAACTCCATTCTGCCAGCCATACCATCGTCCAACTGCTGGTGTGCCCGCCAAAGTCTGCGGAAATGTGAAGAGGCCAGGGCCGGTACATCCGCACCCCACTCCCGCCAGAAGCAGCCACACCAAATAAGCCTTCGAGCCGGCTGCTGAACAAGCAAGGATGGCGACAGCAGCCACGCTAAAGCCAATTGCCATGGCTGACTTGCGCACTGCGGTAGTCGTATAGCCGCGACGAATAAAAAAGTCTTGCATCCATCCGGAAGCAATCGCTGAGAAAGCGTCGACGGTGTAGTACAAACCGGCGATCGTAGTCATCTCGGCCATGGATAAATGACGCTCCATCGCGAGATACAGCGGGAGCCATGTCATCATGAAATAAAAAAGATAATTACTCGAAAAATGACCTGCGCACGTTCCCCAGAACGAACGCTGCCGCAAAATCTCAATGGCAGTGGGCGGCAGACCGGACTCGGCACTCACGTCGCTGCCACCGCGTGGCATCCACTTCAGCCATGCCGGAAGCCACAACATGCCGACAAGTCCCACGCCAATGAAAACAGGCCGCCACCCAATATGCGCCATCAGAAGGCCCGCTCCGAATGTCCCAATCGCATTGCCGCAGCGCAAGGCCGACATGATCGCGCCGCTGGCGAAACCGCGATAATGCTCGGGCAAATGTCGGGCAAGAATTTTCGAGCAGGAGGGTAGCGCCACCGCTTCTCCGATGCCGAGAATTAACCGCATCAGGAGTAACAGCGCGAATCCCCAAAGTACTCCCGTTACGATCGTGGCGAGGGACCAAAGTACAAAACCCGCGGAGAGAATCAGGTTGACGTCGAACCGATCCACCAGCCAGCCCACTACAAATTGCATGACTGTGTAGGTTACGAAGAATGCGGAAAATAAAATGCCGAGCTGCGATGACGAGAGGTGCAGCTCTCGCTTCAGTAGCGGTGCCGCAACCGAGAGATTTCCGCGATCGATGTAGTTAATGATAAGGCAGACGACTAGAAGGAGAAGCGCGGGCGTGAAGGCGCGTAAACTGCGAGTTTCTTCCTGCCCCTGAGCCACAACATGCACGTGGCATTTTGCTCCAGCGAGATGTCGTTTGCAAGGTGGTCCTCAACATTGAGCCAAGTAAGTCGCACCTGCCTCGCCCAGCGCCTGCAAGGCTTCTGGCACGCTTCCAAGATGAAAAGCCCTTCATGTTTATTTTTTTTACGCATATACAATGGCAGCGGACGCCCGCCCGAAACTGAGGAGAACCTTTGACCGACAGTCTGACTGCTCCGATCTCGCCGTTGCCACAGATCGGCACTCCGGTACCCAAGAAGCAAGCGTGGTACGCAACCCTGTGGGTACAAGTGTTAATTGCGATGGCTTTGGCAGTCGTAGTCGGCCATTTCAGTCCAAGTAAAGCGATTGCCATGAAGCCTCTCGGCGATGCTTTCATCCGGCTGATCTCGATGATCATCACTCTCATGATCTTCTGCACGGTGGTCACCGGCATTGCCGGTATGGAGGACATGGGGAAGGTCGGGCGAGTCGGCGGTAAAGCGCTGATCTACTTCGAGATTGTGTCGACCTTGGCGCTCGTTGTCGGGCTCATCGTCGGAAATCTGGTTCCAACCGGCAAAGGCTTCAATGCGAATCCGGCTACTCTCGATACCCGGGAAGTCGCCTCCTACGCGGGGCAGGCGAAAGCGCAGTCCGTGTCCGATTTCGTGATGCACATTATCCCGGCGACCGTAGTGGATGCATTCGCCAAAGGTGACATTCTTGAAGTCCTTTTTGTGTCGGTGCTGTTTGGATTTGCATTGTCCGCAGCAGGTCCGCGCTGTAGACCTCTGGTCGACTTTTTCGAAGTGTTGACTCACCTGGTTTTCGGAATCGTTAACATTCTCATGAAGCTCGCGCCCATCGGGGCGTTTGGCGCCATGGCTTTCACAGTCGGGAAATATGGCATCAGTGTGCTCGGTCCCTTGGCGAGACTCATCGCCACTTTCTACATCACGGGAACGCTCTTCGTACTCATCGTCATGGGAGGAATCGCAAGGGTGGCCGGCTTCGGAATTTTTAAATTTCTCCTGTATATCAAGGAGGAAATGCTGCTGGTTCTGGCCACAAGTTCTTCAGAGCCGGCCTTGCCGAGCTTAATGGCAAAGCTTGAAAAGCTCGGGTGCTCCAAGCCGTTGGTTGGTCTAGTCGTGCCGACCGGTTATACCTTTAACACCGACGGAACCAGCATTTATATGACGCTGGCCGCAACCTTCGTAGCGCAAGCTACCAACACTCATCTGACCCTGTCGCAGCAGTTGACTATTCTTGGCGTCGCAATTTTGACCTCGAAGGGCGCGAGCGGCGTTTCTGGTGCCGCCTTTATCGCGCTGGTTGGCACGCTGATGGTTGTTCCCAGCATTCCAGTCGCTGGCATGGCGCTCATCCTGGGCATTGATCGTTTTATGAGCATGTTCCGCGCCTTGATCAATATGGTTGGAAACGGAGTAGCCACACTCGTGATCGCTCGGTGGGAGCACGAACTGGATCGCGCGACCTTGCAACGGAATCTTTCTTAAGGCGCATCCATGCGACAGGAAGAATTTCGTGAGCAGCGTGGGGCCGCGAATACGAGCAAGAGGAATAGTCAATAAAGTGAAAGCGAGGTTATGCCGCGGGGCAATTACGGCAGGAGCGGTTCAGTCTCTCGCAGAAGTGCTGCACTGTTATCGCCCGTGAGCTAGCGGCCACTAAATTATGCAGCGGCTAGAGAGGACTTTCCCTGGCCTTAGAAGTTTGTAGCTTGAAAGTCAATGGCCCAGACTGGACAACGCTACAGTATGGCGGGAGCAACAGTCGTTTTCCCCCATAGCCCGCTTCAACTGCCGTAATGCGCGGCAAATGGACTGTGAAAATCGTGCCCTCGCCGTTTGACGAATCCAGGTGGATGGACATCCTTGTGGCCTTGGACGATTTCGCGCGCCGATGTGCGACCGCGCCAGCCTGTCGCTAGAAGGCTGGCGCGGAAGTTGATTCACTCCCCTATCCCCTATCGCCCCCTGCTCGGAGGCTTGTGTTCTCCCCTGGGATCGGATCGCTGAGGAGGGAGCGGACTTTCCCGGCGTGGCGGCGCAGCCTCGCGCTGAGGGGGCGGGCTTTCCCGTCTTGGGGCCGCAGTTTCTCGTTGTGGTGGGCGAGACTCATGCGGAGGCGGAGCACTCTCTCGGCGAGTCGAACTTGACGGACGATCATTCTGTCGCATAGGAGCGTTCTCTGCACGTGGATTCGAGGATCGCGATGAAGGCTCGGGACGATTTTCCCTGCTAGGCCTGGTCTCGCTGGGCCGATTCGGATTCGCATTCGTCCGGTTCTCCCCTGGCCTATTCCCGTTCAGCCTATTTTCAGTGGAGTGATTTGTTGATGGAGTTCCACGCGATACTTCTGGCCGAGTGTTATTTCGATTCTGCGAAGCTGGGCCTCGATTCGGTGAGGTGGATCGGTTGTTAGTCGCTTCTGGAGTGCGATTCGAGCTTCCGGCACGACTAGCAACCGCCTCTCTCGCCGACATCTTCGGTGGATGGTAAGCTCCGCCAGCAGCCCGTGCCGGTACCGCGCGGCTAAAGTCTCCCGGTTTCGCGGTCGCAGCGACCGCCGGCCGTCCATGATTCACTGAAGCCAACAGCTGACGATTGCCCTTAGCGGCCTGCATGTGCTGAACCTGTGGACCGATCGGAGGCATGTGACGTTCATGAGCCGCAGCCTGCTGTTCCCGGGTAGGCCGAGCGCGGACTCCGCCCTGACCGCCGGTAAAGCTGACATGGGTATTGTTGTTGTTGATGACCGTCTTGTTATAGACGTTGGTTATGTTGGTGACGTTAATGTTGGTCACGCTCCGATTGTAAAAAAACCGGTCGCCCTGCCAATATCCGCCGAAGAAACCTACACCCGTGTAGCCAAAACCATAATTGATGCCGCCATAAAAGCCGATGTGCGATCCCCAGTAGCCATCGTTCCATGCGTAGAGACCGTTGTTCCAGCCCCAATAGCCTGGTGTCCACAGCATTCCCACGGGAGCAAGCACCCATGTGCCAGGCACCCAATAGTAGCCGTCGTCGTCATCCCATGCCCAGTAGCCGGGCGTCCAGACATAACCGTTCCCAGGGCACATCGGTTGAACATAAACTGGCAGTGGTGGGGGGCCGATACGGACTGAAATTCCCACGCCGATCTGTGCAGACGATGCACCACTCAGAGCCACCATCATTACAAACGCAACTAAGAACCAGGAGACAGCGCGATTGATACGCATTTAGTGTTTCTCTTTTCTGGCTCGCAACCCTCGTATGGTCCGAGTATGCTAGCCGGAATTTCTAACAGTACAACAAAAATCTTCGAACTTCACGTCCCTCGATCAAGCTACTCGTAGACTTACTGTTTAGAACACTGAAGGGATAAGGAAGTTGCCGGCACAAAGCTGTTTGAAATATTCTTGCTCATACGTGGCCAGTTTACCCGAAAAATAGGGGGTTTCCTGTACTGTTGAGCGGTGCTCTCCGCAAAACCGGGCTGCAGGTTTTTCGTAGATACACTTATCTCAACGGCAGGTTAAAGTACAACTCGGAGGCCAGAATGGTCCGACGCAGAGAATTCCTTCGCAGTACTGTCGTAGGAGCTGGTGCTTTGTTGGCAAGCCGCTGTATACCTTTTGCGGCGGGAGTCGACTCCGCTGACATCGGTGCTCGTGTCGAGGTTCTGCCCGACGAACCGCTGGGCACAATTTCCAACAACATCTACGGGCATTTCACAGAGAATCTCAGCGGGGTGGTCTACGACGGGATGTGGGTGGGGGAGAATTCCAAAATTCCCAACATCCATGGCATCCGGAAGGAATTGGTCGATGAAATGCGCAAGATCAAGCCTTCGGTCGTGCGCTTTCCGGGCGGCTGTTTCGCGGACAGCTACGACTGGCGAGATGGCATCGGTCCCGCCGACAAGCGTCCTCGCCGTACGAACTTCTGGCAGGACGAGGAGGCGCCCGGCGCTCCTGCCAGCCACAAGTACGACCCCAATCAGTTCGGCACCAATGAATTCGTTCGGTTCTGTAAGCTCATTGGCAGCGAACCGTATCTTGCGGCTAACGTGCGCAGTCTGTCCGCCCAGGACTTCTACCGTTGGATCGAATACTGTAACTCGCCCGCGGGCAGTACCACGCTCGCGGATATGCGCGCCGCTGCCGGATTCGCTGATCCGTTTAATGTTCGATACTGGGGCGTCGGCAATGAGAGCTGGGGATGCGGTGGAAATTTTACGCCTCAGGAATACGCGGCCGAGTTTCGCCGTTGGACAACATGGGTCCCGCGCTTTCATCTGGAACCATCCTTCATCGCATCCGGTCCGAATGTGGACGACTGGAACTGGACGCGCGGCTTCCTGGAAGAAATCCTGAAGACGGGGAAAGGACAATTGCGATCAATCTATGGGATGGCGCTTCATCACTACGCCTGGAATCTGAGCCGCGGCGCGACTCAGGATTGGGTCAAGGGCAAAGGTGACGCCCTCAAGTTTGACGTTGTCGACTGGTATGAACTTCTGCGCGAAGGCGACCGGATGGAGGGCCTCATCACCGGACACTGGCAGATCATGGGCGAACTTGATCCCGAGCACCGAATCAAACTCGTGGTGGACGAATGGGGCCCTTGGTACCGTCCCGGAGGCGAAGCCACTTCAACCAACCAACTCGAGCAGATCCCGACCTTACGAGACGCAGTCTTCAGCGGGATGACGCTCGACATCTTCAATCGCCATCCTGAGAAAGTCGCAATGGCCAATTGCGCACAGCTGATCAATTGCCTGAACAGTCTGTATCTCGCGCATGAGGACAAGTTCTGCGTGACGCCGGTCGGTCATGTGTTCGCCATGTACGCCGATCACCAGAGCGGGCAGAGCCTGCGCACCATTTTTTCCGCACGGGACGTAACCTATGATCGCGATGGTAAGCCGGCCCGCTTTTGGGGATTGAGGGGCTCAGCCTCGCTTCACGACAAGCAACTTGTTTTAACGGCGGTGAATCCCGATGTCAGCACTGCCCGTGAAACGGAGATTGTGGTGCGCGGCGCCAGCATTCAAACTGGTACGGCCACAACGCTCACTCACTCCGACATTCATGCGCACAACTCGTTCGAGCAGCGAAATGTGGTGAGTCCGCAAACCAAGCCGGTAGAAAGCAAGGGTCGCGCGCTCACCCACTCTTTCCCCCCGGCGTCGGTGACGAAGCTTGTATTAACGCTGGGCTAAAAACGTATGAGTGGGATTCGCAGGACCATAATTACTGCTCTACGTCGAGCGTGATCACAGACACGGAATGCTGCGGCTGCTATCCGACCACTCGCCGCTGTAGCGGAAATTATTTGTCGTTGTTCCAGTACTGGTAATCGGCATCCCAAACGCATCGTACTGATAAGTGTCTGTCGGCGCGCCCGCCGCGTTCGTCAGAAACCGCACGTTTCCGTGGCCGTCGTAGCCGTAGCAGCTCGGAGTCCATGTGCTGCCGACAAGTTGATTCTCGCTCACGCGCTGCAAGCCATACGCATATGTCCGCGTGACCGCGCCGCTCACAAGTTCATCCAGCACTTGTGACAGGCCCGTAGGGTTGAGGCTGTCCACTAGGTACTTCGTTGTAACTCCCGCCGCAGTCTCGCTCACCCGGTCGCCGTCGCCGCCGTAGACAACCGCCACCGCCCCGTGCGCAGTCATCCGGTTCTCGAAATCGTAACTGTTTGAAATGCCCGTCGAGGACGTGGTGTTGCCGTTTGCGTCGTAGGTGTCGGTGCTGACGCGATCATTGGCGTCATAGGAATAAGACATGCTGCCTGGGAGCGACGGGATAGTCGAAGTCAGCGTCTTTCGATTGCCGACTGCGTCGTAGGTATAATTCTCCGCTCCGTTGTTGCTCGCCGGATCGGCCGTGACCGTCTCCGCAGTCAGTCGATAATCATTGTCGGGGTACGGAGCAATCCGTATCCCTACCGCGACACTCCTCCACCCCCTGCCGAAGGCATGGCCAGGTTTTCGACGGTTTGCGCCGGAGTCTCATTTCTCCGATGCGCGGAAGTATTCCGGCTTCCACCCCTCTCGCATCAGCTTCGCCTTAATTCGCGCAGCAGACTTCTGGTGGATAGACTCAGTTCGGGTTTTGGCGACCAGCAGGAGCATGAAATTGGGATCGTCATCGGCCTTCTCCTCGAAGTAGGAGAGGGCACGCCCGAGTCCTATTAGCAAAACCTCTGCGGGTTTGGACTCGCGATGCACAACCAAGTAAGTTCGTTCGGCCCCAGGATCCCAGGTTACGTCTGGATCAGATTTCAACTGGACCTTACTACTGGAGAATGTCCATGTTCCCTTGTCGCGGACGGTTAGGGGTTCGACATCGGCCCATTCCAGATATAGATAACTACCGTCTGGGAAAAGGTAAAGGTCGTTCCCGCTGAGTGGGCTACGGCCTAGTTCTTTCGGATGACTGCTATAGTGACCGGCTATATCGGAGACAGGGACTCCGCTGATCAAATCGACGGGGACGTGAGCCCGAAGTCGATCCAAAGGCCCGGAACTCGTCTCTGCGACAGCAAGCTCGGCAAAAGCCAAGAGGACAACTGCGGCTAATACGCGGAACATGCACCTGAAAACCTTGAATCCAGTGATAAAGCAGCAGGTACTCAATCATCGCCTGAGTACCGTCGGGATCCACCAAATCCACAGGATCGTCATTGGCGTACAGGTACGGGTTATAGGTTAGCGGGTTGCAGGCCACTCCTGGTACCGGATCTCTCGCCCAGAATCTGCCGGTTGCCTGGTCGTAGTAGCGCGCTCTCAGATCATACAGGCCGATGCTGCTATCCGACCGTTCACCGCTGTAGAGATAGTTGTTCGGCGTGGTGCCGCCAGTTCTGATCGGCATTCCAAAGGCGTCGTAATCATAGGAGTCGGTCAAAGAAGCTGCGCTGTTGGACAGGTAGCGCACACTTCCATGCCCGTCATACCCATAGAAACTGGGCGTCCACGACCCGCTCACGAACTGATTTTCGCTGATGCTCTGGAGGCCATAGGAATAAGTGCGCGTCACGGCACCATTGACTAATTCATCGAGTACCTGAGGCTCACCAGTTGGGTTCAGCGTGTCGACGAGGAACTTCGTCGCGCTGCCGCCCACGGTTTCCGAGATGCGGTTGCCGTCGCCATCATAGGCCAGCGTCACGCCGCCGTGCGTGAGCATCCGATTCTCGAAGTCGTAGCTGTTCGAAATTCCGGCGGAGGACGTGGTATTGCCGTTTGCGTCGTAGGTGTCGTTGCTGACGCGATCATTGGCGTCATAGGAATAAGACATGCTGCCTGGGAGCGACGGGATAGTCGAAGTCAGCGTCTTTCGATTGCCGACTGCGTCATAGGTATAGTTCTCCGCCCCGTTGGATCGGCCGTGACCGTCTCCGCAGTCAGTCGGTAATCAGTGTCACCCTTACACCCCATGCGAAGCATGGCTGGGTTAGGTTACCTTGACCTTTGTTTGGCACGTATAACGACCGAACTTTTTTCGGAGGTCTGGGTCAATGCGGAAGGAGGTGTCAACCACTGCTCCTTCGCTCTAACTCTTTCTGAACGAGATCTATGTTGTCGAAGGCTCGCCCAAACGTATCCCCCGGACCTGATCCTGAGATCCCCCATCCGCTATACGTAGGATACTCGCATAGTTCGAGGAGCGTCGCGCTGAGCGCGAGCTGCTGCCAGCGCTACCCATGCATCGTATCTGACAGTGAGCTCCCACGTGGACATTCCCGACGTGCATTTGCCCAAGCTCCCAGCCACAGCCTTTGCAGCCTGAACTGCATTATTGAGTGGTCCGCATCTCGGCGGAAAGGGATTTGCCGGAGTGCCCGGCGTTGGAGCCGGGATAACCACGGGCGGAGCCGCCGCCTTCGTGCCCCTCCAATAACAGGGGGCGACCAGATCGACCGTCCCAAATGCACCGGCTGTTTGATAGGCAGCGGTCTTACTCCCGTCCAAAATGTAATCACAGGCAATCGCGGCTCCGAGTACTGTCAATCCACGGACCACCCAAGGTGAGAGCGTGAAATTATAGCGAGTAATAGCGTCCGCAAAGGCTTCCCGTCCGCTGGGATCGGATACATCTGCAGGATCGTCGGCAGCGTAAAGATAC
>JAYVCW010000155.1:0-2058 GCA_043749775.1 Acidobacteriaceae bacterium | reverse complement strand
CAGCGATTCCGCAACCAACTTTTTTTAACCACGCAAATATATGATTCTATTTTTGTTTTAGCCCCCGTTTGATCCATGAGCATTTTCGCATTGTGTTTTTGCTCTTGCTTTCCGCTCTTGTCTTGTATAATATATATTACAAGACATGGTTGAGCCTATTCACCGCTCTAAATTCTCCGACGCCGAGCGCAGTTCCCGTTCGCGCATCGCTCAACTCGCCTCCAGTCATCTGTTCGTGCGCGGCACTCTTTCCGATCGAACGACCAAGTGCGGCAAGCCCAACTGTCACTGCGCCGACGGCATACTACTGCATCCTTCCATATATTTGGTGCAAAGCCATGACGGCAAACTGCGCCAGAACTGCCTCCCCAAACCCTGGCAGGAACGGGAGCGCCTAGCCGTAAAAGACTATCAGGAGATGCAGAGCCTCATCGAAATCGTTTCCGAACTGGAATGGAAACGTCTACTGGAAAGGAAGCCCTAAATTCTCCGCCGTCTGCTCGCCTATTCCGAAAAGATCATCCGTCTGACATCCGCGGTCCTCCCCACCTTCACCGACCGCCGGCTGGAACCACGCATTCCTACCCTGGTGGTGGCCAAGGCGGCCCTGGTCATGTTCTTAGCGCGGATGGGAAGCCTCAACGCTTTGGAGATGTCGGGTGATTCCCGGTTCTGGAAAAAATGGTTGGCCGCACCCATGCCCAGCGCCGACACTGTGGCCCGTGTGTACTCCAAGATGGATGCCGTTCCGCTCCGGGAGGCCATTCATGAAGCCTACCAGCGCCTGAAACGCAACAAAGCCCTACCCGACAATCGCGGGATTTCCTTGGCCATTGTGGACGGCCACGAAAGCCATGTCAGCTATCGCCGCCATTGCGCCGGGTGTTTGGAGCGGACCGTTCATTTCACAAACGGAGACCGCATTGAATATTACCACCGGCAAGTGACGCTACTGCTGGTGACGGGGGCGCCCGCGGGGCGCGCACCTCTGCGCATACCGTTGGATCATGAGCCGCAACTTCCCGGCGAAGGGGAAGTCGTCACCGCCACCCGTTTGCTCAAGCGCGTGTTGGCTCGTTATCCGCGCGCATTCGATCTGGTGCTGGCCGATGGTTTGTACTTGCAGGCCGGCTTCATCAACCTTCTGCTCGCATACCACAAGCATGCCTTGGTGGTCCTCAAGGATGAACGCCGGAATCTTTACCAGGATGCCGCCGGGCTTTTCGATCTCGTGCCGCCAGTGAAAGGAACCTCTGGCAAGCGCGAATGCCAATGGTGGGACTTGCCCGACTTAACCTCATGGCCGGAAGTGAACGTTCCCGTACGAGTCATTCGTTCGCTCGAAACCTATACAGTGAAGCGTCAAATCGACAAACAGGACGAGCAGTTAATCAGCGATTGGGTGTGGGCCACCACGCTGCCGCAGGCGCAAGCTTCCGTGGAGCGAGCCGTCGGATTCGGGCACCAGCGCTGGGATATCGAGAATCATGGCTTCAATGCGCTTGTAAATGGTTGGGCCGCCGATCATGTCATGACGCATGAGTCCAACGCCATCGAATGCTTCCTGTTGATGACGTTTCTGGCGTTCATCCTATATCACGCGTTTTTGTATCTCAACGTGAAGCCCGCACGTCGAAAGGGTAAGTCCGAAGAGTTTTGGGCAAAAGTGATGGCTGCGGAAATCCACAACCACTTCAATCCCGAAGTTCGGTCGCCATGATCGCCACGTTTTACCTCACGCTTCCAGACCTTTACTACTTCTACTTCCCCCCGCCATGAGCCGGCGCAGTGGTGTGCCCCATCGCTTCCTGCTGGCCTTTTTGAAGCCAAATTTCCCCAATGCGAATCTCCGTTTCCGACCTTAAAGCAGATATCTTCAGGCTTTCACTGGGTTTGGGAGGTTCTTCGGACTTGGTTGCGGAATCGCTGCGCGGACCGCGGCTGTCTTGTAACCAAGCTGCTGGCGGTTTATAGTGGTTATTACTGGATGAATATCCCCAATCTGCTGACGATCCTTCGAATCTTCTTTGTGCCGTTGCTGGTGGCGGCGCTTGTACA
>JAYVCW010000154.1:0-2667 GCA_043749775.1 Acidobacteriaceae bacterium | reverse complement strand
CTTGCTGTTGGCAACCCATAACATGACAGGGGCGCACGACCCGCTCGCCATCGAACAAACCCTGAGCATCTATGCTGAAGTTTGTAAGACGCTGGCGACTTGGGTCAACGATTCGCATCCGGAAAAACATCTCGAAGGAGAGGTCATTCAAGCGGTATTCAAGGTTCGATAATCATTCAAGGTTCGATAATCGCCGATCACACCATGAAACCGCGTGTACTTCTGATCCGTGCCGATGCCAGTCTCGCGATTGGAACCGGACACGTCATGCGCAGTCTGGCACTTGCTGAGGCATGGCAAGACGCCGGCGGTGCAGCGCATCTGGCCGCAGCGGAATTGCCCAATGCACTTACTCCGACTGTGTTGGGTCGAGCAGTAACGGTATCTGAAATCTCGGCGTCGCCTGGAAGCCCAGAAGATGCCGTCGAAACGGTGGCATGCGCGAAACGCATGGGCGCGCAATGGATAGCCATCGACGGCGACCGATTCACTGCTGATTTCCTGAAGAGCGTTTGCGCCAGTGGAATTCGAATCCTTCTGATTGATGATTTTGCTAACAGAGAGTCATTCCCTGTTCGCTTGATCGTGAATCCGAACTTGGAGGAAGGCCCCTCCCCCTATAGAGCTCGCAAATCGAATGCGCAGGTTATGATGGGCCCACGCTTCATCTTGCTGCGTCGAGAGTTTGGGAATTCTGCGTCGAAGACAGATATGCGGAGCGATGGTAAAAAGATCCTTGTGACGCTCGGCGGGAGCGATCCGGAGAATTTGACGCCGAAAATCGCCGAAGCGCTCGCCCGTTGCGAAGATTTCCAAATCATAGTTGTCGCCGGTCCGGGATACGTCCGGCCTAATGAGCTGGAAAAATTCAGAGCGCGAAATCTCCAGTTCGAATCCAACCCGCCAAATATGGCGCAAATCATGGAGAAATCGGATTTCGCGGTCATTGCCGCTGGCGGCACACTATGGGAGTTGCTTTCCAAGGGTTGCGCGGTCTTGAGCTATTCTAGAAATATCGTGCAAGCGAAAGTGGTTGCAGAGTTGGCGAGACGAGGAGCGGCGATCGACTTGGGTGAAACGCGGCATTTTGATTCGAAATGCTTGATCGACGCTCTGAAGCAACTGGCAACTTCTCAACCAACTCGCAATCGGATGACTACGCTCGGCCAATCCCTGGTGGATGGTCGTGGCGCGTCACGGGTTGTGTGTGAAATGCAGAGACTGGAAGCGGAATGACGGCGCGAATGATTCCAGTTGCACCTTTTGAACGAGAAGATTTCACCCGCATGGCTGTGCAGCATTTTTCAGAATTGAACCGCTCTTTTGTTCCAGCTGAGGATTGGAGAGAGCATTATTTTCCCTCCATTCTCTCGAACCCTGATTTCTTTCTGCGTTGGATTCTCGGCGACGAGGCGAAAGCCGGATTTATTTTGTTCGGTCTCGAAAAACATCGATTCCTTCCAAGAAAAATTGGCGCCATTTATGAGCTTTATGTTTCACCCGAGTTCCGGCGCCGTGGCTTAGGCAAGGCGATCGCCAGGGAAGCGATTCGGGAACTTTGGACTCACTCGCCATCCAAAGTTCAACTCGAAGTAATCGAAGGCCGGACGGAAGCGGCCGAGTTGTGGAGTTCTCTCGGGTTTAAAAAGGTCACAGCGCGCTACGTTCTATCGGAGGGCAGGCCATGAAAATCGCGATTGCCCAACCTACCTATCTGCCATGGCTTGGATATTTCGATCTGCTCGATCAAGTCGACCACTTCGTTTTGCTTGACACTGTGCAGTTCGAGAAGCAGTCGTGGCAGCAAAGAAACCGAATCAAGACTCCGTCGGGCCTGCAGTGGATCACGGTGCCGGCTGCATTCCGTGGAAAATTGAGTCAGCGCATTGTTGATGTCGAAATCCGCGAACCTGAATTTTGGCGGAATCATTTGCGCGCCATTGAATTGAACTACCGTCGGTGCCCGTTTTTCGAGAAATATTATCCAACGTTCGAAGAATTATTGCGTTCGTCTGCAACGAACTTGCGGCTCGCTGATCTAAACGTATCTCTGATCAGTTGGTTGATGCGGGCTTTGCGTCTGAAGACACCGATTGTCCGTTCCTCTCAGCTTGCTGTCGACGGAAAGCGAACACACTTATTGGCGGAAATTTGTAATCTACTATCCGCGGACGTATATATCTCTCCCTTGGGCTCCGCCGACTATCTGTTGCAGGATCTCGCGATCCTCACCGACCGCAATGTCAAGGTTTACTTTCAGCACTATGAGCATCCGGTATATCGACAGAACTTTTCTCCGTTCCAATCGCATGCCTGCCTCCTGGATTTGTTGTTCAACGAGGGAGAAGAGTCGCTCGAAATCATTCGCAGTGGCAGACGAACGCCGTTCACTCCGGCGGAAGCCTCGACGCGAATAATCGAAGAGGTGCGCTCCTGATGCCGTTACCGTTCAGCATCGGTGGCCGCGCCATAGGCCCGGGTTACCCTGCCTACATCATCGCCGAGCTTTCCGCAAATCATAATCAGGACTTCGATCAGGCAGTCCGCATTCTCAAAGCCGCGAAAGAAGTGGGAGTCGATGCCGTCAAGCTCCAGACCTATACGGCCGACACCATCACACTACGGAGCGACAAAGAAGACTTTCGCATCGCCGGTGGGACGCTTTGG
>JAYVCW010000153.1:0-30963 GCA_043749775.1 Acidobacteriaceae bacterium | reverse complement strand
AACAAACCAGGAAAAAACGGGCGCTAGTTCGTCATGAATAGCGCAGAATGAATATCGCATCGCGTCCACCCGCGATTGAAGGCACGATCGAAATGGTATCACCGTCTTTCAGAGCGGTCGCTTCCTTCTGCAGGTAGCGCATATCTTCGTCATTGACGTACACGTTCACGAACGCTCGCAGCTTGCCGTCGTCGTTATACAAGTGGCGTTTCAGTTCGGGATGCTGGGTGATGAGACCGGTTAGCGCCTCTCCAACCGTGTTCCCGGCAACGTCTACCGTAGATTGTTGGCCGGAATACTGGCGAAGGGGAGACGGAATTTGAATCTGAGGCATGTCAATAAAGATGCACGGTGAGGGCGGAAGATGCAAGCGTTTGCATGTCGAAACTTGCAGCGAATCTAATTCCAGCGCGCCTTCGCCGCTCTCCGCAGCCCCGGCAAAACGGCTTGAAAATACCCCACTACCGCTTCGAGGCGTTTCGCCTCGGAGAGAGTCGCCAGGAGACTCTGCTTGAAATCAAGGTCGAGTGGCAGCGAGCCCGCCAAGAGGAACGAAAGGTTGCGAGCATCTTCTTCCGGTCCTGAAGGATCTTCTCCGGCCAGCTTTGCAATCTCGGCGTGCAGGAGGACAGCTTGCGCCACCATTTCCGTCGGAGCCATATCGGGTTCATCCTCCATGACTGCGATTTCGGCTTGAAGGAACGCGCGATCTTCATTCACTTCGATCACCTCGAAGCGCTCGACTCCACGGGCCAGAATGTCCATGCCGCCATCGTCATATTTCTTCGTGACCGCCATAATCTCCGCGGTGCAGCCGACATCGGCCACCCCCTCAGATGAGGCGCGCACGATTCCGAACGGCTTTTTCTGTTCCAGGCACTCGGCGATCATCTCTTTATAACGCGGTTCAAAGATGTGCAGAGGCAGCGGTACTCCTGGCAAGAGCACCAACTCAAGGGGAAAGATGGGTAACAGCAGACTCAGGATGCCTCCAGTGCTAACGAGTTTACGCCATAAAGCGAATCCGTTTCCACGCTGGCAATTAAGACGCTCGCGAGTTAAACGATGCAGCGTGATATTTCGCGGCCTCATCAAACGTTGACTCATCAAACGTTGACTTGTGTTGCCTTACGCGATACAAGAGTCGCCATGGAGATGGACGGGAAAGTTGTCGTGGTAACCGGAGCTTCCATGGGAATCGGGGAGGCCATCGCCAAAGCGTTCCTCGAGCGCGGGGCGAAAGTAGTACTACTATCCCGCGATGTTCAGCGATCTGAAGCTGCCCGGCAACGTCTCGGGTCTATGGACAGAACGCTCGCCATGTCTTGCGACGTTCGTCAGCGCGAAGAGATCGAGCACGCGCTCGCACTGACTTTGCATACCTTCGGACGCATCGATGTGTGGGTCAATAACGCCGGAGTGGGCATTCGCGACACTGTCGCAGACGTCGAACCGGCCGCGTTGCGCGAGCTCTTTGAAACGAACCTCTTCGGCGCAATTACCTCTATGCAGGCAGTGGTGCCGGCCATGCGAGAGATCGGAGGTGGCGCCATCATTAACATTTCGAGCGTGGCGGGACATCTCCCAGTACCGTACATGGCGATTTACTCCGCCAGTAAGTTTGCAATGAACGCCATCGGCAAAGGCGCGCGACTTGAGCTGCGGCGCAATCACATCAACGTGCTCACGGTTTGTCCGGGATACGTCCGCACAGGTTTCGGCGAACATGTTGTCGCGAATCGCCAAGGCAATGTTCGTCCCAAGCAGGTGAAGGGAGTGACGGCCGAGCGCGTAGCCGAGGCCACTTATCGCGGCTATCGAGCGGGCAAGCGGGAAGTTGTGGTGCCTTGGACGATGATTCCCGTTATCAAGCTTTACCAGTTGTTCCCGGGGTTAGTTGAGTGGGCGATGGAAATGGCGATGAAAAATTCTGCGGCACCACGCTCGGAATAGATGCGGCGTCCTGACTGACTCTTGCCTAAGCGGCGAGCCGTACTGCCAATGAATTACCACTAAGCATGTAAAACATCGTCTAGGGCATGCCCGTAGCGAAAATTCTTGACGCAACAGTCTTGTTTGAACAGTAAAGAAAAGTAAATCTTGCTCTCTTTTCGCTTGCCGGTGCATCGAATTAAGTAAGGCAGAACTGCAGTCTTCCACCCTCGTCCAAGAGCTGTTTGCACGGCGGCTCTGAGGGTGGAGGCTGCTGTTGTTGTGTGGATTGTTCATCCGGTTTGTTCGTCCCGTGTCCCTTTTCGATAAGATAGTGATTATGAGATTCCACCCCAAGCGTGTACTCCCGTCCGCTCCTCTTCATTGTGCTTTTGTCGTCAGCGTACTTTTGCTGGTACTTGTTACTTCGAGTGCATTCGCGCAACAGGGCGAGCTGGATAAGTCGGAGCCCAAGGGAATCTCGGTTCAGGAGATCATCAGGCGCTTCTCCACTAAAGAAAAGGAATTCAAAGAAGCGCGCGATCAGTACACCTACCGCCAAGACGTCAAGGTAATGACGCTCGACGGGGACACACCCGACGGAACCTACCAGCAAGTCTTCGACGTGACGTTCGACGACAAGGGGAGGAAGACAAAAAACGTGGTGTTCGCTCCGCAACAGTCGTTGCAGCGGATCTCGATGACCCAGGAAGATTTTGACGATATCGAAAACCGCCTACCCTTTGTATTGACGTCGGACGAGATCGGCGAGTACGACATTTTGTATGTCGGGCAACAGAAACAAGATGAACTGAGCACATACGTGTTCGATATTGCTCCGAAACAGATTGTCGGAAAGAAAAGATATTTTCAGGGTCGCATTTGGGTCGACGATCATGACTTTCAGATCGTGGAGACCTATGGCAAGACCGTACCCGACATCAAGAAGAAGAAGGGAAGCGAAAATCTGTTTCCCAAGTTTACGACCTGGCGCGAACAAATTGACGGACAGTATTGGTTCCCCACCTACACGCGGGCTGAAGATACCCTCCAGTTTTCAGGCGGAGGCGTGAAGATCCGCGAAATTATCAAGTACTCGAACTACCGCCGCTTCGGCTCGAAATCGAAGATCATCTACGAAGGACAGGAAGTGAAGAAAGCTCCGGCGAAGCCCGGAGAAAAGCCGGGAGAAAATGACAGCAGTGAGCCGCAGAAGCCGCAATTCTAACCGGATGTCTCGACTCATCGGGGATCGCACCCGGAGAACTCTCTGTGACTGCGTTTAACAGTTAAGAGCGATTGCTCTGGATGACACTTAGTCAGATCACTGAGTACGAACTTAGTAGAAAAGGTATTTTCTCCACTTATCGTCCGAGTGACCCATCAAGCGCATGATGTGACGGCTGGTGTGGAGATTGAAGGAGCGGGGTTCGCGCGATGGCTTCATATTGGCCTCGTGCGGAAGTTGGTTGCCTTTGCGCCGATTGCAGGGATGGCAGCACGCCACCAAATTTTCCCAGGTAGAAAGTCCCCCGCGCGATCGCGGGATGACATGGTCAAGCGTGAGTTCGCCGGAAGGCAGAGCTTCGCTGCAGTACTGGCAAGTATTGCGGTCGCGCAGCAGAATATTCTTTCGCGATAGAGCGCGTGACTGGTGCGGGATTCGGCGATACTCCAGCAACCGGATCACTGAAGGCACGCGCATCGCGACCCGAGCGGCGTGCAGGAAGTGGCCGTTCTCTTCCTCCGTCATCGCGACTCCCTTCAACACCAGTACGATAGCCCGGCGCGCAGCGCAAACGTTGATCGGCTCGTAAGAAGCATTCAGCACCAGCACGGGCAGGTGCAGGGCATGGCCGTCACTCTCCTGATGGATGCCCGCACTGAGCATCGAAGGGGGAAGGTGCGACCGCGTGGCGCCACCGTAATTATGCATTCGCAACGACATGGAAATCCCCGCGCCCTATGCGCTCGCTAGCTTGACTGCAACTTCCGCAAACTCTCGTCGCTCGCCTTCAGCAACGCCTTCCAAAGCATTCTCCCGAACAAAAAACAACTCCGAGTGATAGAGCTTCAGGGTACGAGCAACGGTCGCCACCCAGACCCTCGCCGCACCGGCGCGAAGCAAAATGCTGGAGCACTCGGACGCGGTGGTGCCAGTAGTGAATACGTCATCAATGAGTAAGATGTCGCGCTTGGCGATCCGCGTTGGATCAGTAATTGCAAACGCACCACGCAGGTTCTCCCGCCGTTGGTGGCGTGTGAGCCCAATCTGGCTGCCGGTCTCACGGCGACGCGTCAGCACTCCTGAACACAGTTCAAATCTATCGCAGAGGCGCATCTGCTTCAGCGCAATGCGAGCGATCGTCTCCGCCTGGTTAAATCCGCGTTGCGCCTGCTTCCGCGAATAAAGTGGAACGGGGATGACAGCAATTTTTCCAACCGGCATCGAAGGCTCGAGCGCGACGATGGTTTCCGCAAGCATCCTCCCTAAAACCTTGGCGGCTGGGCGAATCGACTGAAATTTGAGCAAGTGAACTAAATCTCGAAGGGGTCCGTCATAACTGCCATAGGCAACCGCGCGCTCGAATGGAGGATCCTTGCGTTGGCAAAGGCCGCAGCGTGTCTCCGCGGCGAGAGCAGATTCCCCCAGAGTGGATGTAAGGGACGAGAGATGCAGACCTTCGCCACAGACCGCGCAATATTCTCCTGAAAGCGGATGAATCGAAGCGATGCAACTCTGGCAAACCGGCAGGCGGGAAACTTCGAGGAGAGGGGCGCTACAAATACGGCAGTCGTCGGGAAAACAAGTGAAAAAGATGGTCGCAGCCGCGCGCTTGGCTAAGCCAACGAATCTGTACTTTGCCGAACTCTCCGGCAATCGACGATCCGCCGCTTGGCCCTGGGCTGCCCGTATTCGAAACCCAGAACTGCTACCGCTACTGCTGAAGACGGCCTCCGCACCCGAGAAGTCTCGTCGCTTCGCCGGGCCCCACAGGCTAAGTATAGCTGCCGCGTGATGGGCTACGCAACGCGACTGTCAGAACCAGTGGGCTGCCTTCTTTGGGTCAACGCGGGCGTGGACGCAGTTCGTTCGAAGACATATGTTCGGCGCGATATGTATCCGCGAAGATCGCAGCCTTCACATCGCGCGGGTCGAAGCATGAGAATGGGAAGCACGTATTTTTCGAACAGCCCGCGCGGCTGGGAGCGATACGCTTTTCTGCCTCCGCAAGCACTGCATTGAAACTCGCCGGAAAACCGGCTTCGATTGGGCCTGGCCGATGGAGTCATAAATACCCCCTGACTGAACCGCACTTGCTCTGCTGAGGCGGATTCTACTCCAGAAAATGTCGCTCCGCTACAAATACGCTTTCGACTGGAGAACGCACCCGGCGCGCCTTTTGTCGCGAGGCCTGTGTGCGCCCGTGCCACACTTGTAATGCGGTATGACGGCGTGGTAATGTGCGCCGTCCCATAATATGAAGGGAAAGTGTGAGAGAGAAGTATGACCTTGTAATGAAATTCTGCTTCACTGAGAGGACCTCATGAGCACTCCCGCAGGCGATGCGCCCGGCGTAATTCGCAAGCATCGACCCTACGTTCCCGAAAACATGGAGATGAAGGAACTCACCTTTCGGGCCATTTTCCTTGGCCTGATTCTGACGGTCATTCTCGGTGCCGCTAATGCCTATCTTGGACTGCGGGCCGGTATCACCATCGCCGCGACTTACCCAGCGGCTGTGATTTCAATGGCAGTGCTGCGGGCATGGAAAGGATCACTGCTCGAAGAGAATATTGCTCGAACCGCTGGCTCTATCGGCGAATCCGTAGCCGCCGGAGCAATCTTTACTATTCCCGCGTTTGTGCTTGCAGGAGTCTGGCCATCGTTCTGGTCCTTCGATTCTTATTGGAAATCGACCGCGCTCATCATGGTCGGGAGCATCCTCGGGGTGCTCTTCATTTCGCTCGTGCGCCGGGTGATGGTGGAAGACCCGGAGCTGCCTTTTCCGGAATCTGTGGCGGCCTCTGAAATTCATAAGGCGGGGCAGCGCGGCGCGCAGGCGGCCAAATATCTTTTCTGGAATATCGGCGTAGGTGGCATTGTCTATATTCTCGGCAGCTTTGGGCTATTTGCAGCGGGCAAAGACTTTCATTTTGCGGTCGGAAATCTGGGACGCAGCGAAGTGCGGCTTGGCCTTGCCGGAAGTAAAAATATTGTGGCTGCAGGAGGCAGCAGCACGTTTGCCGCGCCAAGCGTCAGCCCAGCATATCTAGGAGTCGGATACATTATCGGATTACGGCTGGCTTCGATACAGTTTGCAGGCGGGGTTCTTGCGTGGGGCCTGATGGTTCCTCTTCTGATCTATTTTCTCGGCCCTCAGCTCAAACAATATTTACCCGCTGGCAGTGCTGATGACTGGACGACCATGGCAATTTCCGTATGGAAGTTTGTGGTGCGTCCGATCGCGGTAGGGGGAATGCTCGTGGGCGCGGCTTACACCTTATTCAAGATGGGCAAGAGCCTGACTGCGGGCTTCGGCAAAGCGATCAGCGACCTGCGACAGACGGCGGACCAGCGCGCCCAGCTTTCTCGCACCGAGCAATATATGAGCTCGAAGGCTGTCTTCGGTTTGATTGCGCTGATGTTTGTAGCCATGTCAGCCCTCTACGTCCATATGACGGGCTTGGTCGCGCCCGCCATTCTCGCCGCTGTGGTAATGATCATCGTTGGATTTTTCTTCGCCACGGTCTCTGGCAACCTTGTCGGCTTCATCGGATCGTCGAATAATCCGATCTCCGGCTTGACGCTCTCGACATTACTCATCGCCGCGCTGCTCATGGTTTCGCTTGGCGTTTCGGGAACATCAGGCGTGCTGGCTGTCTTGAGCGTGGCTGCGGTCGTTTGCGTTTCCTCCGCGGTTGCCGGCGAATTGTTGCAGGATTTCAAGGTCGGTTACATTCTCGGTGGTACTCCACGAAGAATCCAGGTCGCGGAACTTATCGCGGTTGTCGTAGCAAGCATGGTCATGTATTTCCCGCTCGCTCTTTTGAACAAATCTTTCGGATTTGGCAGCCGCGAGTTGGCCGCCCCGCAAGCTGGACTGATGGCGACCCTGGCCGTCGGCGTGGTTGGCGGCAATATGCCTTGGCCGCTGGTCGTGGTCGGAATATTTATGGGTATCGGCATGATCTTGATGCAGGTACGCAGCCCCATGCTCGTAGCGGTAGGCATGTATTTGCCGTTCGAGACTACATTCGCAATTTTCATGGGTGGAGTTTTCCGCGCACTCGGCGACTGGCTAGCTCGCCGCCGAGGATTTAACCCCGCACAGCTGGCGCGCGTGGAAAACGCCGGCGTGCTCACTGCGTCAGGACTCATCGTAGGCGAGTCGCTGATGGGCTTGGTCTGGGCGGGAATCGTGGCGGTCGCGAAAGCCCGCAATTGGACCATCCCGCAAATCTTCGCCAACCCCTCGTATCTCTTCGGACTTTTTGTCATGGCGGCACTGGCCGCAATCATGATCAGAATTCCGATGACGAGCGCCGGAGATGCGAACGAACCCGCCCCGCCTGTGGGAATGATGTAACGGAGAGAACTCCTGGCTTGAAGGTTTAGCGTGGGGGCGATGCAAGAGCGCCCGCGGCCACGCGAAGCAGGCCAAATGTAAATGAGCGCATCTTTTCCATGTCGATCGCAGAAAATGTTGTCCAAGTCCAGGAACGAATCGCATCAGCCGCCCGCCGCGCTGGGCGAAGCATTGCCGGAATTTCGCTCATGGCAGTGAGCAAAACATTTCCTGCGGAGAGGATCCGTGAAGCGTACGGCGCGGGCTTGCGCGTCTTCGGCGAAAATCGCGTGCAGGAATTTTCCGGCAAGTTCGAAGCCCTTAAGGATCTTCCGGATGCGTCATGGCACTTGATCGGCCACCTGCAGACGAATAAGGCTGCGAAGGCTGCCGAGCTTTTTGACGCGATCGATACCGTCGACTCGGTACGAATGGCGGAAAAGTTGAACGCCGCCGCGGAAGTATTCGGCAAGACTCTGCCTGTGCTGATCGAGGTCAACGTCGGCAGCGAGCTTGCCAAAAACGGAGTCGCACCGGATTCCGAAGAGTTGCAGAAAATTCTGCAAGGCGCGCCACGATGGGAGCATTTGCAGATCGAAGGACTGATGACAGTACCGCCGTACAGCGATGATCCAGAACACGCTCGACCCTATTTCCAAATGCTGCGAAAGATTCGAGACGGCGTCGCGGCACGCAAACTGGAGCGGGTCGGCATGGAAGGTTTATCCATGGGAATGTCGCACGATTTCGAAGTCGCGATTGAAGAAGGATCGACCTGCGTGCGCGTGGGCACTGCAATTTTCGGCAAGCGCGCCTCTCCCATCCCATAATCGAGCTTCATGAATCGGCGGGTGGCATTAGCGATGCTCTAAAAGTTTCGATTCCCGCCGGTCCCGCCGAACGGCAAGGCAATCAGGCATGTGTTGATTTTTTTAGCAAAGCTTTTGAAGGTATCCCGATCCTCCGTTAGTATTGCTCCGGCGAATCTAGCCGAAATAAAGTGATTCGCGTTTCGGGCATCACCGCTTACGACGAGCAATTACGTTGGGATAGGAAAGGCGGGTGAGGATGCCCGCGCCACACAACTTCACACGATCGGAACTTGCTTGAGCTTTTCCCAACGTCTTGAAGAAATTCGCACCGGGTTTGAGCGGCCCTTCTGGGTCGCCAACATTACTGAGATTTTCGAGCGGCTTTCCTACTACGGCGCGTTCGCCTCTCTCGCTCTTTACCTGCAGGAAAAATTAGATTTTTCGACCGAACAAACTGGCACGCTCACTGGGCTATTCGGCGGCATGGTGTGGTTCCTCGCTATTTTTGGAGGGGCAGTGTCAGACCGGCTCGGCTTTCGCCGCGCTCTCTCCACAGCCTATCTCATCCTGGCAGCCGCTTATTTTCTGATTGGATCGATTGGCGCGTCTTGGCTCGCTCCGGTTCGTAACGCGCTGCCGCTTGGCCTCTTCGTCGGATGCATTCTCATCTTGCCGGCACTTGGCGTCTCCATGGTCAAGCCCTGCGTCGTCGGAACCACGGCGCGGGCTTCGAAAGAGAACGTGCGCTCAATTGGCTATTCGATCTACTACACAATGGTCAACATCGGCGGGGCCCTCGGCCCTTACTTTGCTTCGTGGGCACATCGCCATCTGGGAGTTGAGAACGTCTATCGCGTCGCTGCCATTGGCGTCTTCGCGATGTTCTTTGTCGTCATTCTTTTTTTTCGCGAGCCGCGAAAAGCGGGTGACGCTCCGCCGCCATCGATCGCGACAGTGGCGCGGAATTTTTGCGTTGTGCTAGGCAATTACAAATTAGTTCTACCCGCTCTGCTCATCGCGCTCGTTCTGCGAATCGCGCTGCTGATCTATCCGCAATATAGCGTGCCTTGGTGGGTGTGGTGCGTATTTCTAATTGCGGTGCTCGCGGGTATCAGCCGCTTCATGTGGTTTCTTGTGCTCTTTACCGGCTACTGGGTGGTGTTCTGGCAGCAGTACATCAGCTTGCCAGGCTACATTCACGGATACATTAACTCCGGCGCGGATGTCGAAATCATTCTCGTCACAGACGGCCTTACCGTGATCTGTCTGACGCTCGCTATCAATTTCTTCACGCGCAAAATTCCCGCCTTCCAGGCTGTGATTTTAGGGACGGTGATTACTTCTCTTTCGTGGGTCATCCTGGCTCTAAGGCCTACGTTGTGGGCAGCGGTGTTGTCTCTGTTCGTTCTTGCGCTGGGAGAGATTATTCAGTCTCCCCGTTACTACGAATACATTTCGCGACTCGCGCCGCCTGGCCAGCAAGGCACATACATGGGCTTCGCATTCCTGCCGATTGGACTCGGATCGTTAATCGGTGGCTGGTTTGGAGGAACTTTGGTTCACCACTTTGGAGAAGTCGCGCACCAGCCAGCGCGAATCTGGTGGTCCGTCACAGCTGTGGGGCTTGCAACTGCGCTCGCGCTTTGGATTTATGACAGAACGTTGCAATCGCAGGCGACAATCACTTAGTGCAAGCAGCGCCAGAATAGAGACATGGCAAATCCCGTTGGAGCAGCCGTCCTACGTAAGAATGTGCGCTTCAAAGCCATGTCGACCGCGCCCAGAGCGGGTTTGCCGAGCTATTACTCCGCTCAGGTGACAGAGTTTTTAAGGGGAATTGCGGGCGCGGTTTTTGATCCAGATCGGCGAGCCAGTAAATGCGAAGACTTCGCGAATCTGATTTTCCAGAAAGCGCTGGTAGGAGAAGTGCAATTTCACGGCGCGGTCGGTGAAGAGCACGAAAGTTGGAGGCGCGACTCCGGCTTGCGTCATATACAGAATGCGCACGCGCTTGCTTACCGGAACTGAAGCGCGATCGAAATCCACTTTCCTGATAAAGCGGTTCATCTCGCCAGTCGAGATGCGCTTGCGGCGTTCGGCGGCAACTTTCTCGATCAGCGGCAAAATCTTCTCCGTACCCTTGCCAGTGTGGGCCGACAGAAAAAGCACCGGAGCATAGCTGAGAAATTTAAGACCGTAGCGCAACCTCTCTTCGTAGAGCGCGCGGTCTTGTGGGCGCTTGGCATCCTGAATTCGCGCGGTCTTTGACTGGCTGATCGCGCGCTTTTCTCCGCTCGCAATCAGATCCCACTTGTTGACCAGAATAATCACCGAGCGGCCGCTCTCGTGAGCGTAGCCGGCTATGTTGGCGTCAAGTCCGCTGGCGCCTTCGGTCGCGTCCACCATGAACAGAACGATGTCGGCATCTTCTATATTTTTACGCGCCATGACGACGGAAAGTTTCTCCGCCATCAGCCTCGTCTTACCTTTACGGCGGATTCCGGCGGTGTCAATGAAACGTATTTTGCGTCCGTGATATTGAATGACCTCGTCAATCGAATCGCGCGTGGTGCCGGCGATGGGAGAGACGATCGCGCGATCACTTTCGGTAAGCTGATTTAGAAGCGTCGATTTGCCGACGTTTGGGTGGCCGATGATAGCCACTTTTATTTCGTGCGGGATTTCTTTTTCTGCCTCGTCAACATCTTCGCCGATCTTTTCTTCACCCTCTTCCGAGGCTTTAGCGGAAGTCTGTTTATACGTTGGGATTACTTTCAGCAAACCATCCAGCAAATCATCGACGCCGCGCCCATGCTCGGCGGAAATCGGGAAGACATTCCGCATGCCGAGAGAGTGAAACTCTCCTAGCAGCACGTCTTGTTTGTCGGAATCCATTTTGTTGACGGCGAGAAAAAGGGGCTTGCCGGTGCGTGCCAGCAAGCGGGCCAGTTCGCGATCGGGACCAGCGATTTCCGTTCGGCCATCGACCACCATGACAATGGCGGCGGCTTCGTCGAACGCGACTTTCGCCTGGCGGAAAATTTCGGATGGAATGAAATCTTTATCGTCGGGAATGATTCCGCCTGTATCCACCACGCGGAAATGGTGGCCCAACCACTCTACTTCGCCATAGAGGCGGTCACGCGTGATGCCGGGCTCGTCGCCGACGATCGCGCGGCGCGATCCGGTCAGGTGGTTAAAGAGTGTGGATTTGCCGACGTTCGGGCGTCCGACTATGGCGACAAGTGGGAAAACCTTTTTCTTGCTCAAGGCGTATTCGCGCCGAGATAGATTCGCGCCAACGCTTTATTCGCGGCTCGCAGATGAGTTCCCGTGGGCATCCCGCTATTATAGAGACTCCCGTGCCCGCTCCATCCCATTCCGCTCCACGCTCCGCTTCGTCGCCTGCCGAGAGAACGCCTGGATTTTCGCTCTACCAGTTTTTTTCGCCCGGCGGACTACTCTCAAAGACGCACCCAGCGTACGAATTCCGCCGAGGGCAATTGCAGATGGCACAGGCGGTAGAAGAGGCGCTCGAAGAGAAGCGGCATCTGATCGTCGAGGCCGGCACTGGTACCGGAAAAACGCTCGCCTATCTGCTTCCGGTGATTCGCTCGGGCAAGCGAGTGATCATTTCGACGGGGACAAAAAATCTGCAGGAGCAACTTTTTTTTAAAGACGTCCCCGCACTCGAGCTTGCCTTATTCCCCGAGGGCGATCGCAAGCTGAGCGTCTGCTACCTGAAGGGGCGCAACAATTATTTGTGCCGGAAGAAACTTTTTGACCTCACCGATCAGCCCGTGCTCAGCGGACTGGAAGAGATCGAACACTATCGGGCGGTCGCGGCGTGGGAGAAGACCACTCACACCGGAGATCGCGCCGAGCTAGCTGAACTGCCCGAGGCGAGCGCTCTTTGGCATAAACTCGATGCCCGCGCCGATACTTGTCTTGGCCAGAAGTGCAAAGAGTTCGACCGCTGCTTTATCACCGAGATGCGGCGTCGCGCGGTCGAGAGCGACATCGTCATCGTCAATCATCATCTTTTCTTTGCCGACCTTGCAATCAAACTTGAGACCGATGGTGCGGCCGACGCGGGCGTTCTGCCGGAATACGGCGCGGTAGTTTTCGACGAGGCCCACGAACTGGAAGACATTGCCGGAAACTACTTTGGCATTTCGGTTAGCAATTTGCGTGTGGACGAACTCGCCCGCGACGTCGAACAGTTACTCCAGCGCGAAAAAATTTACACGCCGCAGATGTCGGGAGCCATCAAGGCGATGCGGGAGCGCTCGCAACTTTTCTTTTCGTTGCTGCCTCCGAGCGAAGGTAGATTCGCCTTCGATTCTCGCCGCGAGTTTCTGGAAGAGAATGGCGAAGAGTTTATCGCGCTAAATCAGGCGCTCAACCGGCTTGGTGCCGAGTTGGAGCAACTTCCGCAAAAGCCAGAAGAAGTGTTTTCGCTAGCGCGGCGAGCGCAGCAGTTGCAAGTTCAGCTCAGCTTCGTGATGGAGAACGAAGATCCAAACACAGTTTTTTGGATCGAGCGCCGCGGCTTTAGGGGAGCGCCGCCATCCAGGCGCAAGTCGCCGTCAGACGCATCATCCGGCGGAAGATCGAATGTATTTTTGCAGGCGACCCCGATACAAGTCGGCCAAATTTTGCGCGAGTGCCTGTGGTCGAAGATCGAAACGGCAATATTAACGTCAGCTACTCTGGCGGTTGGCGGCGGATTTGACTACATCCGGCAGCGATTGGGGCTTGATCACGCACGCGAACTGATTGTGCCCTCGCACTTCGATTACGAAAGCCAGGTGATTTTGTATGTGCCGCCTGACCTGCCAGACCCGCGAACTCCACAATTTGCGGCTGCGGCGGCGACGGTGATCGGACGTCTATTGCAGATCACTCGTGGCCGCGCCTTCGTGCTCTTCACCAGCTACGCGCAGATGAACGAAATCTTCGATCGGCTGCTTGGTGTGTTGGATTATCCCATGCTGAAACAGGGCGATGCGCCAAAGTCGGCGCTGCTCGAGGAATTTCGTCTCACCCCAAATGCGGTGCTGTTCGGCACGTCTTCATTCTGGCAAGGCGTGGATGTGCAAGGCGAACAACTAAGCTGCGTGATCATCGACCGCTTGCCCTTTGCGGTGCCGAGCGATCCTGTAGTTGCCGCACGCGTAAAAGCGATCGACGCCGCCGGAGGCAACGCTTTTTTCGACTATCAGGTGCCGAGTGCCGTCATCACCTTGAAGCAAGGCTTTGGAAGGTTGATCCGTTCACTGCACGATCGCGGTCTCCTGGCATTGCTGGACAATCGAATTGTGAAAAAACAATATGGCAAGGTTTTCGTTGAGAGCCTGCCTTCCTATAGCCGCACAACCGACGTGAGAAAAGTAGAACAGTTCTTCCGAACAAACGATTGAGCGAGGGCGGGACACCCTCTGCACCCTTCGCCCGGACGCCGCCGCGCGGGCCAATGCTCGGCCTTTCAAGCGGGTCAAGGCTTGACACATCTTTTACACCTTCATGACAACTGGAGCTTGGAACGAGATCAATATCCTCGTCGGAGGAATTGTCATGAAAGATTTATCGCAAGACTCAAAAACCTCGATCGACAGGCGCTCGTTCGTCAAGAAGAGCCTGACGGCGGCGGGTGCGGCGACGATGGGAGCAGCGGTGTTATTGCATGGAAGCGCCGCCTTCGCCGAAGAACTTCCCGAGGAAGGCAGCGGCACCTTAGACAGGGGAGATGCCGCCATCCTTCGCTTCCTGGCTGCCGCCGAAATTTTAGAGACTGACTTGTGGCAGCAGTACAACGAGCTTTGCGGAATTCAGGATAGCGAAGTTCCGGGAGGCAGCGGAAATCCAATTTTTACGGCCGCGGTCGCGGTTCTCGATGGGGACATGGCGCAGTATATCCACGACAACACCGAAGACGAGTTGTCTCACGAAGTTTTTATCAACGCTTACTTAGCATCGAAGGGGGCGGATACCGTCAATCTGGATCAGTTCCGGACGCTGCCAAGCAGCCAGGCAACCGGAGCGCAACAGATTGGAAGGCTGACGAATCTGATGCAACTGAGCGTTGATACTACGTGGTGGACGCGGTATCGCAGCTTCAGCAAGAATCCGGATTTCGGCGACACATTGCCGCAAGCGGTGCCAAGTCTGGCTGTGGGCCAGCATCCGGCCATCCCCAGAAATGACGCCGACCTGACTCCGCACAAACACATTCAGGCGATCGCGAACACGGCCGGCTTTCACTTCGGGACCATCGAACAGGGCGGCACCAGCCTCTATCCGCAGCTAGCGCAGCGAGTGACGAATGCGGAAGTGCTGCGCATCGTGTTAAGCATAGGGCCGACGGAGGCGATGCACTTCCAGACCTGGGCGGATAAGGCCGGCAATGCCCCGCCGCTGACCGATCCGAAAGATCCATCGCTGGTCTTCCCTGATTTGAACGCCCCACCGTTTGGCGGACAACTATTCCAGACGAACCTGATCATGCCCGAGCCCACTATTTTTCTTAGCCGAAGCTTGCCCAAATGCTCGATCGTCCGGCCAACGGCTACTAGAGGGGCAGCAATGGGTGCTGTTAAGTTTCTTGCTGCTTCCGGGTTATTCATCGGCCAAACGCCCGCATTTTTCGAGATGATGCGTGATCTCGCCGAAGATGCGGACTCCGCCCAACGCGGCGCCCACTAGCAACAAACGAAGTGGCTCTCCCCAAAAGCGAAGGGACCGTCTCTGGAGTTTCAAAGACGATCCCTTCGCTTCTTTAATTTCTGAGCCAGTTCGGCTACTCTGCAGCAGCTTCTTTGTCGACGAGCACCTTGAGGTGAGTGGTTACGTCTTTGTGCAGCTTCACGGGAATGCTGAATTCGCCGATCGTCTTAAGCGGCTCGTGGAGTTGAATCTTGCGCCGATCGATGTGAAAACCTTTCTTCTCGAGGCCTTCCGCAATGTCTCCAGCAGTGACGGATCCGAAAAGATGGTCGCCTTCGCCTGACTTGCGCAGGAACTTTACTTCCAGCCCGTCGAACTGCTTGGCCAGCGCTTCGGCTTCCGTCTTCTCTTTGGCGGAGCGGCGAACCGATGCGGCCTTCATCTGCTCGATCACGGTTTTGTTGGCCGCGGTCGCTTGAATGGCGAGCTTCTTAGGCAGCAGAAAATTTCGCCCGTAGCCCTCCGCAACTTTCACAACTTCACCGCGATTGCCCAACGAGGGCACGTCTTCTTTCAGAATGACTTCCATGATCATGACTCCGTTTCCTAAATTGACTCGTAGGCCCGCGTATTCTGCGCGAGTTATTAGAGTGCGCGGCCAGCGAACGGCAGCAGCGCAATGTTGCGAGCCTGCTTGATCGCTCGCGACAGACGGCGCTGGTGCGGCGTGCAAACGCCGGTGAGGCGGCGCGGAGTAATTTTGCCGCTCTCCGCCACGAACTGCGCTAGCAGGCGAACATCTTTGTAGTTGACGGCTTCAATCTTTTCGGTGCAGAACTTGCAGACTTTCTTGCGCCGGAAATATTTTCGGCCACCTTCACGGGAGCCACCAGGGCCTCCGCCGGGACGCGGTCCGCGTGGTGGACCACTGCGGTCAGGACGATCGCCTCCGCCTGAACTGTGCGAGCTTGCTGTGCGTGTTTCTTCTGCCATATTGCTCCTGTCTTCTCTTCAAATCGTTCGCGGGATTTCCGTCCGCGACAAATCTTTTTGGCCCATTGCGGTCTCGCTAAAGCGATAGCCTGATACGACCCGGGTTGCGCTGCCGCTGCTGCAACCCGATACGAAACTAGCATCAGTGCGAGTCAATCGCTATTGCAAGTCAAGCGGGAAAGTCACATCGTCGATTATGCCGTGGCCGGGGCCGGTGCTTCGGCTGCGGCTTCCGTCGTCGCCGGAGTCACCGGTGCTGGGGCGGGCTGTGCGCTGGCTTTCTTCTTGGCATCACGTAGCTTTTTGATCTTGTCGATGCGCTTCAGCTCTTCATCCGTGCGGACGGTGATGAACTTGATCACCGGCTCGGTCACTCGCAGACGGCGTTCAACTTCGTGGATGGTCGATCCGGGTGCCTCAATCAACATCAGCACAAAGATGCCGTCATTGAATTTGCCGACCCGATATGCGAGACGGCGCTTGCCCCAGACTTCGGTCTTGGTGGTCCCATGGGCCGAAGTCACTGACGACTCCAGCGTGGAAACCAATTTATTCAACTCTTCTTCGACCATGTCGGGCCGGACAATGAACATTACCTCGTATTTACGATCCATTCGTTATCTCCAAATCTTTTGCCACAGACGGGCTGGCTTTATGCCCAAAATGCGGCCACTACTCTGTTCCCTGCGGTTCTTCTCCGGCCTCGTTCTTGCGATTAAACCGGTTCATCGCCGCCGCAGGTCCTTCTTTCAGTATGACCTCAACCGCTTGCGCCGCCGTGTCGAGAACTTCATACACCAAAGCTTCTTGCGCTTTGCGAAACGGCGCGAGCACGTACTTCACGCTGTCTCCCACTTTGCGGTCAGGCGCGATACCCAGCCTGATCCGCAAAAATTCGATCGTTCCAAGCGCGCCGAGAATTGACTCAACCCCGTTGTGCCCCGCCGAACTTCCCCGCTGCCGGATGCGAATCGTGCCCAGCGGCAAATCCAGTTCGTCGTAAATCACAATCAGGTCGCGCGAAACGTCGACTTGATTCTCCGCCACTAACTCCCGCACTGAAAGCCCACTCAGGTTCATGAAGGTTTCAGGTTTGGCCAGAACCACCGGCTCCCCGGCCATCGTGGCTCGTGCGGTCAGCGCCCGGCATTGGCGATTTCTGACTTCAATTCCGAGATCGTTTGCGATTCGATCAATCGCCAGAAATCCCAGGTTGTGAGGCGTGAACTGGTATTCGATTCCTGGATTACCCAAACCGACGATCAGTTTCACGCCATCCGCTCTTGGCTTCTAGCTCCCAGCCATTCGCTAAGTCACGTACTAGTCGCAACGAATGGTTTGGCCAGAAACTATTTCTTGTCTTTCTTTTCAGACTTCTCAGACTTTTCGGCCTTCTCAGGTTTTGCCTTACCCTTGGCATCGCCCTCGGCTGCGTCACCTTCAACATCCTGCTTGCCCTTCTTGATAACTTCGGGCTCAGCCGCAGTCGGTGTCGCATCGGCTGCCGCTTCAGGTGTTTCGACTACCTCTTCTTTCACGGTAGTGATGTGCGCAATCATCTGATCTTCGTCGGTCAAGAACTTAAGCTTCGGATTGTGGGGGAGGTCCTTCACTCGAACTTCCACGCCGAACACCAGGTTGCTGATATCGACTTCGATATTTTTCGGGATGTCTGCCGGAAGGCACTCGATCTCGATTTCACGCGTAAGCTGTTCAAGAATTCCGCCCTCGGTCTTCACGCCAATCGCCTCACCCTTGAGCACGATGGGAATCGTAACCGTGAGCTTCTTGTTCATGGCGATGCGCTGCAGATCGACATGGAGCAGCGTGCCCTTGATGGGCTCGAACTGCCAGTCGACGATCATGGCCTTCACTTTGTTGCTATCGAGCGCGAGATCGAAAATCGTGTTGTGACCGGTTTCCGACTTGAGAATGCGAAGAACCTGACGCGGATCGACTGCGACCGATGAAGCTTCCGAACCGCCGCCATAAATAACCGCTGGAATTTTCCCGCTCACGCGCACCCGCCGCGCGGCGCCTTTGGTTCCGGGTTCGCGCTTCTGCGCTTCCAAAATGCTGACGTCTGTTGCTGTAGCCATAATGCTGTTCCGTCCTTCTCAGTATTTTTCTGAAGTCGATCGCTCTCAGCTCTGTGACATTCTTACCTCGGTCACTGAGCGGAGCGAAGGCCTTATGCGTTTCGCCGCGGCCCACACGCATTCGCGCTTGTGGCAAGGCGTTAACTAAATGAAGAGCCGGCTGACCGAGGTCTCTTCGTGAATCGACTGAATCGCCCGCCCGATCAGCCCTGCTATCGAACGAACTTTAATCTTCGAAACCTGCCGTGCCGCTTCGCTCAGCGGAATCGTGTCAGTCACCACCAACTCCGTGATTGGAGAATCAATCAGATTCTCAACCGCCGGCCCGGAAAGAACCGCGTGCGTGCAGCACGCAAATACCGTGTTCGCGCCCGCACTCACCAGCGCCTGAGCAACTTTCACGAGCGTGCCAGCCGTGTCGATCAAGTCGTCGATGATGAGACAGGTTCGGCCTTGCACGTCGCCGATCACGTTCATCACTTCCGCAACGTTCATCTCGACACGCCGCTTATCAACGATGGCCAGCGCCGCGTCCATCTTCTTCGCGAAGAAACGTGCGCGCTCCACGCCGCCCGCATCCGGCGAAACAACTGTCAGATCCGGCAGATTTAACTTTTTGAAGTAATCCACCAGCACCGGGGACGCGAACAAGTGATCCACCGGAATATTAAAAAATCCCTGCAACTGCGGCGCATGCAGATCGACGACCAGCGCTCGATCGGCGCCCGCGGTGGTCAGCAAATCGGCCACCAGTTTCGACGAAATCGGAACCCGCGGCTTGTCTTTACGATCCTGTCGCGCGTATCCGAAATACGGAATCACCGCCGTGATGCGTCGAGCCGACGCCCGCTTCAACGCGTCGATCATCAACAGCAGTTCCATCAGATGCATATCCACGGGCTGACAAGTGGGCTGCATGACGAACACATCGGCGCCGCGGACGTTCTCCTGAATCTGAACGTAGGCTTCGCCATCCTTAAAGCGCGTCACCTGGGCCTGGCCGCGTGTCAGTCCGAGAAAATTACAGACCTCGTCGCACAGCGCCTCGTTGGCGGTGCCGCAAAAAACTTTGAACCTGTCATCCACCCGGGCGCGTTGCGGTTTGCGATCGGTCTTCTCGTCCGGGAGCGCCTTTTTTTCCGCGACCGGTTGAACAACAGTTGTTTTTTCGACAATCGTCTTTTCGGCAGTCGTCGCAACAGTGGACATAGTCGCTCTCAGTACCCGGGACTGATTTCTCAGTTTTTTCGAACACCAGATTCTCCACTGAGAACCGAGAACTGGCAACTGAGAACTTTTTGTGGCTGGGCCGCTAGGATTCGAACCTAGACAAAGTGCTCCAAAGGCACTTGACCTACCATTAGTCGACGGCCCAATTTCGATCGGTCAACCAAACCGTGTGTAAAGCTCTGTGGATTGTTGTCAATCCATTGTGCTTCAACCGGAACCGTTCAACAATCCAAAAGTTCAGCGATCAAAAATTCTTTTCCAGTAATTCTGGCGCGTCAATATGCTGGTCGCGATCGCCTTCACGCCCTGCTTTTGCAGGCGGAATGCCGCTTTGGCGGCCTCGGATCGCGACCCAAAAACTCCATACAGGGTCGACCCGGAGCCAGAGAGCGAGGCGTATTTCGAGCCCGCACGTTCCAACGCACCTTTGATGTCTCGCAATTCGGGATACTTAGGAAAGACGACCTTTTCGAAGTCGTTTTCAATCCCGGTACGGACTAGGTCGGAAAGCAAATTTCCGGCCCGGCTCCCACCCTTTGCAGGAGCACCGGTGTTGGGTGAACCACTAAAATTCGAACCAGTCAGCCATCCAGAAAGCAGTTGGCTAACCTGAATCAGTCTATCGGAGGCGTCAGAGGGCGTCAACCGCGTCGATTTGTTGGGTGGCTGAGTTTTATTGTCCACCAGCGCATCCCATTCCGCAAAAGCCAGCGGAGTAGACACCCTCACCTCCGGAATCACCACAACCAGCGGCAGCGAAGGCAGATCGGGCAGAGGATAAACCTCTTCCCCCCGCCCCACTCCCAAGGCTGTGCCTCCAACCAGAAACAACGGCAAATCAGAGCCCACTTCGCCAGCAATCCGCAGCCGGACATCAGGCGGGAGCCGCTTTCTCAGCGCCCGCTCAAGCCCAATCATCGTGGAGACCGCATTCGAAGACGCAGCCCCCATCCCGCCCTGCACGGGCAGCCGCTTATCAATCTCGATCGAGACCTTGCACTTAAGTCCCAATTCGCGGAGCACGAGCTCTGCTATGCGATAGCATGTGTTCGAAGAATCAAGCGGAACTCGCGGGTCATTATTCTTGCAACGGATCTCAATCCCACTGCCGCGCCCAACGCTGACCCGAATCAAATCGTGGAGCGAGATGGTCTGGTAGACGGTGCGCAAGCCATGAAATCCATCTGCTCGCGGAGCGCCGATGTAGAGCCCGAAATTGATCTTGGCAAAGGACCGAACCGATAACGTCATGCGAATGGAATTGTAAGCGATTCCCGCAGTGCGCTGGAGTTTCGAGGGCAGGATTCGCGTTTTGTTACAACTTTGCAGGGAGGTTTAGCTGGAAGTCCGAAGCGTTTCATTCACAAACTTTTTGTCGCTCTCTTCGACGCCCGCCAGCTTAAACGAATTGCTGGTCACCGCCTTGCCTTTCTCGACGCTCGTAATCACGTATGAACATCCGAACCAGTGAGCTTCCGCAAGATCGGTGGTCGACCAGCGCGCGGGATGATCGGGGTGGGAGTGATAAAAGCCGACAATGTCTTCTCCGCGCTCGCGGCCTTCGCGCTGAATGCGGATCAGCTCTTTCGGATCGATGTGATAGCGATTATGCGGCGAGTCTTCCCTGGTGTTACCGCAGCGCGCGATTCTCGACACCGTCTTGGCGTCATCATCTTCAAAGTGGCCGAGCAGCACTCCACAGCATTCGTGAGGATAGGTCTCTTCGCCATGCTGACGCAGCGCGTCGTAATCGGATTGAGAAATCTTCAGCATTATTTTGGCGATAAAAGCCATTTTTTTTTTGCGATAAACGTTGTTTGCGGCTAAACCACTGAGCGCGACAACTATTCTTCCTGCCAGAATCTCTCGCTCAAATATTTCTCGCCAGAATCACAGAGGATGGTCACGATCGTGGCGCGCTGATTCTGCTTAATGCGCGCGGCTACCTGCAGACTCCCTACGACCGCGGCGGCAGCGGAGACTCCGACCAGCAAGCCTTGTTCGCGCGCAAGTCGCCGAGCCATGGCGTGCGCGTCTTCGGTCGAAATTTCAATATTCTCGTCGGCGAGCGATGGATCATAAATTGCCGGCACCATGGCCGAAGTCAAATGCTTCGCGCCCTCGATACCGTGGAAGGCGGAATCAGGTTGTAGGGAGATGCATTGAATCGCGGGGTTAAGTTCTTTAAGGCGGCGCGTGGCTCCGACGAATGTTCCTGTCGTCCCCATCATCGACACGAAATGGGTGACGCGCCCCTGCGTTTGCATCCAGATTTCGTTCGCTGTAGTTTCGTAGTGCGCGCGCCAATTGGCGTCGTTCGAATATTGATTGGCATAGAAATATAATTCGGGATTGCCGGCAACCATCTGCCGTGCGATTTTAATTGCCCCGTCCGAACCTTCGGCTGGATCGGTGAAAATAATGTTCGCTCCGTAAGCTTGTAAAATTCTCTTGCGCTCCGGAGACACGTTTTTCGGAACGCACAGCGTCACCTGAAACCCCAGGGCCGCTCCTAGCATGGCGTAGGCGATGCCGGTATTTCCGCTGGTGGAATCGAGCAAGATTTTTCCCGGACCAAGCAGTCCGGAACGACTAGCCTCGCGCACAATGTTGGCGGCTGCACGATCCTTGACCGATCCGCCGGGATTATGCCACTCCGCCTTTCCTAGCAACTCAACCCCGAAGAAGTCGGCTACCAAACTGTCCAGCGATAAAAGGGGTGTGTTCCCAATTTGGGCAAGCACAGCTTCTCCGCGGCCATCGGTACGATTGGCTTTGGGAGGATGCGGAGATCGAGCGGAATCGGTAGCGGCAACGGTCATTCTTTGGGTGATGTCCTATATATTTTTCGGTGACTAGAGTAATGTGCCCATAATCTTCAAAGGGTATATCTATACTAGCGTCGCTGTAGTCAGGGTGATTAGATTCGCCGCACGGGAGTTTGGTTCCATTGGTTGCTCGATTGCGGCATCTAAAACTATGCGACAAGAATTGAGTGAGTAGATGACAGCGAAAATCGAACAGCGCACATACGAAGACGCAGTCACTTGGCTACGCGATCATGGCTTCGACCTCATTGAAGCTCCCGGCACTCAAACACGGGTGTTTATGCGGAAATTTAACTGCTCCGCGGCGATTCAGAAAATCGACGACGGCGGAGCAAAGATCTTCGCGTACCCCGGATATATGATCGGCAGCGAGATTTCGAAGCTCGTCAATAAGGGTTATCAGCAATTTCTAAAGACGACCAAGACTGAGGTGCCGGCCACGGCTGATCATCTCAAGGCGCTGCAGCAATTTTCTGAAGAACTGAAAGAAGCTCTGAATCTGCCGAGCCTCTATAACGAATCCCTCGGAACGGTCAGCGAGTCGTACCAGTACGACCGCATCAAAGATCGCGACAAGCCCGAGGTGGATCGTCCGAAGCGACCTTGGGAAACAGTCAAAGCGAAAGCAGCAACCGCGGCTAAAAAAGCGCGTTCCTAGACGCAGCTTCAGAGTTGCATCGTCTTCACCGTGAAACCCAGTTTAACGCTCACGAAGAATCTTCGTTATTGCATCTCGGGTTGGAACCGTGTTGCTCGCGGACGTCGTCCAAAGATACAAACCCAAACCTCGCAGCATATACGTATCGTTTTCGAACCCTAGCAGCAGATCGATCTTCGGCGGAGTATCTTTCCACACGCGGTTGTCCGACTCGTCCATTGCAGTGAGCCAGCGGTCGAAGGCCGCAGTGTCGCAATCCTTGCGAAGCGCTATCGTGGCCGCCAGCCGTGCCAGCCTGTCTTGTTCGCCATATGTGAAAATTTCGTGAGCCGAGTTGAGGCGGAGCGTGATCGCCTCTAACAGGCGCGCTTGATCCTCAACGCGAAGCAAAGAATTTTCGGCTAACGCGGACAACAGGTCGGCGGTGTGGGCGGTGGCGTGTATCCATCCCAGGATTGGATCGAAGCCGCGCAAATCGCGCTCCTCTTTCAAATAGGCCAACCCGCTGGTAAGCAACTTGCGAAAGCGTTGCTCGCCCAGAAAAGGCATTTTCAAATCGCGCTCGGCGAGGGCAACCAGGCACAATGCAGAGAATGATCGCTTGAGAACCGAGTCTGTTCCTTCTTCTCCAATACCGTCGCGTAAATTCTGGAGCCACTCGTCAACCAAGCTATTCAATTCCACTGACGTGATTGCTGTCTGGTGCTTGATCCAGACGGTTGTGATGGAGTAAGCCAGTGTGTCTCGAAGCTCCGAATCTTTCGAACCGAAATACGCGCTCAGTTCCTTCAATAACGGGTAGACCGCTTGGCCATCAGGAACCGCAAACTTTGCCTTTGCTATAGCCCGCCAAAATTCGCGATCGTGAGTGGGCGCCACAGTCGATCTCGCCGAGTTTTGCGAAGCAAATACAGACGCGGCCGTTAAAACCAGAACCAGCCAAGCAGTGCACCATCTCACAAAGTCTCTCCAGAAATGCAAGTTAGATGTATTTTAGAATCCAGTACTGCTCAAAATGCAGCTGAAACATAGACGATCGTGGCGGGTTATTGTGAGCAACATTGCAGTAATACATTGATATAAAAAGGGACAATAAAAAAGAGGACCTTATGCGAGATTTATTTCTTCTTGCCGGCGTGATCGCAACTTTAGCGATATTCAGTGCGGGACAAAGCGCTGACGATTCCGGGCGGACTGCAATTAACAAGGTAATCCAGGACCAGCAGACAGCGTGGAACCGGAAAGATTTGGAAGGGTTCATGTCTGGCTATTGGAATTCTCCAGCGCTGACCTTTTTCTCAGGCGCCCGCGAATCGAAGGGATGGGACGCTGCTATCGATCGCTACAAGAAAAATTATCAGAGCGCGGGCCATGAGATGGGACACCTTGAATTCTCGAACCTGCGGATCGAGATGCTCGGGTCCGATGCTGCCTTCGTTCGCGGAGAATTCAATCTCACAATGTCGGATGGCAAAAAGCCTCGTGGACTGTTTACGTTAATCTTTCGCAAGTTTCCCGAAGGTTGGAAGATTGTCCACGACCAGTCGGGTGGTGAGTAGGTCGGCAAACGTCCAAGAAAACCGGGCTACCGCCGTCCTTTATCCATGGCCTCGTTCGCCAGTCGATCCGCGGTCTGATTGTCTTCGCGCATAGCGTGCCGAATCTCGAAATACTGCAATTTCCGGACGAGTTGTTGAGCCTCGTCGTAAAGTTTTCTCAACTCCGGATGCCGCACTTTATAAATTCCCTTCATCTGCCGGACCATCAACTCTGAATCGCTGACGACTTTCAACGCAGTGATCTGCTTGTCTGCGGCGTAACGAAGCGACGCGATCAGCCCCTGATACTCAGCATAGTTGTTGGTGTGATGTCCGAGGTATTCACTCAGCTCCGCGACCGCTTTGCCTGACGGATCCTGAATCGAAACTCCATACCCCGACGGCCCAGGATTGCCGCGCGCGCCGCCGTCGACGTGGGCTGTGTGGGCATCGACGGGAGGGGGAGCAGAGAAAAGTTTTTTTGAACCGGAGGAACTCGAAGGCATGATTCAGTTTACACAGATAGGGCAACCACTATGCCCGGATAGGGTAACCGCCGTAGGAACCGACCGTTGAGTTGGAGCATCCAACACCCACGCTGGAGAAATTTATTAATCCATCAAAATCAGCGACGAAATCCTCGCTCGCTGGAGGCAATCAACTAAATGCAATCTAAGGAGAATGAATGGCAGACACACTTAAAGGTAAGAAAATCGCGATTTTAGTTGCGGACGGATTCGAGCAGGTGGAACTGACTAAGCCCAGGCAGGCACTGGAAGACGCCGGCGCAGAAACCAAAATCGTTTCGCCCGCGGAAGGTAAGGTTCAAGGCGTCAACCACGACAAACCCGCAGACAAGGTCAGTGTCGATGTTCCCTTGAAATTGGCGAAGGCCGATGACTTTGACGGTCTGCACCTACCCGGCGGCGTGATGAATCCCGATCTGCTCCGTACAATTCCGGAGGCCGTCAAATTTGTGAAGAGTTTTTTTGATAGCGGCAAGCCAGTATCGGCAATCTGTCACGGCCCCTGGACGATGGTCGAAGCCGACGTAGTCAAGGGACGCACGCTGACCTCATGGCCTTCTCTCAAGACCGACCTGAAGAACGCCGGCGCAAACTGGATCGATCAGGAAGTGGTGCGAGATAATAATCTTGTGACCAGCCGCAAGCCCGACGAGCTTCCAGCCTTCAACCGCGAGATCGTCTCGCTATTCAGTAAAGGAACTGCGAACACGCAACAGAAAAAAGTAGCGTAACCATCGTGAAGGCCGAACCACTCTTGCGCGCATGTTTGCGCAAGGGTGGATTTTTGCCGATTGCCATTTTTCTCCCTTGTGTCTCGAAATTTTGCTGACACCCTCTACAATAATCAGAAACCTAAACCGTTTTTAAAGTGAAGGAGATTTTTGCATGCAAAGAAAAAGCAGCGCAGTTTGGAAGGGCGGCCTCAAAGATGGAAAAGGGACGGTTTCGTCCGCTAGCGGAGTTCTGTCGAACACGCCGTATTCGTTCACCACAAGATTCGAAAACTCGCCCGGAACAAATCCCGAAGAGCTGATCGCAGCCGCGCATGCAGCGTGTTTCTCGATGGCATTGTCAGCCCAACTCGGCGGGGCAAACCTCACTCCCGAGAGCATCAACACGTCAGCTACGCTGACTATGGACAAACTTGACGCGGGCTGGGCGATTACGGCGATTCATCTCGACGTCGTGGCAAAGGTCCCGGGAGCGAGCCAAGAGGCCTTCAAGACTGCAGCGGATAACGCGAAGTCGGGATGCCCGGTTTCGAAAGTGCTCAACGCTAAGATTACGATGGACGCGAAACTGGGGTAGAGAACGCAAGCCGCGAGATTAGCTGCTCGAACGCAAGATGTGGCGCAGCTTCCGGTTGATCTCGACGGCGTCTTGCGAAGCTTTGTCGATCATTCCGACCCACCGCTTGAGGTTCTCCGGCGGATTCGATTGCGTGACCAGGTAGCTGGCCTGCACGATCGTTTCGAGCGCGTTGCTGAGCTCATGCGCCAGAGTGCGAAGTTCTTTTGCTGTCTCGCGGGGAATGCTGCCAGAGCTGTTGGGCATTGTCTTAAAGTAGCCGGCGTCGTTCGTTCCGCAGGTTTGACAGCGGAAGCCAGCCAGTAGATATTAGTGTAGTCGCCCTCGCAATGGGCCCTGCCGATTATTTTCTTTAATGCGGATATGGCGGAACTGGCAGACGCGCTAGGTTCAGGTCCTAGTGATCGCAAGGTCGTGGAGGTTCGAGTCCTCTTATCCGCACCAAAAAACAGCTTGCTTCTAGCTGGTTCGTTCTCTGCAAAAATTTCCTTACGCTCCCGCCGATAAGCGGTGAGTACTGCGGCTTTGCGCAATCCCGTACTGGCGGATTTTGTAAAGCAACGCCTTGTAGCTGATTTTTAGGAGCGCTGCGGCTTGCTTGCGATTCCAGTTGGTTTGTTCGAGCGCGCGTGAGATCGCTTCGGCCTCGGCTTCGTCTTTCGCGTTTCGCGAAACTGATTTCAAGCCACCGGAAGAGTTGGCTGAAGCCTTCGATGCGTTATCCTCGGCTGCGACGCCCCCGCCATCAGGACGAGGCTGCAGTTCGGACGCGGCAAGACTTTCGTCTCCCAACACCAGGTAGCGCTTGATAAAGTTACTCAGTTCGCGCAGGTTGCCGGGCCAGGAATGGCGCAGGCACGCTTCCATCAACGTTGTGCCAAGTGGCAGCGGCGCGCGCGCGTAAGATTCCGACATGCGCGACATGAAGTGCTTGAGCAGGATCGGGATTTCTTCCTTGCGATCCCGCAGCGGCGGCAGCGACAAGGTGAATGCGTTTAAGCGGTAGTAAAGATCTTCGCGCAGACGCTTGGTCGCGAGCGCTTCCGGAATATCGATGTTGGTCGCGGCCAGAATGCGGACGTCAACTTTGATCACGTGTCGACTGCCTAATCGCGAAAAAATCTGGTCCTGCAAAACATGCAGGAGCTTCGCTTGCAAGAGCGGAGGCATTTCTCCGATCTCGTCAAGCAGAATCGTGCCCTTGTTGCAGAGTTCGAACTTGCCGGGCTTCGGGTGCGTGGCACCGGTAAACGCTCCCGCCTCATATCCGAAAAGTTCGCTCTCCAGCAGGTCGGCTGGCACGGCGGCGCAGTTTACTTTCAAGAAAGTTCGATGAGCGCGCGGAGAAAGCTTGTGAATCAGGCGCGCCAGTACTTCTTTGCCGGTTCCACTTTCGCCAAGCAACAGCACGGGAATTTCAACGTTCGCGACCAGTGCCGCTTGCGAGCGAATCTTCTTCATCGCCGGGCTGGCGGCTACGAAGAATACGTCATCACAAAGTTCTTCAACTTCTCCGGCGTAACTTTCGCCTTTCGCTCCACCGATGCACTGCGTGATGACGGCATCGAGCTCAGCTTTCTGAAACGGCTTGGTCAAATAATCGACTGCGCCGAGACGCATCGCCTGCACAACTTTTCGCGTGTCGTTGACGCAGGAGAGCATGACGCACTTCAATCCCGGCTTCAGCTTGCGCAACTGCTCGAGCGTCTGCAAACCATCGATCCCAGGCATGAGCAGGTCGAGAAGTACAAGGTCTGGGCTCAGGCCTTTTTGAACCTTGTCGACGGCCTCTTCGCCGGTGCTTGCTGTCTGAACTTTGTGTTCATCCACTTCCAAGAGAGTGCGGATGTAACGCAGCATTCCGGGTTCGTCATCCACCAGCAAAATGTTGGCGGTTTGGCTCATTTCATCATTCCTCGTTGCGCGGCACTGTAGATCGGTTTCGTGGGTATAAGAAAAGAGAATTTACAACCCGCGCCCGGTTCACTCTCGACCCAAATCTTGCCGTTCATGCCCTGGAGCAAACGACGGGCAATCGCCAGGCCCAGTCCCATACCTTCTGAAGTCTCACTCCCCGGTAGCCGAAAGAAGTCGTCGAAGATCTCCAGATGGAACTCCGGACGGATCCCCGGCCCCGTATCGGCCACGCTCACTTTTACGGCGTTAGGCAGGTTGACAGATTGCCGTCGGCGCTCTCCGCCAACCGGTGGACTGCCTGAACCGCGACGCTCCCACATGTGCGGCTCGGCATGGAGCCAGACCGTCCCCCCAGAAGGAGTGTATTTCGACGCGTTTTCCAAAAGATTAGATATAATCCGCTGGATCTTCGGACCATCGAAAGCAAACTGCGCTAATTTATCGTTTGCCAGAAAGTACAACGCCAGTCCGCGATCCTGAAAACGCCCCGACCACAAACGGCAAACTTCGGAAAGGCAGGCGTTCATATCCCCCTCAACGTACTGCATTCTCAACTCGCCGATTTCGAGAACGCTGAAGGTCAGAAAGTCCTGAATAAATTGCTGTAAGCGCTGGCCGCTCAGGAACATATCGTCCATGACCTCGCGCTGTCGGTCGTTCAAAGGGCCAAGTTTCTGGCTTTGCAGCAACTCAATGTAGCCGTTCAGAATAGCGAGCGGAGTCTTGAGATCGTGTGCGGCAGACGCCAGCGCATTGGTCGTCTTGTTATACCGGTCGCATAGCTGGGCCAATTCCTGGGCAACGGAGCTCGTGGCCTGCTGCTCCGCTTCGGGCACCAAGGCCCGTTTTTCCCCGTCGTTCACAGTTTTTGCCGGGGCAGTAATAGTGGTTTTGTCGGAAGTAGAGGGCATTGAAAATCAAACGCTCGCTATCGGGGAGGAAGCTTCTACGTACGGAACGCGGGGATGGATTAATCGTATTGTCGAGCGTTGGGAGTGTCAATCTTAAACGACCCGGCCGATTACTTAGGAGTAAAAATGTTGCACTTTCTATTCCTGACTGTCAGTCATTTACGGTGATGTAGGTTATTTACCCTACTCCATTAGGGCCCTTATCTGTAGCCGATTCCCAGCGAAAATCGAAATATAGAGCGAACCGGCTGACTTTGGCCCCTAAGATGCGATAGTTGGCGTGGTTAGAGCCGCACATAGGGTGGAATCATAGGTGGTTGACAGCGTATCGACGAAAGAGCTCCGCAGATGGGCTCGGTTAGACCTCGCCATTCCGGTTTTCGTCAGAACGCGGGATGGAAATGGCCGTGATTCCCTGGAATTTGCCACTGCGGTTAACATATCTCCAGGTGGAGCTTTGGTGGTTTCGCGCCGCTCTTTGCCAAAGTCGGCGCTGGTTTCGCTCGAAATCCCGAGCGCCCCGCTTGGCCCGCTGAGCGGCTTCAAAACATCTCCCAAAATCATCAACGCCAAGGCAGTTTGGGTTGCCCGCCTCGACGACTATCATCTATTAGGCTTGAAGTTCACACGATGTTTAAGTACGAATTCGTCAACCGTCCGGCGGAAACCGTTAAGAAAAGTAAGCGCCGCAGTGTGAACTAATTTTCCCACCTTCCCCAAACTTCAGGTGGCACCTTCGTACCGTGCCGAATCTGAAGATGTTTGCGCTATCATTACTCTAAGGCATTCATATCCGAGCGTTTAACCTCTCCAGGTGGTGTCACCCCCTCTCTTACCTGGTTTGGTGCTCGGGATGCACTTTTAGTGCAGGCGAGAGACACACTTCTCGCAAGGAACATCACCCATATGACGACACTTTCCGTAACCTCGTTAGCGCAGTCGCTCGGCGAAATTCCCCCTGACAATATTGTTTTCGGACAATCGGAAGCGATGCAGGCGGTTCGTTCGCGTCTCTCTCGAGTGGCTGCGGCGAATGTTCCGGTCCTTATTACGGGGGAGAGTGGCACCGGCAAAGACATCATCGCCCGCCTCATTCATACCCTTTCGCCTTGGAAGTCTGGGCCGTATGTGAAGGTCAACTGCCCGGCAATCCCTGGGACGTTGCTCGAGAGCGAACTGTTTGGCTACGAGCGTGGAGCGTTCACCGGGGCTGTCGGATCAAAGCCCGGACGAGTCGAACTTGCCCACCGCGGCACATTGTTTCTCGATGAAATTTCTGAGCTCGACATGTCCCTGCAATCGAAGCTGCTTCAGCTTTTGCAGGACGGTCAGTTCTGCCGCATCGGCGCACAGGAAGATAAGCGCGTTGAAGTGCGCGTCGTTTGCGCCACCAACCGCCGGCTTGAGGCGGAGATCGAATCCGGCACGTTCAGGCAAGATCTCTATTACCGCATTAACGTCGTGAATCTGCACATGCCGTCTCTGCGCGAACGCCGCGGCGATATTGAGGGCCTATGCCATTATTTTCTCGACTACTACAACCGCAAATTCAATTGCCGCGCCCGTCCACTATCGAATGAAGTGTTGGCCGTGCTGCAGAAGTATCACTGGCCAGGCAACATTCGGGAGCTTGAAAACCTCATTAAGCGATATGTGATCCTCGGGCATGAGGAAGTGATCACGAGCGATCTGGTCACCCGCGAACCCGACTTTATCACTCCCGAAATTTCGCTGGACGGTCCCATATCGCTGAAAAAGCTGACTCGGCAATGCGTGCGTGAACTGGAACGTAAAGTCATTTTGAAAGTGCTGCAGCATCATCACTGGAACCGCAAGCAGGCCGCACGCACGCTCGGCATCAGCTATCGCGCGTTGCTCTACAAGATTCGCGATGCCGGATTGCCGTCGAACCGAGCCCTCCGCGAGCAACAGGCGGAGCGAGCCGCGGCTGAACAGGCCGGACCAAATCGCGGA
>JAYVCW010000152.1:0-8913 GCA_043749775.1 Acidobacteriaceae bacterium | reverse complement strand
CTACCAATTTGATTTCTACCAAACTTCGCACAACAACTCGCCGCCCAAACCTTGACGCCGCGCCTGGCGCCCTGTCATCACGCCCTTGGGCGTGGTCAGGATGTTGATGCCCATGCCGCCAAGCACCCGCGGAATCTCGGTGCGGCGAACATAGACTCGGCACCCGGGACGCGACACGCGCGTCAGATCGGTGATCACTGCCTCATTATTGTTGCCGTATTTCAGATATACACGCAGGACCTTGTGGCCCTCTTCTTCCGCCGGCTTGAAGTTCGCAATGTAGCCCTCTTCTTTGAGAATACGGGCAATTTCGTTCTTCAGCTTGGAAGCTGGTATATCGACTTTTTGGTGCCGGGCGCGAATCGCGTTGCGAATGCGCGCCAGCATGTCTGCGACCGGATCGGTCAACCTCATCGTTTGTTTCTCCTCGAGCCGCTCGTTCGCTCCGCGTTCCGCGGAGAACCTGGCAGCAGCTTGTCTGCTTCACTTCTTCCACTCGCCGGACTCAACCCCTGCAAGCGTTTGCTTCCTGAATGCTCACTAGCTTTGCTCACTAGAATTACCAGGACGATTTCGAAACGCCTGGAATTTCGCCCTTCAAAGCCAAACTGCGGAAGCACAGGCGGCATAGCCCGAACTTGCGCAGATATGCTCGCGGGCGCCCGCAAATCTTGCAACGATTATGCTTGCGCGTCGAAAATTTCGGCTTCTTGACGTTCTGCGGCTTGGTCTTGCTATCCGTGCCGTCTTTCACTCTTTTCGCTGTAGTCGCCAAATTTGCTCCTAACTTCCGCTGCCAGTTTCAGCTGTCAGCTCTCGATAAACTTCAACTCGCTCACGATTCCTGATGGAACATAGAACGATGAGCCCAATCCCTCACGCCCTGAACGGCATACCAAGATGCTTCAGCAGCGACCGCGCCTGATCGTCTGAACGCGCCGTGGTCACGATGGTGACGTTCATCCCCTTCAACTTGTCGACCTTCGAATAATCGATTTCCGGGAAAATCAACTGATCGCGCAATCCGAGCGTGTAATTGCCCCGCCCGTCAAACGACTTCGTCGATACGCCGCGAAAGTCGCGCACTCGAGGAAGCACGATGCTGACGAGGCGATCAAGGAATTCGTACATGCGATCGCCACGCAGCGTGACCATGGCACCGATCGGCATGCCTTCGCGAACTTTGAACGCCGCAATCGACTTTTTTGCCTTCGTCGTTACCGGCTTCTGTCCGGTAATCTGGCCCAGTTCGTTGACCGCTGGATCGATCAGCTTCGCGTTTTGCGTCGCTTCGCCCACGCCCATGTTGACTACGATCTTGTGCAGCTGCGGCACGGCCATGGGATTCTTCAGTTCCAGCTCTTTCATCAAGGACTGGGAAACTTCCTTCTCAAACCGCGTCCGCAAACGGGGACGCTCTTTCGCGGAATGCCGCGGAGCCTCAGCGTTCGGCTTTTCGGCCACCTGTTGCGCCTGCCGCTTTTCGCCTCTGGGCTTTTTTTGTTGCTCGTCTTTTTTCTTCTCGTCTGCCATGGTCTCTGCTGCCTTCTCTCACGGTTTCGGAGTGTCTGCTCTTATTTCATTAAGCAAGACGTATACCGTTTCGTGAATCTAAAATCTTTAAAACGAAGCTTGCATCGCCGCGCCTGGCCCGAAAGCCAGCAGCCGGAAGCGAAGGAGCTTATTTCTCGAGCGTCGTGCCGCACTTTTTGCAGACCCGAACTTTTTTGTCGCCGCGCATCTCGTGTCCAATGCGTACCGGTCCACAGGTCGGACAAACCAGAGCCACATTGGAGAGCTGAATCGAGCGCTCCTGCTCGGCGATTCCGCCCTTCACGTTCTTTCCGGGATTGGCGCGCACATGCTTTTTCACCAGCATGACGTGCTCAACCAAAACTTTTCCCTCATCCGGAAGCACGCGTAAGACGCGCCCTTGCTTGCCCTGGTCTCGCCCGGTCATGACCTTTACCGTGTCGTTGCGGCGGATATCGACTCGCTTGTGTGCTGCGCTGGTTGCTGTTCCCATTTCCAAATCCTTTTCTGTAGCGACTTCAGTAGCGACCCCAATTCTGTAGCGATTGGGCTACCACTCGTCTTTCCGGTTACTTCTCTTAAGCTCCGGGAGGCACAGCTAGCCGCATCCCTATAACTTGCGTCTCTACGACTTACAGCACTTCTGGCGCCAGCGATACAATCTTCAAGAACTTGCGCTCGCGGAGTTCACGCGCCACGGGACCAAATACGCGCGTTCCCACCGGTTCACCAGTTTCGTTAATTAAGACCGCTGCATTCTGGTCAAAGCGGATGTAGGTGCCGTCGCGCCGCCGGACTTCTTTGCGGGTGCGAACGATGACTGCCTTGACCACTTTGCCCTTTTGAACCTGCCCGTCGGGCGCAGCTTCTTTCACGCTCGCCGTAATCGTGTCTCCTAGGCTCGCGCGCAGTCCGGTCGAACCACCGAGCGGCAGAATCATCTGCAACTTGCGCGCGCCGGAGTTATCGGCAACTTCAATCATCGACCGCATCATCAACGACATGACTGTATCTCCTCGTCCCGCCTCTTAGTGCTCGCCAGTTACTTTTCGCTCTTTGCCGACTTTTCGCTGTTGGTCGACTGCTCGCTGTTGGCCTTTGCGGTCAGCTTCGTGCCGGCTTCGACGTCAACATCCGGAACCAGCGTGGTTTTTCGCACAATTTCCTTCAGCTTCCAGCGTTTTAGCTTCGAGAGCGGGCGCGTCTCTTCAATCTTTACCACGTCGCCCGGATGGGTCTCGTTGTTTTCGTCGTGCGCATAGAACTTCTTGCGAATCGAAATCACGCGCGCGTACATGGCATGCTGCTTCTTTCGCGTCACTTCGACCACGATCGTCTTCTGCATCTTGTTGGAGATGACGATGCCGATCAGCTCTTTGTGGTGCGGGACACGTTTTGTCGTCTGGATCGCGGCTTCCGCCATTATTTTTTCTCCGTCTTGCGGGATGCCAATTCCTGTTCGCGCCGCACCGTCTGTACGCGCGCGATGTCGCGGCGCAGCCCACGCACTTTTTTCAGGCTCTCGGTCTGTCCCATATTCATCTGGAACTTCAGCTTGAACAACTGGTCCGCCAAGTCGCGCTCTTGGTGCTGAAGCTCGACGTCGGTCAAATTGCGAATCTTTTCTGCCTTCATATTTAATCTCTTTTAAACTCTGCTATCAGCTCCCAGCTCTTAGTTCTCCAAAGAGAACGTTCGGCATGAGTGCAAATTTCTTTTCCAGACGGTTAAGTCTCTAGAGCACTTCGCGCTTCACGAACGTGGTTCGCAGCGGAAGCTTGTGGGAGGCCAAACGCATCGCCTCTTTCGCGTCGACGATGCTGACGCCTTCCATCTCAAATAAAATCTTGCCCGGGCGAACCACCGCGACCCAATGATCCGGAGCGCCTTTACCCTTACCCATACGGGTTTCAGCGGGCTTCTTCGTCACCGGCTTATCCGGAAACAGGCGAATCCATATCTTGCCGCCACGCTTCACGAAGCGTGTCATGGCAACCCGGCTCGCCTCGATCTGGCGGTCGGTGATCCATCCCGGCTCGAGCACCTTCAGCCCGAACTGCCCGAAAGCGAGTTCGGAACCGCGCCAGGCCTTGCCTGTCATGCGACCGCGCTGCTGTTTGCGGTACTTAACTTTCTTCGGCATCAACATAAAATCTGTTCCCAGCTTTCAGCTCCCAGCTTTTCGCGGCTGAGAAGCTTTGCTTCACATCGAATTTAGAACGCGCCTGTCGTGCCCACTTCACGCGCCGGCGTCGCTTCCCGCTTCTTTGCCGGAAGAATTTCGCCTTTATAAACCCAGCACTTCACCCCAATGACGCCGTAGGTGGTGCGGGCTTCGGTAAATCCGTAATCGATATCGGCGCGAAGCGTATGCAGCGGCAAACGGCCCTGCAGATACCATTCCGAACGCGCGATTTCGTTGCCGTTCAAGCGCCCGCTCACGCGAACCTTGATTCCCTTGCAGCCGAAACGCAGCGCCGAGTCGACCGATTTTCGCATCGCCCGACGGAAGCCAACGCGCTTTTCGAGTTGCAGCGCAATCGATTCCGAGACCAGTTGCGCATCGAGCTCAGGTTTATGCACTTCCTGAATGTCGACGTGAACTTCGCGAGTCGTCTTCTTCTGCAAGTCCTGCTTGAGCTTGTCGATCTCCGCGCCCTTGCGTCCGATGATGATGCCCGGACGAGCGGTCTTAATAATGATGCGCAGCTTGTTGCCGGGGCGCTCGATTTCAACCGAGCTTACGCCCGCCGACTTGAGCTTGTCTTTCAGCTCGGTCTTAAGCCTGTAGTCTTCAAGCAGCAGCTTGTCGTAATCCTTCTCGACAAACCAGCGTGACTTCCACGGCTTTGTATAACCAAGCCGAAATCCGTAAGGATGTACCTTCTGTCCCATCGTTGCTCCTAAACCTTCTGCTGCTAAAACTTTTGTCGCTAACAAATAAAATTTTTCGAACTATTTCTTCGCAGTCGCTTTCTTGCCGACCGCTTTCTTCTTGGAAGCTGATTTGCTCTTCGCCTTCACGTGCGGCTTGGCCTTCGGCTTCGCGGGAGATCCGGAAGCACGATGCGCCGGACGGGTCGAATCCACTTCCGTCCCGTTGCGGTTCTTTTCCGCCAGCACAATTTCCAAGTGCGCAATCCGGCGCACGTAGTGATAAGCGCGACCCATCGGAGCCGGACGAATGCGCTTCAGGCGCGGGCCGTCGTTCGCCACCGCTGACTTTACATAAAGGTTGTCGAGCTCAACATCCAAGCCCTTTTCGGTGCTCAGGAAGTTGGCATTATCGATCGCCGACTGCAGCAGCTTGCCGACCGTAGCGGCAACCCGCTTCTTCGTGAAGGCGAGCGTGTTGCGTGCCGACTCCACGCGTTGCCCCTTGATCAGGTTCAGCACCAGACGTGCCTTTTGCGGCGACACCCGCATATATCTTGCTTCCGCTCGAAATTCCATAATTTCTCTTGGTTGCAACCTCTATTTTGCTGTCCCCTGCCAGGCCCGTTAGCTTTAGCTGACAGCCAAAAAACTAATCGCTGCTTATCTCGACGGCGCTCCCGGACCACCCGGCGCTCCCGCAGGCTTCGCCGCAGTTTCTGTCGCGGCCTTCATCGAGTGCCCCTTGAACTGGCGGGTAAAGCTGAACTCGCCAAGCTTGTGCCCGACCATGTTCTCCGTCATATACACCGGAATAAACTTGCGTCCATTGTGCACGGCAATCGTATGACCGACCATTTCTGGAATGATCGTCGACCGGCGCGACCAGGTACGCAGCACCTTCTTTTCGTTGCGCGCGTTCATGCCTTCGACTTTCGTCGCCAGATGCGCGTCTACAAACGGTCCCTTTTTCGTTGAACGAGCCATAGTTTCCCTTAACCTTTTTTCCTGCGGCTCACGATGTACGTGTCCGTGCGCTTATTGTTTCGCGTCTTGTATCCACGCGTCGGCTGTCCCCAGGGCGTGACCGGATGACGCCCACCCGAAGTCTTACCTTCACCACCGCCATGCGGATGGTCAACCGGGTTCATGGAAACGCCGCGATTATGGGGACGCTTTCCCACCCAGCGCGTGCGCCCCGCCTTGCCCCAGGTCACGTTCTCATGATCGGTGTTCCCGACCTGTCCGATGGTGGCAAGACAATCGAGCAGCACTCGGCGCGTTTCACCCGAAGGCAACTTTACCAGGCCGTAGTCGCCCTCTTTCGCCACCAACTGCGCCGAACCGCCCGCCGAACGCACCATCTGTGCGCCCTTACCCGGACGCAGCTCGATGTTGTGGATGGTCGTGCCCGGAGGAATATTGCGCAACGCCAGCGCGTTGCCGACAAGAATGTCAGCCTCGGGACCGCTTATGATCTTCTGCCCCACTTTCAGCCCGTCGGGCTGAACGATGTAGCGCTTCTCACCATCCGCATAGCTCAAGAGCGCAATGCGCGCCGAGCGCCCCGGATCGTATTCGATGGTCGTAACCGTGGCCGGGATTCCGTGCTTGTCGCGCTTGAAATCAATGGTTCGAAGCAAGCGCTTATTGCCGCCGCCGCGAAAACGCATCGTCGTATCGCCCGAATTACGGCGTCCACCGGAACGAATCTTGCCTTCGACCAGCGGCTTGTGCGGCTTGGACGTGGTGATGTCGTCGGTCGTAACCGAAGTGCGATACCGCAGCGTCTGGGTTGTCGGTCTATAAGTCTTAATTGGCATAGAACTCTCAGCTTTCAGTTGTTAGCCCTCAATCTCGTTCGCCATCGCATTCGCCGATAGCCGAGCACTGAGAGCTGACAACTTCTTACAAATTCTGCGCGTACTCCGGCATCTTCTCGCCGCTCTTCAAGCGCACGTACGCCTTCTTCCAATCCGGACGGTACCCGGTAAACTTTCCCCGACGCCGTTCTTTGCCGGGATAATTCGCTGTGCGGACAGAATCGACTTTCACTTTGAAGATCGATTGCACGGCCTGCTTGATCTCCGTCTTCGTCGCCTTCGGCGCCACCTGGAAGACCAAGGTGTTCTGCGTCTCTTTGATGCCCAGGCCTTTTTCCGTGATGACCGGCTTCTGAATGATCTGATAAGCGGATTTCATCAGGCCACCTTCGCTTTCGACTTCGTCTTTACTTTGCTACCACGACGCGCCGCCGGCTTTTTCTTCTTCTTTTCTTCCTGTGCTTCGTCATTCGCTGATTCCGCTTCATGCGAACGCCGCGACGCCGACTTTTTCAACGAATCCTGCAGCTTTTCAAGCGCGGGCTGGGCAAAGATTACGTGCGTGTAGCGCATGATGTGATAAGGATGAACCTCGTTCGCGCGCACCAGTTCAAGTCCATCGATGTTGCGCGAACTTAAAGCGAGGTTCTTGTTTTCAACCGTCGAGTTGTCGACGAGAAGAGTCGTCCCATCCACCTTCCACTTACCCATGGCTTCGCGGAATAATTTGGTCTTTGGTTCCTTCACATCAAATGCCTTGATGACCATGAGTTTGCCATCGGCAAACTTCGACGCCAACGCCGAACGCAATGCGCCGAGCAGCTTCTTCTTCGGGAATGCGTAGTCGTAGGAGCGCGGCTGCGGTCCGTGAACCGTGCCGCCGTGACGCCACAACGGCGATCGCACGGAACCAATACGCGCCCGCCCCGTGCCCTTCTGCTTCCAAAGCTTTTTGCCGGAACCGGAAACGCGCCAGCGGTTCTTCGTGGCATGCGTGCCCGCGCGGGCGGAGGCGCGGTAGTGCGTGATCGCCTCCCACAGCAGGTCTTCGTTGACCGCGCCGAACACCTCTTCGGCCAGTTCGAATGTCCCTGCCTTGCCGCCACTCATTGTGAAAATATCGATGCTTGCCATATTTATTCTCTTTTGCTCGTGTGGCCCTTGCTCGTGTGGCCGCGGGCACCTCGCCCGCGAATGCCAACTAACTCTTTTTGGACGCTCTCTTTGCCGCTTTCAACGGATCAACCGTAGCCGAACCCGCAAATCCGCGACGCTCTCGGGGCGGCTTCTTAGCGCGGTTGATGATGATGTAACCGCCATTCGCGCCCGGGACGCTGCCCTCAACCACCAGCAGGTTCTCGTCTTTGTCGACTCCCAAAATGCGCAGGTTGCGGGTCGTGATCCGCGTGTTTCCCATGTGCCCCGACATGCGCATGCCTTTAAACACGCGCGAAGGGAACGCCGACGAACCAATCGAACCCGTAATTTGAAACATGGAGCCGTGCGACTTTGGACCGCCGCCAAAGTGATGGCGCTTGACTACACCCTGAAACCCGTGCCCCTTGCTGGTTCCGATGACATCGACGAAGCGTTCATTCTCAAACATGTCGACCAGAATGCGGTCGCCGGCCTTCAACACGCCTTCCGTCGTCTCGCCTGGAGCGTCGACTTCCACTCCAACTTCGCGCATGAACTTGATCGGAGGCAGATTGTGCTTGCCGAAGTGTCCCTTCATCGCCTTGGTAAGGTTTTTTTCTTTCACGAACTCGACGAGACCGATCTGCGCCGACTCGTATCCATCTTTCGTCTGGGTCTTATGCTGCGTAATCACGCACGGTCCCGCCTGCAACACGGTCGCTGGACGAACATCGCCCTTCGAATCGAAGAGCTGCGTCATGCCGACTTTCTTTCCCAGAATTCCGGTAACTCTTGCCATTACCTTCTCCATTTCCAGCTTGGATCGCCGAAGCTACAACGTCTATTGGCTGGGCCGCGCTTTTATTCTTGCTCTTACTCTTACTTCTTATCTCTTGGCTCTTACCCTTGGCTCTAAACTTAACGAGAGCTGCGGGCATTCGCCCGCCCTCTGCTTCTACTTATGTTCCTTACCAAATGCCTTGATCTCGACATCCACGCCCGCCGGCAAATCGAGCTTCATCAGGGCATCGACCGTTTGCTGCGTTGGCTCGAGAATATCGAGCAGGCGCTTATGGGTGCGAATCTCGAACTGTTCCCGCGACTTCTTATCCACGTGCGGCGAACGCAGCACGCAATACTTATTCTTCATCGTCGGCAATGGAATCGGCCCGGCAATCTGCGCGCCCGTCCGCTTCGCCGTCTCGACGATCTCGCCCGTCGACTGATCCAAAATGCGGTAGTCGTAGGCCTTTAATCGGATTCTTATTCTTTCTTTTCCAGTCACAATGCACTCTCTTTGCCCCTCCCGGCCGCGCTTCGTTTACGAAGCCCCGGGAAGAAAGATCTGGCGGCAAGTTACAAGCCGCGAATTAAACTGCTGAAACACTTGTTGTATGGCGGTCGATTTTGCCCGCCAGAGCAAGTCAATCTCTACTTCAAACCAGTCTCTTACTTCACAATCTCGGCAATCGTTCCGGCTCCGACCGTGTGGCCGCCTTCGCGAATTGCGAAGCGCAAGCCTTTTTCCATCGCCACCGGCGTGATC
>JAYVCW010000151.1:0-20495 GCA_043749775.1 Acidobacteriaceae bacterium | reverse complement strand
CGGTGCGTCAGAGCGATCACAATCGACGAACCTTAGTAGTTGGGCAGGGATAATCCCCTACGGGAAATAATGTCGGTCTAGAGGCTCATGGGAGGGGCGCAATTCAAGGGGAACGAAGACGCAGACCTCATCGAAAATCGAACGAGAGGTCGCAGGCGAATCTCCGAGTACGCGGCGTTACAGACTCGCGAAAAAAACGCCGCCGGCAAATACAGGGGTTACGGCGTGGTTTTGCACATCGGTTGGGGGCCAATCGATAGTGCATTTTTCGGGTCTACGCGGCGTCGGACAACCATCGCAAGATGCTCAAGATGCTAAAGTTAGATATGCATGCGAAGAACTTTTTTCCCGGCGTGTGCTCGTGCATTTTGTACCAGAATTCAAGAATTATCCGTCGCTTAAGATCGCCAGCGTCTCGCATTTGGACAATTTCCACCGCGGTTCGAGCTCTACCGCTGTCGCTATCGCTCGGTCTCGCTCTCGCTCTCGCACTCTTTGTCATTCTTACGTTCGCTCAGAGGGCTGCGGCGGACGCGCCGGCGTTCGATCTGCCTGGTCCTAAAATACAGATTAACGTTACGCGAGCGGGCAAGACATTACCGATTTCAGAGGTGCCCAACCTGCAGGCGGGAGATCGGCTCTGGCTCTATCCGGAAATCCCACCCTCCCAGTCGGTTCACTATTTGCTGGTTACAGTTTTTCTTCGGGGCTCGACTAACCCTCCGCCAGAGCATTGGTTTTTCAAGGCGGAAACGTGGAGTAAGCAGGTGCGGCGCGATGGCGTGGCCATAACCGTTCCGGAGGAAGCGCAGCAGGCACTGCTGTTTCTGGCTCCCGAAACTGGAGGGGACTTCGGCACGCTCCGCTCGGCGGTGCGCGGGAAGCCGGGAGCTTTCGTTCGCGCCTCTCAGGATTTAAATCAGGCAGCGCTCGATCGTTCGCGGCTGGACAGATATCTGGCGGGCGTGAAGGAGATGTCGACCGGGGATCCAAAAGAATTGCAGGAACGTTCTTTGCTGCTGGCTCGCAGCTTGAAAATAAAGGTCGACCAACAGTGCTTTGATAAGCCGACTGAAGAACAGGCGCCGTGCCTGGTGAGAAATACCGATCAACTGGTGTTAGACGACGGCCACAGTCAATCGATGGTCGCGGTTCTCACATCCGGGCCGGGATCGGACCTGGTAGGTGCGATAAGCGCAACCAAGTTCGGCGGCGCTGGGGCGTACAGTCCGTATGTTGGAGCGATTGTGGATGTCGCACGAATGCTCGAGAATTTTCGCACCCCGGGCTATCAATATATTCCAGCATTGGCTATACCGAAACAGGAGGCACTGAATCTTAAGTTAAATAATCCGCCGTCATTTCGTAAGCCGATGTCAGTGCTGGTGGTTGGGCTGCCTGCGATTGAAGCTCCGCAATTGCCGCCGCTTCGCCCGGTTGAACCAAAGCAAACATTCTGCCTTCAGCGTTCGGGATTGCTACTCCCGGTGGAGGGCGCGCCTTTAGTTTTTTCGACGCAGTACGCGCACGATGTGGTGCTGCATGTACAGTCTAAAGCCGAAGTCTCCGCCGGAACCTCCGCCGACTTGCCGGTTGTTGCTAACGCCGCACTCGGCGGCTTCGTTGTCGATTCCCGCTCTTTTCATGCAGGCGACGTCAACACAAGTTTCACTGGAACCTTGAAGGGCAGTTGGGGCTTTCAGCACTTCGAGGGTCCCGTCTTTCAATTGCAGAGCGCGCATCCCGCGAAGTGGGTTGTTACAGCTGAGGATTCCGCGTCTCTCATTGTGGGGCGGGACGATGCTTTCCATCTGCAATCGGAAAACGCGGCATGCGTCGATCAAGTCACGATGAAAAATCAGCAAGGCAAGCCTTTGAAGGCAACCTGGAAATTGCTGAAGGCGGATGAACTGGAAGTGCAGGTTCCGCTCAAGGAAGAATCGGCGGGGCCAGTGCTGACTTTGGTCGCGCAGTCTGGGCTGACCAAGCCCGACGAAGTTCCGATGAGAATGTATTCGGAGGCCGCGCACCTGGACCGTTTCGTGATCAGCGCAGGAGATCAGCAAGGCGTGTTAACCGGAACGCGTCTCGATGAGGTCTCTGGGCTCGAGCTGGAAACCTTTCATTTTGCCCCCGGAGAATTGGCCCGCGCCGAGGGCAAGGACCAGTTGCATCTTGCGGCGCCAAGCCCCGTCACGCCCGCTTTTCAAGCCGGTCAAAAGTTGACGGCGCGTGTCGCGCTCAAGGACGGACGAGTTTTGAATCTGGATACGGTAGTTGAACCTCCGCGTCCGAGGGTGAGTGTAATCAACAAAAATGTACAGGCCGGCACCTCGGTGATCCGGTTGGGAAATGCGGAAGATCTTCCGCAAGATGGGCAGATGTCGATCTTTTTGATGAGTGAGACCCCTGCAGATTTTCCTCGTGGCGAGAAAATTGAAGTGGCGACGGAAGATGGATCAGCCAGCACTTTGCTTAGTTTGTCGGACGGAACTTTGGTGCTGCAGGATTCGCACACCGTGCTTGGCACTTTGCGGCCGTTGAAGAGTTTTGGTCAGTCAGTGTTTGGAGCTCTTCGCATTCGTGCGGTCAGCGAAAATGGAGAGCGCGGCGATTGGCAGCCGCTTGCGAAATTAGTGCGCGTGCCTTCTTTGAAAGAAGTGCGGTGCCCTGACAGCCCCGACAAACCCTGTTCGCTCTTTGGGCAGAATTTATTCCTGATTGATTCTGTGGCGTCCGACTCACAGTTCGAGCATAACGTCCCGGTGCCGGTAGGCTATTCGGAATCATCGTTGAGCGTTCCGCGCCCGAACGGCACGCTGTTGTACATCAAACTGCGCGATGATCCGTCAATCGCTAACAGGGCGGCATTGCCTGTGTTGCCGGAATAGAGTTGCCGGACTGAGTTGCCGGAACAAAGTTGCGAAGATTGTTTGCTTACGCTCCAAATTCGATGCCGCGTTTTTCCCGGCCCAAGGCGATAACCACCGCGTCGAGAATGAAGACCGTAAACGCGGTCAAGGCCATGGCGTTCGCGTAACTCGTGTGCTCGGCAAAGGTCGCTTCGACAAAAGGAACGGTACTGGCGAGCAATACTCCGCACTGATAAGCAAAGCCGGGAAGAAATCCGCGCACCGAGTCTGGCGAGAGTTCCGCGAGATGGGCGGGGATAATTCCCCACGCCCCCTGCACCATGAACTGAATCAAGAACGCCCCCAAAATGAGCAGCCTGACGGTGGGAGCGTAGGCCCAGAGCGGAACCATCGCGATGGCGCCGATGAGAGAAGCGATCATGACTCGCCGCCGACCAAAGCGGTCAGACAGAAAGCCGACGAGGGTGCCTCCGAGAATTGCGCCTACCATCGAAATTGCTGTGATTGCCGCCCGGCGATGGACATCCATATGCCACTGGCGCTGCAAGAAGGTCGGGAACATGTCCTGCGTTCCATGAGAGACGAAATTCATCATCATCATGAGCAGCGTGAGGTAAAGAAACAACTTCCAGTGCGAGAAGATTTCGCGCCATATGCCGGACCAATTATGCTGGCGAGTCCTTTCCCAAACTTCTGACTCCTTCACCTTGAATCGGACGAAGAGGCCGAGGAGCGCTGGAAGGCCTCCGATAAAAAACATGGGACGCCAGCCCCAGCGCGGAAAAACCAGATAGGAGCAGACGGCCGCCAGCAGATACCCCAGGGCGTAACCTTGCTGAAGCAGGCCGGAGAGAAATCCGCGCAAACGTGGCGGAACTTTTTCCATTGCGAGCGAAGCACCCACACCCCATTCGCCGCCCATGCCGATGCCGAATAACGCGCGAAGAACCAGGAATGCGGTGAAGCTGTGGACGAAGCCGGTGGCCACTTCCACTAGCGAATAAAAAACCAAATCGATCATCAGCGGAAGACGGCGCCCATAGCGGTCAGCCATCAGTCCGAAAATAAAAGCTCCTAAGGGGCGGAAGACGAGGGTCAGCGTGATGGAGAAGGCCACTTCTTTGTCGGATTTATGAAATTCATGGGCGATCGCTGTCAGCGAGAGTACGACGAGGAAAAAGTCGAAGGCATCGAGCGTCCAACCGAGAAAGCCTGCGACGAGGGCCGCACCGTGATCTTTTTTGCGTGGCGGGATGAGAGTTGAGTCATTCGGCGGATGGACGGGATTAAGAGACGACGGCGAACCAGCGGTCACTGCGTTTTTTCCTTTTCTCTCTATATAACGCCATCGTGCGGGACGATCACTATAAACGATTTTGTTGCGGCAGACGGGCATAGGGCGCTTGTGGGTGAGGTACACGAGTACGAGACACGGGTAAGGTTACATAAGTATGAGTAGAAGAACGCGCTTACAGAGAATTGGTTGAGCTTAAAGTGAGGCTGCCGGCAGAATCACGCCCCGGCAGCAACCTAAACCAATTCGACGGAAGCCGTCGCGCTGGCAGTATCCTCGCAGGATCACGTCATCGCCATCCTCAAGGAATTTTCGTTGCTCGCCGGTCGGAAGCGTAACCGGCTCCTTGCCCCGCGAAGTTAATTCGAGCAGGCACCCTCGAGCGGTTTTATCGGATCCGGATACGGTTCCGCTCGCGAGCAAATCGGCGGGACGTAGATTGCAGCCGTTGCTCGTGTGGTGCGTGAGCATTTGCGCCATCGTCCAGTACATATCACGAAAATTGCTTCGCCCTAGAATGAGGGGGGCTGAGCCAGCATCGCGCATGCGAGGAGAGAGCAACGAGGCTTCAAGCCACAAATCCAGACCTCCGTCGGACTGATCTTCAGGATTAGCGAGATAGGGCAGCGCCTCGGGATCGCCCGGTGGGCGGGCGAAGGCGGGTACGCGGAATGGCGCCAACGCTTCCATGGTGACAACCCATGGAGACAACGACGTGGCAAAACTCTTGCCGAGGAACGGGCCGAGGGGCTGGTACTCCCAAGCCTGAATATCGCGCGCCGACCAATCGTTCAACAAACAAACTCCGAAGATGTGCTCTTCGGCTTTTGCTATTGGAATACTTTCGCCGAGCGGATTCCCGCTGCTTACAAACAAACCGAGTTCCAGTTCGTAATCGAGCGCCTTGCTGGGACCGAATTTCGGGGCCTCTTCTCTGTCACGCGTTTGACCGGAGGGACGCCGCACTGGCGCACCAGAGGGCACAAGCGACGACGCTCGACCGTGGTAGCCGATCGGAATGTATTTGTAGTTCGGTAGTAAGGGATTGTCGGGGCGAAACAACTTTCCTACATTGGTGGCATGAAATATCGATGCATAAAAATCGGTGTAGTCTCCGACATCAGCGGGAAGGAGCATGTCAACATCAGCTTGCGGAACGAGATGGCCTTCGGCACCCAATCGATCGGCTGCTGAGACATCCTCGCGAAGAATGGCATGCAGACGGCGCCGCAACGACTGCCGCGCTTGAGCGCCCGCTGCCATCAGCGAATTGAGGGAAGGCGTAGCACAGGCTGTTGCAGCGTCCTCGCCGGCCAGCATTCCACGGTGCTGGAGCGCATACAAATCAAGGACACGGTCGCCGATGGCGACGCCGATGCGAGCGGCACGATGTTGGCCGCGGCGCTTGAATACTCCAAAAGGAAGATTCTGGATGGGAAACTCGGAGTCATCACGATTGGCGGATTCCACCCAGCTTCGCACTTTGGGGTCGTGGGTTTCGTCGAGCCTATAGAACATAAGAGGTGAAATTTAATTATGAGATCTAGTGAATATGAGATCAGGTTATAGGAGACCTAGCTTGAGAAGGTCTTGAACAGGCTCGGTGAAGGAGCATGATCCGAATGAGATTGCGAATTCAGTTCGGGTGGACGAAAGTTCATCATTCCGCAATCGATGGCCGCGCCAGATAACTCCGTCGGCATTGAATTGGATCGCGCCGAGCGATTTTTCGTCCAATAACTCAGTCATAAGTTCAGGACCCGAGCCAGCACGCAGAAAAGCTGCGGCGAGAAAGAGGTTGATGAAGCCATGCATGACTCCAGATGGGCTGTCAGGCGCATAGGTGTAGCGATGGACGGAGCGCAGCGGATGATGAAGGCCAGCCGTGGCCTTGAAAGGCACGCTCACGGCCAAGCAGCGCTGGATGAAGGCAACCACGTTTTCGGACGACGGAAATTTGTCGCCGACCTCGCCGCCTGTGCGAAGCTTGGCTCTGCTTCGGGTCTCGGCTAAGGCCGCGTAGCAGCTTTCATCGTTGGGCGGAATCTCGAAATAGGCCTGCAACTCGGGCGGAACCGCTGCGGCTGCGCGTTTGATTTCGGTTGCGCTGGCTACCTTCATTTCTATCGCCTCTACGGTTGCTAATCGTGCGACCAATTGCCCCGCCGCGCGCGATTTCATGTCCGCGTTGAATTTGAGAATTTTAGAAATGCCGGCGGACACATCGCCGCCCAGCAACACAGAAAGTTGCCAGTTTGCAGGCTTCGATTCGTTACCGGCGTTATCGGCGGCGGGGAGTTGATTCAATGCTGCTTCAAACTCTTCCAACTTCGCGGCGGGAACAATAAAGCGCCCGAGCATCCAACTAAATGACGAGTGAAGATATTCGTTGTAGTTAGCGACCGAAGCGGCCATATTTAAGGCCGCTGGAGGAAACAGTCCGGCGTAGTCGATAAGATTTTTTAGCAGACGGGTCGAGGAAGTGGCGTCTGCGAATCGAGGCGCGGTTTGAAGGTTATGCAAATTGGTTGCGGTCACAGCGCTATCCCACGCTGCCATCGAATTTTTTCTTCAGGCCTTGCCAGCACTCGAAATATTGTTCATCCAGTTCTGAACTCTCGAGCGCGAATTTCGTGGGCTGGCAAACGAAACGAGTTTCGAACATGAAGGCCAGCGTGTCTTTCACGTAGACCGGCTTAAGTTCTGCTTTGCTCGCTTTCTCGAAGGTCTCGGAATCGGGGCCGTGGCCCGCCATACAGTTATGCAGGCTGGCTCCTCCGGGAACAAAGCCTTCAGCCTTGGCGTCGTATTCGCCGCGCACCAATCCCATGAACTCGTTCATGAAATTTCGATGGAACCAGGGCGGGCGAAATGTGTGTTCAGAGACCATCCATCGCGGCGGGAAGATTACAAAGTCGACATTGGCGGTGCCGGGAATCTCGGAGGGCGAAGTCAATACGGTGTAGATCGAGGGGTCGGGATGATCGAAGCTGACGGTGTTGATGCAATTGAAATTTGCCAGATCATATTTGTAGGGCACGTAGTTGCCATGCCAGGCCACGACGTTGAGCGGAGAATGATCGATGGAGGCTGACCACAATCGTCCCTGGAACTTGGTGACCATCTGAAACTCGCCCTCGCGGTCTTCGAAGGCGGCGACCGGGGCGAGGAAATCGCGCGGATTTGCGAGTCCGTTCGCGCCAATCGGACCGAGATCGGGCAGACGAAAGAGCGGGCCGTAATTTTCGCAGATGTAGCCACGCGCCTGCTTCTCTTTCAACTCGACGCGGAAACGTATTCCGCGTTGAATGACGGCGATCTCTCCTGGAGCAATATCGAGCAGGCCCATCTCGGTTCGCAGTAATAGTCCGCCCTGCTGCGGGACGATCAACATCTCGCCATCCGCATTAAAGAAGAAGCGATCCGTCATCGATTTGTTGGCCACGTAAATGTGAATTCCAACGCCGGAGTGAGTGTGCGTGGTACCGTTGCCGGCCATCGTGATCAAGCCGTCGATAAAATCTGTGGGCTTGGCGGGGATGGGAATCGGCTTCCAGCGCAGCTGATTCGGGGGCGTCGGCACTTCGTCGAAAGGCGCGCTGCGCAAGTGCCCCTGGCTGATCGCCTCGAACGGTTTGTGCGCGACCGAGGGGCGCAAGCGATAGAACCAGGTTCGGCGGTTGACTCCGCGCGGCGCGGTGAATGCCGTCCCGCTCAGTTGCTCGGTGTACAGACCGTGCTCCACCTTTTGCGGAGAGTTTTGCCCGCGTGGTAGCACGCCTTCGACCGCCTCGCTTGCGAACTCGTTGCCGAAGCCGGATTGAAAGCGCAGTTTTGCGTTAGCATTTCCATTTTTCCCGGCGCGTTCGGCTTTGACATTTGGTTGCTGTGTCTTGGGCATGATGAGTCCTAGAGGTTTCCGCGCCGCGCTTGCTCCATCTCAATCGATTCGAAGAGGGCCTTGAAATTCCCTTTTCCGAATCCGCGGCTACCTTTGCGCTGAATCACTTCGAAGAAAACGGTGGGCCGATCTTCGACCGGCTTAGAAAATATCTGCAGTAAATATCCTTCGTCATCGCGATCAACAAGAATGCCAAGAGCGCGCAGATCATCGAGCGGCTCTTCAACCAGCCCTACGCGCGCCGGCAGCGCTTGATAATAGGAGTCAGGCACACGCAGGAAATCGATACCATTGCGCTGCAGTTTTCCTACCGTGTGCAAGACGTCTTTACACTGCAGCGCGAGATGTTGCGCGCCGGGGCCGCCATAGGCTTCGATGTATTCCTGAATCTGACTTTTGTTGCGTGCCGCCGCCGGTTCATTGATTGGGAACTTCACGGAATGGGAGTCGTCAGACATCACAATGCTCATCAACGCGCTGTATTCCGTGGAAATATCTTTGTCGTCAAATGTGATGTAACGATGGAAGCCGAAGACGCGGGTGTAGTAGTCGGCCCAAAACTGCATTTTGCCTAATTCAACATTGCCGACGATGTGGTCGATACGCAGAATGCCGCAGTCGTCGGCGGCGACGGGAGCCGCGGCGAAGCCGGGCAGAAAGGGCCCTTTGTAATCTTTGTACGAAATCAGCGAATGGATGGTATCGCCATAGGTATGAACCGCGGCGCGGCGGATCGCCCCGTGTTCGTCCTTTTCATTATGCGGTTCCTGCGCCGGAAGTGCTCCACGCTTCACCGCTTCTTCGAATGCCTGGTCGGCATCGGCGACTTCAAGCGCAATATCTTTTACGCCATCGCCATGTTTGCGAATATGTTCGGCGGCGTCATCATCGGGCGTGAGCGGCGTGGTCAAAAGAAAGTTCGCCTTGCCCTGGCTCATGGCGTACGAAGTTCGTTTGCGCTGGCCGGTCTCTAAACCGCTGTATGCGACCTGCGAGAAACCGAAGCCCTTGCGATAGAAAAAAGCGGCCTGGCGGGCATTCCCTACTAAAAATTCAACATGGTGGATACGCTTGAGCTTAAGTGGGTTTTCCATTCACTTCTCCCGAATTATCTTCGCATATTTAGCGTCTGGAGCGCCTTCTGATGCGAGGGCCGTGTTCACGGCGCGTATTCCTGTTGCCGAAGTGTTTTACCATGCCCGCGTGCTGGCTTTCGTTCTGCTTGCCACAAGTCGTTTTCGCGCAAGTCATTTTCGCGCCAGTCATTCACACAAGTAGTCGCCGGGGAGTTGACAGCGATTTGTTTTTAACTGCTCAGCGCAGTTCGATGGAAACCAATTCGCCGCCAGTTTTCCCCTTAGCCCGGTAATTGATAGAAACGAGGCGGTTCGCCCATTCGCAGGAAAACTGATTTTCGCCAATGACAAGCAGCGATTTGTAATCGGAGGCATGCAGCGCATAGGTGGTCATCCCGCTCAAAACTGTGACCGTAGCTTCGGGAGACTTTGAGCAATCGCTACTTACGATTTTCCCCCTCAGGAATTGCACTGGGCCGGTGGGTGCGGTCTTGGGGGCAGGCGGTGTTTTTGCTTTCGCGCTTGTGTCCTCATCTTCTTCATCGTCATTATTAGTAGAATTAGTGATAGATGGCTTTACGGGTGAGGACGCTTTTGCCGCTGACGAGGTATTGGCGGCGGGCGTGCTTGCTGCGCCCGCTGGAGCCTGATTTTCTCCGGGCCGCTCTGGACGGACGCCGTACTTCTGCACGGTGTCCAGGTCATCCAACTGTTTTTTCGCCGCTGATGCCGCGGCGCGATCTGAGCCCGACTTCAACCTCGTAAAGACATCGCGCGCCTGCTCCCATTTTTTCCCTGCGACGTAGATTTGCCCCAGATTGAAAAGGTATTCCGTGCTTCTAGGGGCGAGGGTGATCGCCTGGCGCTGCGCTTCGAGAGCGGAGTTGATGCCTCCACCTTCGATTCTCGCCATGCCAAGCATGTTGTAGGCGTCGGCAAACTCCGGATACCAATCGGCGACGGCGCGAAGATCCTGCATCATGTTCGCCAAGCCCTGCATCTGCTGGCGAGTGGCCTGCGCTTTTTGATACTTCATGGCCGAACGGTAGTACCAGATCCAGGCGTCGCGCGGATTCAAATCGGCGGCTTTTTCAAGTTCATCGGCGGCGGCATCAAATTTTTTCTGACGTAAGAGGTCGGCTGCCAGCGCACGGTGCGCGATCTCGCTGTCTCTATTTTTGTCATCTTTATTTTTGTCTTTGTTTGTATCTGTATCCCGCGTCGTCAATTGCTGCAAATCGCGGAGCGCCTGGTCGTGGTGTTCCGGAATTCGCGCCATTACGTCTCCGATCATGGCGCGCGCGTCTTCATCTTTTACGGCGTTGACTGCCATGCCGATGTCGTCGCCTCCGAAGGGTGGTGCGAAGTGATCGGGCTGCGCCGGGTTTGTCGGATCCGCGTTCGGCAGTTTTGCCTGGTCGAGGGCGATTCCAAGTCCGGAGAGCGATTTGAAATATGTTTTTGTTGCGTCTTCAAGCTGCGCAGGCGACATGTCAAAAGCCTGCACCATGGCCTTTTCAACCGGCACTTGCTGGTTCTGTACTAAGTCGAAATAAGTTCCTACCTGCGGCAATTTATTTTTCTTCAACAGGTAGTGGACTACCATCCACGATTGCGCGTAATAGAGCGTGTGATGCGTTCCCTCCCTTGCTCCCGAAGCATCGTGCTTCATGGTGAAGAGGTCAACCATCGAAAGCCAGACGGGGGAACTTAGTAACTGCGTAAGGGATTGGGGGACTTTGGGGTCGCGCCGCATCTCGTCGAAAATATCTTCGTGCCACTCCGGCGCGAGTTCAGGATCGCCGCCAAGATCTACCTGACGGCCGATTTGTATGGAGCCGAAGTACTCCGCCAAGCCTTCGTCGAACCACCCCGCGGCTGGCGGATAGTTGTAGTTAAGAAAATAATGCGCCAGAGGATGCGCTACCGCCCGCCACGGGTCGGGGTCAAAAAGATTGAGGACAACGTAGATCCGGTCAGAGCCGGGCACGTACAAACCCGCGGCCAGCGCCTGATTTCCGGGGGCGACGGCTGCGTACTGTTTTTCATTCTTCAGCGCGATGACGGTGATGGGCACCGGAACTTTCAGTTTGTCTTTAAGAATGAGCTGGCCAAAGATGGCTCGCATCTGTTCCATCCGCACACCGATATCCCGGCCGCGTTTCTCACCGGCATCGGTGATGATGGAAAAATGCGCTGTATGCACTTCCAACCATTTCGGCTCGTCCTTAGCAGAAAGAAATTGCGATGAGGCGGCCACGAGAAAAACGACTGTAAGGACCAACGTTAGTCTCGAAATCGTTGTGGCTGGAAACTTACGCTTCATAACCCTCACCTCGACCCGTCACCTCGACATTCACCTCGACCGTGAACCGCGGAGGGCGGCCCTGGCGGGCTTAATGGAATGCTAGCACTATACTAAGGCGGGCTTGAGGAGGTGTCGCCTCCACAAAGAAAGCGCAGCTCGGGGTGGCGAGTGCGCTTTCCATTCCTAATTTTTGAACCACAATAATTTTTGAAGCACATTGAAGATGCAGTTATGCCGCGTTCTTGTCGGGACGATTTGTTGAATCCGGAAGATCTTCGACGTCGACTTCGTCTCTGCCCGAAATTATCTTTGCGCCATCACCCTGGTCATCGAGTTCATCGGAGCCATCGACCGGAGGTAGATCGGATGGACGCCCGTATTCAAGATGCGTATGTACGGGACGTTCAGGGTGGGCGGCCGCGTCTTCGATTCCGTCAACGATGCCAGCTTCGATGGCCTGGTCGCTATCAGCCAACTCTTGAACGCTTTGATCGGCCGCTTCCGCGACCGACGAAAGTTGCTGGCTGTCGCCGGATTGCCCGGCGCTATCGGGCCCTACCTGCCCTGGATCAATACCGAGTTCGTCCGGTTGCGCCTGTTCGTCGCCAAGCCGCCTTTTAATCATGATCATCTCCTTCTGAATTCTGAATAATTTTATGAAAATTCCTGCTCTTGTTGGATGCATTCATCCGGATGAATGTTCCCGGAGAAGATAAATGTTCGTGGAGAATCTGAGTGGGCAAACGGCGTGGTGCCAGGAGAGTGTAGAGTCGTGCAATTCAACCGGCCGTCGGAGCTTGGCTTACTCTTTCTTGCACGTTACACTCTCGTCCGTGACTTCGAGCTCACGCCTGGCGTGGATTGACTGGATGCGTGGCCTCGCCTGCATCGTCATGTTTCAGACGCATTGCTATGATGCGTGGCTCGGCGGCGAAGCCCGAAACACTAACTTCCTCAAAACTTCGCAGGTGCTAGGCACAATTCCGGCGCCGATTTTTCTTTTTCTTGCGGGAGTCTCGTTCGCGCTGGTGATCGACAAGCTCAGCCGGAAAAATATCTCCGCGAATAAAATCGGCTTTACGATGCTGCGCCGGGGAGCAGAAATTTTCGCCTTCGCTCTGCTCTTTCGGCTGCAGGAATATGTAATTGCCTGGGGATGGGCTCCCTGGTCGGACCTGTTGCGCGTCGACGTGCTGAACATCATAGGTCTATCGATGATCCTGATGGCTTTGTTGTGTGGCGTCGTACTTTTTTTATGTGGCGCACTAAAGATTGGCGGAAGCGAACTAGGTCGAGACGGCCTAGGCCCCCGCACGATCGCTTTAATTTTCGCCTCGATTGCAACTGCAGCATTTTTTGCGCTTCTAACGCCGCCCCTCTATACGACATGGCGCCCGACGTGGCTCCCTTGGCCTATCGAATCTTATATAGACGGATGCCACAACCTTGGGACTCCCCTGCCCTATCTTTTCCCGTTATTTCCGTGGGCCGCATTCGCATTTGCCGGGCTCGCGGCTGGATTCATCCTCTTCAGCGATGTCTCCAGCGACATTCCTGTAAAAGCTGCGGGCGGGACGAGCGAAATTACGCGTCGCGGCACAAAAATTCTCGCGATATTCGGGGCGGTCGGGGTCATCGCGATTTTCGCGGCGCGACTATTCGACCATTCCTCGTTTCATCTCTACTCCACCTACGATTACTGGCATACCAGCCCGAACTTTTTGATGATGCGGGTTGGCTTGTTACTGGTGATCGCTTTTCTGAGTTACGCGTGGTGCCGCTGGGGATGGGCGACGCGCGGATTCAGTCCGCTGATTCAGCTCGGGCAAACTTCGCTGCTGGTTTACTGGGTACACATTGAGTTCGTCTATGGGCGCTTTTCACTGCTGCCAAAGAGAGCTCAAACCATCATGGGTGCAAGCCGCGGCTTGTTGGAAATTATCCTTTATATGCTCATCCTGTCTTTGATTCGCACTCGCATCGACTGGAAGAAAATTGAATGGAAAAAAATTGGCCGGGAAAAAATCGGCCCGGAAAAAATAACGATGGGAAAAAAGATGAGGCGAGGTCCGAGCCCACGTAAACTTTGCAGGCTAGACGCGAGACGATAATTGGAGCAGCGCGTGTTTCACAAGCCGGAGTCCGATTTCCCAATGCTGGCGCGCCGCGTGCTGGTCGGCTCCATAGCCGTTTACGTACAGAGTGAAGTAGAAACCTTCTTGCACTGCTTCGGTGCCCTCATAGAAACATCTCCGCACACATAGCTCACAAGTCGACGACGGGGCAGGCGCTTTTCGCAGGAGTTCGACTAATTGCCTGGCAAGATTCTCGTGGGACGAGAAAGAAAGGCGGGGTGGTTGTAAATCGCGGGGCGGATCGCCGCCGCATGCAATGAAGACAAGATCGATATAGCTCGCGAATTTGTGCGATGCTTCGAAGACTTCTTCCTCGGGGGTCAGTTCATCCGTCTCCCAGACGTCGCACTTTGCCGTCTCCAGCACACTTCGCGCGGAATTTATAGCGGTGAGGAATTCCGCTAGCTCGGGAAATCGCTCCGCCTCCACGAGCGTCGAGATTAACTCCGGATGGCGCTTGATATCGACGTACGAAAGTTTGCCGGACGGATCTTTCCATGGGAAGTCGAGGACCGGGTCTTCACTAGCGAGTTCGATCGTGTACTCGGCATCCATCGCAAGGTCACCGATTAAACTGGCGGAGGAAGGCGACCATTTGATGTTCGGCCCAGAAACCATCGTGGGCATCAAGGTTGTCAGGAGACGTGAAGGGCGTTCCCATAAACGCGCAGTGTCCGCCGTCGGTGGTCTCTAAAAAGCGAATGTTTTTATTGGCGGCGATTTTGCGGCGCGATTCCTCTGAGATTTTTACAAACGGATCGTTTGCCGCGTACATGACGAGCGCCGGCACAGCGATTCGCCCGATCACATGCGCCGATGAAGCGCGATCGTAATAATCGTTTACGCCGGAGAATCCGCAATAAAACGCGGTGATCTTGTCGTCAAATTCGCGCAGGCTGCGAATGCCGCGAAGGCGGCGGAGTTCGAACACTCCGGGAAAGAGCTTTGCCTTCTGGCGGAAGCGGCGACGCAGGGCCCAAAGAAAATATTTTTCATAGATTCGGTTTGCGGGCTGATGCAAAGTGTCGGACGAGAGAGAAAGATCGATCGCGGGGCACACCGCAACGACCGCTTGAAATTGCGGAGGCCGATCGCTTCCCCACTCTCCGGCGAGCTTTAAAACGATGTTGCCTCCCATGGAAAACCCGGCGAGTGCCAGCCGGGAAATTTTGTCGCGTTGAATGATGTCGCGGACTACGACGGCAACATCCTTGGAGAGGCCGGAGTGGTAGAGCACGGGAGCGAGCGCGTCGGTGCCGCCGCAGTTGCGCTGGTTGTAGCGGACGACGTTCATCCCCGCTGCCAGGGCTTTCGCGGCAACTCCCCGCATGTATTGCGAATCACTCGACCCCTCAAGGCCATGGACCACAACGATGGTGAGCGCATGCTCGCGCCGCGGTTGCCAGTGGCAATGGCAGAGCACACGAACGCCAGGCTCGACCTCAATGAGTCGATCTTCGGGCGGAGGCAGATGAATTCGCCTTGAGGTCAAAAAACTGGCGAGCGTTTGCACGTGGCCTCCGCCCAGCCAGCGACGCGCGATGAATGATTTTTCCAGGTCAGGCGGAATGCGGACTCCGTGGAGAGAGCGATTTGGTCTTTTGGTGTTTGCGAATCATCTAGTTCTGATTTTAAATATGACAAGCAACTTTCTGCTGCGGAGTTCCTAAAATGCCCATCTTCGAATACGTTTGCAAAGACTGTCAGAATGAATTTGAGGCCATCGTCTATGGCAAGCAAAAGGCCGAATGCCCCAAGTGCCAGAGCAAGAAATTAGAGACACAACTGTCGGTCTTCGCGGTTTCGGCCAAGGGCGGAGCGTCGTCATCTGGGCAGGCCATGCCGAGCGGCGGCTGTGGGTCATGTGGCGATCCACGCGGGCCGGGCTCGTGCTCGATGAACGACTAGCGCACGGCTGCTGACAGAGGCGCTCCAGAGCCTGAGGGAGCGGGCAACTTCAGCAGCGGTAACTTCAGGAGCAGGTAACTTTAGGAACATCTTTTCCGGTAACCGAGGTGACGTTTTGAGTTTTGCGACGGTTCGCTATGATCCGTCTTGTTCGCTAGTAGCGGGCACGGGAAGCGGCGAGGGGTAGAGATGGATCGGCGCAAGAAGCAGAGACTAGAGTTGGAAATGCCGGTGCGGATCTGGGGTGTCGACCGGATGTCTCAACCTTTTTCTGAGATTGTTCGCGCCAGAAAACTGAGCGAGATTGGCGCGGCACTTACCGGCGTGAGGGCCAGGATTCAAGCGGGACAAGTGCTCGAGGTGCAAAGCGGCGAGTCTCATGCTGAGTGCCGCATCATGTGGACCAATGCCGATGGAGACGCTGGCATCGAGGTGGTTGAAGCCGACGCGCCATGGGACGCGAAGCTTCCTAAAGTTCTCAACATAGTGGGGGCCCGATAGGCCAAGCCGAACGGCATTCATCGGCCAATTAACGTGGATTCACGTTGCTGGTCCCCGCTTACTTCTCGCAAGAACCTGGCAAATACTTCGTTGGACAAGAGGCGCCCGCGGGCGGTCAGCCGCAGGACGCTCTCTTGTTGTTCGAGAAGACCGTCTTGAATGCTCTCGCGGATTGCGTTCTCGTGGCGGAAATCGGGCCCTTCGCTGCTTTCGAAAGAGGTCTCGAGAGAGCCGGGACTTCTTACTGACGCTTGCAGGTTCTCGATATTGACGCCACGATTCAAGCGCAATCCCAGGAAGAATTCTTCTTCGATAGCCGATTCCCGATCGAATGGAGTCACGATGTTTGGGGCGCGATTCATGTAGGCGCCGAGTGAGTCGGGAGTGGCGAAGCGGGTCCCCTCTCGCGGCTTCTCTTGGTTGGCTCGGATAGCTGGAATAGCGGCTGAACCGGCGTCGGACTTGCGCTCTAGCATCGAGTGGGCATCGACCCCGAATCCGATATACGGATCGCGAATCCAATACTTCAGGTTATGACGTGACTGATAATTTTCTTTGCTCGCCGGATCCTTCCGCGCGAAATTTGAAATTTCGTATTGCGCGAGGCCAGCCTCTTCGAGCATCTCGCATCCCTGCTGATAGAAGTCGGCTGTGGCGTCGTCGTCGGGAACGAAATGGGCGTGATAGCGGGCGCCTCCAGCAAGGAGTTCGCTGCCGAGTCGCGATTCTTCGTCGACCTCGAGCATGTAAACGCTGGCGTGCGGCACTCCGGCTGCGATGGTTTCGGCCACCGAATATTTCCAGGTTTCGCCGGTCTGGTGCGGGAGCCCGGCGATGAGGTCGATGCTGATATTGCTCAGGCCAGCATCGCGCAGGCGCTGAATTTCTTCGAGCACCATCACTCGCGTGTGCAAGCGGCCCACCGATTTTGCCTCTTTGTCAACGAAGGATTGCACGCCCAGGCTGACTCGGTTCACGCCGCATTGAATCAGAGTATCGATCAAGGAAGGGCTGATTGTTCCGGGAGCACATTCGACCGTGATTTCGCAATCTGGAGCGATCGAAAAATAGCTTTTCACCGCGGCAAAGATGCGTGCCAGTTGCGAAGGCTCAAGAATGGATGGCGTTCCGCCACCAAGATAGATCGAGTCAGCGCGATGTGGCAGGGCACAGCCGAGTTGCGAGGCTTGCCGACGAGCGTCGGCGATATCTTCAATGATTCGAAGCACATAGTTTTCAAACGCCGACTTCGAGAAGACGTCTGACGCGAAGTTACAGAAACTGCACTTCGTGCGGCAAAACGGTACTGAGATGTAAATGCCAACCGGCATACAGGATTATTTTATGGGAAGAAGGGGTTTAGGATCGGGAGACGTGGCTTAAAATGGGATAGTTGCACCTTCTTTTGGAACGAAGCATCCATCATTCATAACGAAGATTTACAGGAGCCCTAATGAGCGATCAAGCAGCGACCAGCGATCCCACGGAACCACTTTGCGATGGAGGTTGCGACGAGGCCTTCTCGGAATTTTTGAGCGACATGGCGGAGCAGAATGCGAAGGTCGCGACTTGCCCAAAATGCGGCAAAATTCACGGTTTTGGCAAGGCCAGAGCTAAAGAAGACGCGGCGCATCAGCCAGTAAAAAAAGCGAGCTGAGTTTACGCCAGAACTTTTTTCTGAACATTTTTCAGAGCACTTTATTCAGAGCCGCTGGCAATTGCCTGACCTACGCGCGTTTCTGGGATAATCTTCTGGGATAATCGTCTTTAAGTTTAAGGCTTGTCTCTCCAGTTTTACTTGCAGCAGTCTTATTCAGCAGTCTTACTTGCAGGCATGGCTTCTAACCAGGAAGAAGAGGTATTAGGAAAAGCCTACGACGGCCGGTTGATGCGTCGCCTGCTTACCTACCTGCATCCCTACAAGTGGCATGTCGTCGTCGCTCTAGCCGCGATCGTCCTGAAATCGGTGCTGGACGTACTCGGGCCTTTTCTTACCAAGGTTGCGATCGATAAATATTTAGCGAAGTCGGCAGGCTCGCACTCCTGGATCGGCGACCGCCTGAGCAGCGCTCCACTGACCGGCATCGCGCAAATCGGCGGCCTTTACATCGGCATTCTGATGTTCACTTTCACGTTTGAGTTCATCCAGACCTATCTGATGCAGTGGACCGGACAGAAAGTGATGTTCGATCTGCGCAGGCAGATATTTCGCCACTTGCAATACATGCATGTCGGATTCTTCGACAAGAATCCGGTGGGCCGCCTGGTGACGCGCGTGACCACAGACGTTGATGCGCTGAACGAAATGTTCACGTCGGGCGTGGTCTCGATTTTTGAAGATGTATTCGTACTCGCCGGCATCGTCGCCATCATGCTCGAGATGAACTGGAAGCTGGCGCTGATTACTTTTGCGGTGTTGCCGCTGATCATCTACGCAACTATGGTGTTTCGCGATAAGGTGCGCGACTCTTACCGGCGCATTCGCACCGCCATTGCACGCATCAACTCTTACCTGCAGGAAGCAGTCTCTGGAATGCTGGTGCTGCAGCTTTTCAACCGCGAGGAGCGCGCCTACAAGAAGTTTAAAGAGATCAATTCCTCGCACATGGAGGCGTTCAAAGACGCCATCATGTCGTACTCGGTTTACTACCCGGTCGTCGAAATTCTGTCGTCCATCGCAGTTGCCAGCATCATCTTGTTCGGGGGAAATCAGATTCTGCGGAAGATGAGCGTATGGAGTCTGGTCGTAAAATTTCCCACGCACAGCCTGCCTACGATCCACCTTGCGCAAAGCGTGATGACGATTGGGGTGCTGGTCGCGTTCATGCAATATGCGCAGAGATTTTTTCGTCCGATTCAGGATTTGAGCGAGAAGTACAACATTCTACAATCGGCGATGGCGGCGGGAGAACGCGTCTTTAAGCTGCTCGACACAAAAGTGGAGGTAACTTCTCCCGCAGTTACTCAGCGTCCGCAGGGGGCGGGGCGAGTTGAGTTTGATCATGTGTGGTTTGCGTATGGTAGCCGGGCGGCTTCGCTGAAGCCCGCGGGCACTGCTCCCACATCAAGCGCCCTTCGCACAGCGAGTCCGAGTTCCACGACGAGTCTTGAGGAATCGGAGCCGGATTGGGTTTTGCGCGATGTGAATTTTGTTCTTGAACCGGGAGAGACGATTGCGGTCGTTGGCCACACCGGGGCCGGCAAGACAACTTTGATATCGCTGCTGCTGCGATTTTACGACGTACAGCGTGGTGCGATTCGAATCGACGGGATCGACGTGAAAGACATGGACCTCGAAGACCTTCGCGGCCGCTTCGGCGTCGTGTTGCAGGATCCATTTCTCTTCAGCGGTACGGTTGAGGGAAATATCAGGCTTGGAACGGCGCGCATTCAAGATGAAGATGTCGAACAGGCGGCGGAAGACGTCAATCTCGCCGACTTCATCCGCACGCTGCCCGGAGGCTACAAAGAAGAAGTCCGCGAGCGCGGGTCCACGTTATCAACGGGACAGAAACAGCTGATCAGCTTTGCCCGGGCGCTCGCGCACAATCCGAAGATTCTGATTCTCGATGAGGCTACTTCGAGCGTTGATACCGAAACGGAAATTCGAGTGCGCGCCGCGCTGAATCGCATGGTCGAAGGCCGCACGTCGCTGATCATCGCTCACCGGCTCTCGACCATTCAACGCGCTGACAAAATTGTCGTGATGCACAAAGGTCAAGTGCGCGAGATGGGATCGCACCAGCAACTGCTCGCCGAGCGCGGCATTTACTACAAGCTCTATCAACTGCAATACAAAGACCAGGAATTAAGTACGGCGAGTGTGGGCGCGGGCGACCCAGCACGCCCGGCGGCGCAGTCTACGGTCGGCGCTGACGATTAGTTAACTCTTAACTATCAACTCTTTGGCAAGTGGCAGCCGGTCGAGTGACGGCCTGGCGAGTGACAGCCTGACCGATTCTTTGCGGCGGTTGCAGTTTACAATTCACCCGTGCAAGTTCTCATCTCCGCCGGCGAAGCCTCTGGAGAAATGTATGGAGCGCAGCTCATTGAAGCGCTGCGTCGTCGTGATCCATCGCTGAGTTTTTTCGGTGCCGGGGGAGAGCGCATGCGTGCCGCAGGCTCTGAAATCGTGGTCGACGCCAAAGATTTATCGGTTGTCGGCATCACTGAAATTCTTAGCCATCTGCCAAAAATTCTCCGACTTTTCAAGAACCTGATTCGCGCGGTAGACGAGAAGCGCCCAGCCATCGCAGTGGTGATCGACTCACCGGCCTTTAACTGGCGCGTGGCACGCCAGATGCGGAAGCGCGGAATTCCGGTCGTCTACTACGTCTGTCCGCAATTCTGGGCGTGGCGGCAAGGGCGTGTGAAGCTCCTCCGCAAGTATGTGGACAAAGCGCTCGTCATATTTCCCTTCGAAGAACAGTTTTATCGCGAGCGCGGAGTCGATGCGACTTTTGTTGGTCATCCGCTGGCTGATCTGCCCAAGCCACAAA
>JAYVCW010000150.1:0-5836 GCA_043749775.1 Acidobacteriaceae bacterium | reverse complement strand
TGGCTCGAAACCAGTCGACCGCGCGGCGCAAAGCACCATCGACTGGAATCGACTGCCATCCCAGTTCCCGCTCGGCCTTCCCGGAACTAACGAACATCATCTTGCGGCCCATGCGGACGGCGTCAATCGTCGCCCTTGGCTCGCGACCGCGGATCCGGCCGGTTACGACCTCATCTACCACACCCGCAGCGAGCGCAAAAATATAAGGCAACTTCACCGTCGGCGACGGCAACTTCGTAATCGCAGCAAGGCGATCGAGAATTTGTTTCAGCGTTAAATTCTCGCCACCCAAAATGTAGCGTTCCCCTGCTCTACCTTTCTCGAACGCTTGCACGTGCCCGCGCGCGCATTCAGTCGCATCGACTAGGTTCAATCCGGTTTCAACGTAGGCCGGGAATTTGCGCTTCAAAAAGTCGACTACGATTCGCCCCGTCGGAGTCGGCTTGATGTCGCGCTCTCCGATTGGAGTGGTCGGGTTCACAATCACAACATCGACTCCCGACCTCGCCGCATCAACCGCCACCTGCTCGGCCATGAACTTCGAGCGTTTGTAATGCCCGATCATGTCGTCCAACTTTACCGGGCTTGATTCGTCCGCAACGTGTCCATTCGAACCTGAACGGGCGTCAAAACCCATGGTCGCCACGCTTGAGGTGTAGACGATGCGCCGCACTTTTTGCTTACGCGCCGCTTCCAGCAATCCTCGTGTGCCTTCGACATTCGATCGGTACATCTCGTCCGGATCTCGCACCCACAATCTGTAATCGGCCGCCACGTGGAACACGGCGTCACATCCTGATACCGCTTTTTCGATCGAAGCCGGCTCTCGCAAGTCGCCTTGAACGCGCTCCGCGGCAAGATCAACAATATTGCGAAGATCGCTCGAGGGCCGCACCAGCAACCGCAAGTCGGCACCCTGCTCGGCCAGCACTCGCGCTACGTGGCTACCTAAAAACCCGGTTGCGCCGGTGACCAAAACTTTCATGATTCAACTGTTGGCCCTTTGCCGTTAGCTCCTGGCCAAGTCAATTCCCCGAGTCAATTCCCGGAGTCCATGTTGATGGAACGCGGAAAGAGTCCCAAATAAAATTCAAAGGCTACTGGCTGCCCTGCTCCGCCATCACCTTGGAATAAGTTGTCAGCGCGATCAGCGGGAAATATTCGCGATAGAGGTGGTACATCAGATAGAACACGCGCGGGAAGCCAGTTCCGGTGTAGAACTCTTCGTCCCACGAGCCGTCTTTGCATTGCGTCTTGAGCAGATAGGCCATGCCGCGGGTGACGCATTCGCTACGCGTATCGCCGACCGCGAGCAAACCCATGATCGCCCACGCGGTCTGAGACGCGGTGCCGTCGCCCTGGCCGCGCAGGTTTGGATCGTCATAAGAACCGACCGTCTCGCCCCAGCCGCCGTCGGCATTCTGCACCGACCGTATCCACTCCGCCGCCTGCTGCACCATGGGATCGTTGCGGTCGACCGCCATCGCTTCCAGTCCGCGTAAGACCTGCATCGTGCCGTAGATGTAGTTCACGCCCCAGCGCCCGAACCAACTACCATCCGGTTCTTGCTCCTGGCGAATAAACTTCAAAGCTTTCTTTACCGCGGGATGACTGTGGTCATAGCCGTAGGTCGCAAGACACTCCAGAATTCGCCCTGTGATGTCGACGGTTGCGGGATCGAGCATAGCGTTGTGATCCGCGAACGGAACGTATTGAAAGACCATGCGGTCGTTGTCTTTGTCGAACGAAGCCCAACCGCCGTTCTTGCACTGCATGGAGAGGATCCAGTCAATGGCGCGTTGCACCGATTCGCTTTGGTAGCGCCCGTTCGGATGCTCGACTCGGCTTAGACCGAGGCAAACCATCGCGCTGTCGTCGACGTCGGGATAAAATTCATTATTGAATTCGAAGTACCACCCGCCCGGCTCGCCCTTCGGATTTTTTATCTTCCAGTCGCCCGGCTTGCGTACTTGCTTCTGCAAGATCCAATCAGCAGACTTCACCATTCGCGGATCGCTCGACGGAACTCCGGCCTCGCCGAGAGCGAAAAGCGCGTACGCCGTGTCCCACACTGGAGACATGCAAGGCTGCATGCGGAAAGTATCGTTTTCTTCGATGCCCAGTTTTTCGAACTCATCCATGGCCCGGATAAATTGCGGATCGTCGACCGAATACCCCAGGCAACGGAGGGCAATGATCGCGTTCAGCATCGAGGGATAGATCGCGCCCAAGCCGTCGCTCATTTCAAAGTGTTCGAGCATCCACTTCTCTGCGTGTTTCAGGGCGAGTGAGCGCAGCGGACGGATGTGAACGCGCTCGAACCAGTGAGTGACTCGATCGAGAACCAGGAAGAAATTTCGCCAGGAAACGACCCTTTCCGACCAGCGCAAGTGCATGCGCGATTTGTCGCGTCCGCCGACAAAGAGTTCTTCCACACCCATCTCGTCCGAAATTTTTTTGAACGGCTTTTTGGCGTAACAAATCGAGAGTGGAACCAAAATTGCGCGCGACCAGGAAGAAATCTCGTAGATGTTGAACCAGAACCAGTTCGGAAAGAGTACGATCTCGGGCGGAATGGCGGGCACGGCGTCGTAATCGTATTGCCCGAAGAAACAGAGATAAATCTTGGTGAACGTATTCACTTCAGTGACGCCGCCCATTTCGAGAATCTTCTTGCGGGCAGCCGCCAGGGCTGGATGATCAGCGGTGAATCCGGCTAGTTTCAATCCAAAATACGCCTTGACCGACGCGCTGATATTCGATGGTCCCCCGGCAAAAATACTCCAGCCGCCATCTTCGTTCTGGTGGTTCAGGATGTATCGCGCAGCCTTGTCAAATCGCGCCTGGTTCCCGGTTCCGAGAAGGGCGTGAAGCAGGATGTAATCGGACTCGAGCGTGGTGTCAGCTTCGAGTTCGCCGCACCAGTAGCCGTCTTCGTGCTGCTGCGAAAACAGATACTTGCGGGCGGCATCGACGGCCGCAGCCACGCGGCTGCCAAGGTCATCGATCTTCCCGAAGCGCATTTGCGGCGCAGCGGCTGCGGTCGCCCCTTGCAAGCGATTCGGCGAATTTCGCTGTGAAACTTTTTCTGAATTTCCTTCTGAATCCTTGTCCGACGAATGAGGGGAGGATTTTTCCATTATTTCTCCACTAAGTCTCGACCGCTACAGCAGGCGCAGAGGCGATGGTGGCTACGATTTCCGGAGGCAATCCAAAACGCACATTTTCCGGCATGATTTCCAGTTCCTGTACGTTTCCAAAACCTTCTTCGCCCAGATATGACACGACTTCCTGGACTAAATGTTCAGGCGCGGACGCCCCAGCGGTCAGGGCGACGGTCTTGATGCCATCCAACCACTCCGGCCGTATATTGCGCCAGTCATCGATGAGATGCGCCCCCGTGCCCAAACTTCGGGCAACTTCGACGAGTCGTTTGGAATTCGAACTGTTGTCCGAGCCGACGACCAGCAGCAACTCGGCGTCAGAAGCCACGTGCTTGACCGCAACTTGTCGATTTTCAGTGGCATAACAAATGTCTTGCGCGGCGGGACCCTTAATGTTCGGGAATCGCTTGCGCAGGGCGGCAATGATGTCGCGAGTCTCGTCCAAGCTCAGCGTCGTCTGTGTGAGGTAAGCCACACGATTTGGATCGGGTAACGTCACCGAGTCCACTTCCGCGGGAGAACCAACGACCTGAGTAACGGTTGGAGCTTCGCCAAGAGTGCCAATTACCTCGTCGTGGTCGCGATGGCCGATCAGAATCAGCGAATAGCCCTCTTTCGCAAACTTCACCGCTTCCACGTGAACCTTGGTGACAAGCGGGCAGGTCGCATCAATGACGCGCAGGCTGCGCTTCTTGCTGGCTTCACGCACTTCAGGCGAGACGCCGTGGGCGCTATAAATCACGCGCTCACCTTCCGGCACTTCGTCAACGCTATCGACGAAGATCGCCCCTTTTTGCTGCAACTCTTCCACCACGAACCGGTTGTGGACAATCTCTTTTCGCACGTAGATCGGGCGCCCGAACGCCTCAAGCGCGATCCGCACAATGTCAATTGCGCGCACCACCCCGGCGCAGAATCCCCGTGGCTTTAGGAGCAGTAATGTCTTACCTTCTGAATTAGCAGTCTTAACCAAATTCATCCCTCACTCGTAAGGGTACACGTATCGATTCTTGCGTATTGGACGATGATTAAAGGGTATCGAAATGTATACCCCAGAGTCAACGTAACCCTCTGAGGCGGCTGGGATTAGCAGCGGACGGGGAAAAATGCGGCGTGAACGGAGCGCCGTGCCGTGCCCGAGAAATGCCACAATTGTCGCTCAGGTTCTGGCTGCGATTTCCGGCTCTAGGCGTTTGCCTTGATCATCTGCTCTGCGTGTTTTCGCGAGGTGTCGGTGAGTTTCGCTCCCGACAGCATGCGGGCCACTTCTTCGGTGCGTTCATTTCCGGTAATTTTGTGCACAACCGTTTTCGCGCGTCCAGCCGTTTCTCGCTTAACGATCACATAGTGATGGTCAGCGAAGGTCGCAATCTGAGGGAGGTGAGTAACGCAAAGAATTTGATTCGCTTTGGAGAGCGCTTTCAGCTTCTTCCCCACCGCTTCCGCGGCACGTCCTCCGATGCCAGTATCGATTTCGTCGAAAACGAGGGTACGCTGCATGGCGGCGGCATTCTTCTTTCCTGAAGAAGTTGTACCGGCCTCGACACTCGCCTTCAACGCCAGCATAACTCGCGAGAGTTCGCCGCCGGAAGCAATCTGCTCCAGAGGACGCATTGTTTCTCCAGTATTGGTCGCAATTTTGTAAACGACCTGATTGATTCCGGATGCCGTCCAACGAGTTTCGTCTTCGTTTTCTTCTATCGCGATTCGGAAGCTTGCACGCATGGCCAGATCATTGATCTCAGTCTCAACCGATTTTTCGAGCTTGCGAGCGGCTTCGCTTCGCTTGCGCGAAACTGCGCGCGCGGACTTCAAGTATGAATCGGCAGCCGCAGCCAGTGACGCCCGCAGGTCGGCCAGTACCTGATCTTTATTTTCCATCTCTGAAACTTTGCGGCCGGCCTCAGCCCCGAACGCAATCGCCGCGTCGAGCGTAGGACCATATTTTCTCTTAAGCCGATCCAGAAGGGCTAACCGCTCTTCGATCGCTGAGAGGCGTTCGGGAGAAGCCTGGATGCCACCCGCGTAGTCACGCAGCGTCGCCCCCACATCCTCAACGCTGATACGCGCCGACTCCAGTGCGTCGAGTGCCTCCTGAAATTTTGGCTCGTAGCGCACAAGCTCTTCAACGTGCTTCTGTGCACCGCGCAGGCTCGACGAGGTAGACGAGCTCCCTTCGTAGAGTAGATCAAAGGCATTGATGGCGGCGCCGTAGATTTTTTCCGCGTTCGCGAGGACACGTTTTTCCGCCTCAAGGGTCTCGTCCTCTCCAGGTTGCAATCGAGCCTCTTCGATTTCGCGCGTCTGAAAAGTCCATAAATCCAAAAGACGCACGCGATCCTGCTCATCTTGTTCCAGGTCGCGAATGCGATTGCTAATCTGCTTCCAGGCCATAAAAAAGCCCGCGATTTCTTTCAGTTCGACCCCGGCAAAAGCATCAAGCAATTCCTGCCTTGCCGCCGCGTCGAAGTTCGCGAGCGTCTCGTTCTGCGCGTGGATGATAGCCAGATGCCGGGCCATCTGCTTCAGAACAGAAACAGTTGCGGGTTGGTTATTGATGAAGACTCGCGCTTTTCCGCCTGCCGCAATCTCCCGCCGCAAGATCAAAGAGCCATCTTCTACATCCAGGCCGTTCGTCTCCAAAATTTCTTCAATGGCTTGAGCCGCCGGCC
>JAYVCW010000149.1:0-4326 GCA_043749775.1 Acidobacteriaceae bacterium | reverse complement strand
AACGCAGAATTGAAGGGAAAGTTCTGCCTTCGTGCCTGCATCGTGAACCACCTCACAAAGGAAACAGATATCGATGCAGTGGTTCGCGAGGTTCTAGAGATTGCGCCGGGCGTCGCCTCAGAGCTGGCAATGTGAGCGAACGGTCAGAGTAATTGACAGCATTTCCTTTCCCTGTTCAAACGAATCGCAGAAGTCGCGTTCACTTGCGCCGCGGCAGTGACTTCATGTATTCGACAACATCGCCCTGTTCCTGAGTTGTAAGACCGAGGCCAAAGCAAGTGTCGTAATGATTCACAACGTCGGCTAGTGTGGCGAAACGGCCATCGTGATAGAAACCTTCTTTGGTGTGGGTCCACAGACCGTTCAGAGGCGCGGTTCTGTAAGCATGATCGGGCGCACGATTCGCTTGGAAATCATCCACACAGACTTCTGAAGCTTTGTGCATGTTCCAGCCGGGCTCCGTGAAAACGGGGTTAGCGTGACAAGTGCTACACCTCGCCTTACCAGTAAATAGTTTCCGGCCTCGATCTGCAGCAGTGTGGTCAAAACTACCGGGGGGTGGCGTCGGAGCCGAAATTGAGAGTTGGTAGAGGTGCAGAGCCGGCAATTTGGCGGTGATCAAATCCGGATTGTTCTGGACGTGGCCGAAATGGTTAGCCGCGGCAATTGGAAACTGCGTGGCATTGTCCAGACGCGAATCATAGAAGTTGCCTTTGCCGTGCATCTCGAGATTCGCCACCAAAGCGTTCCAGTGTGGTACCGAGCCCCATCCCGTCCACGTATGCAAGTTGATACCTGCCAATCCGAAAGCGGGCGGAATCAGAGTTGCAGCCGGTTTGCCGTCCGGACGGACCGCCTTGCCGTCCAGAAGCAATTCAGCATCGAACTTTCCCGGTCCCCAGCTGTTTAGCACCTTGCGCACAGTCGCCTGATCCGTGCTGAGCAGATCAGCAATTGGCTGCAGGTTGGGAGCGGCGGCAATAATCGCGCCAACATTTAAGTCGCGGTTGGCCCAGCCGTCTAGACGGTGACCGATTCCAGGCGCGAGCGCGTTATCGACTGTCGAATGACACAAGGCGCACTGAATTCCGACTGATTTCAATCTGCCATCCGGATTGGAATGCCCGGTCACACCCACCACTGCGTTGAGCTTCAGCAGAGCGAGCGTCACCGCGGGATCGTTCAGGTTTACTTTGCCCAATTTGAGTTGCTCCACCAGCGATGCTGGCAACGCATCCAGATCGACCTTAAGGCCTAATGACAGCGCTGTGGCTGGGCTGATGCCCGGACCAATCCCACCGAACTTGACTCCTTCGATGGCTTCGTGGAGGTGTAACGTCTCGCCCCACCAGGCCTCGTCTCCGAAGGTGTCGAAGCGGAATGTCCGTCGGCCTTCCTTCAGCATCTGCTCCGAGTTGTCAAGACTCATGGCAGCGAATGCCGAGGGCGATGCGCCAATTTCCTCAGTCTGGGCTGAGGCTCTTTGTGTGCCAATTAAGCGATACGAGCCTACCGCCAATCCTGCGAAGAGAACGAGACCGACCGCGATGTTTAGGCTTTTCATGGAAATTGCCTCAATTGGAATTGCCTAGCGTCGCTCACTCTCTCAGGGTAGGAAGGGATACGAGGCGTTTGATGAATATCACCTGAGATGGCCGCTGTCAGTTACGCGGGTAACAGTGTTCTATAGTGAACACTATTGAACATTGAGGAAGACGAGTGAGCTTAATCAGCATAATTCTGGAGGGCTTTCAAATCGAGAATTAGATACCCTCGATGGGAGTAGTCCACCATTCCGCGATTACGGAGGAAGTTCATAGCCGTTGAAACTCTTTCTCTTCTTGCCACTACCATCTGGGAGATTTCTTCCTGAGTAAGATATGCCGACAGTTCGGTCCTTCGCCCTGAGCTGTGACCCAGCTGAGCGCCGAGTCTCAGAAGCACTCTAACCAACCGATGGACGGTGTCGCTGGAAGCCAACGTGTTCAGTTGATCGTATGCGTCGGACAGCGACTCGCAAAACATCTGCACGAGTTCCTGCAAGAGTTGTCTGTTCGTCTGGACAATCTCGAGAATCTCGTCGAGAGGCACAGCGATGACCTCGGTTCGCTCCAGCGCCACCGCACGGTCCTGACGTTGCTGTCCGGAAGCGCAAAGCTCTCCCACAATATCTCCAGCTTTGCGGACATCGTAGATGAGCTCGTGGCCACCTTCCGTGATGCTTCCGATTTTCACAAACCCCTTCTGGAGGAAGAAAAACGTTTTGTTGTCTTCCCCCGCATCGTAAATTAGTTGACCTTTTTCGAAGGTTGTCACGCTGCGATTCCGCAAGATGACATCACAGAGTTTTCCTCGAAACGTCCTCGCTAACGCTGAGGAGAGGGGCCCGTTATTTGTTCCGAAGTTAGCGGCTAAATGCATTTGGTTCAAACTCCATAAAGTTCGCGAAAACCCGTCTTACGAACATGGAAGGCAGAGCGCAGGTGATCCGTTCACACTCGGCCCGCAGCGAGTGTTGCAATCGAAGTGCTCGTCTCCCCGCTAGAACGCATTAGGCCTTGATTGAATAAGCGCAAGAAACTCATCCCGGGTTTCTTTTTCACGGAAAGCACCCAGCATAGAGGACGTCATCGTGGAAGAGTGCTGTTTCTCGACTCCGCGCATCATCATGCACAGATGTCTCGCTTCAATGACGACCCCTACGCCCAGAGGTTTGATCGCACTTTCGATCGTTTCAGCAATCTGTGTTGTGAGACGCTCCTGTACCTGCAATCGACGCGCAAATACCTCCACCAGGCGAGGCACTTTACTGAGCCCGATCACTTTCCCACGCGGAATATAGGCGACGTGAACCTTGCCGAAAAACGGCAGAAGATGGTGTTCGCAGAGACTGAACATCTCGATGTCCTTTACGATCACCATCTCGTCATAGGGCACGTCGAACATCGCGCCCAGCAGAATTTCCTCCGGGTTCTCTTGGTAGTCCTTGGTCAGATAATGCATCGAGCGTTCCATGCGCTCGGGTGTATCCCGGAGGCCATCACGCTCGGGATCCTCCCCGAGACGGACCAACATTTCCCGCATGAGTTCCTGGAGACTGGTACCAGCTAACGACTGGGATTCAAGTATCGCTCGCATGTCTTCTCACAGTTCAAAACTACAGACCCTGGAAACCGGTTGACACAGGTTACAAACAGCGCCGGATATGACACGCGCCGTTCGCATCAGGCGGCGACAGGTCCTCTTGCACCTTCGCGAGGGATGTCACTCTGTAGCGCATCGCTGCGAACCTCAGTTATGCGCGCAAGCACAAAAGCCGCCAAGGCCATCTCTACATCCCGTACTGCGATATCAAAGAACATTCCCGTCGAAACCAGGTTGATGGCGATAAGTACCAGCCATACTGAAGCCACATACGCTCCCAGGCGCGTCCACTTGGTCAAAATCGCCAAGCCCACGATCATTTCAATGACGCCGACGATGTGCATGAAGGTTTGTCCACTGAACGGTAGTATTTTCAGTGCCAAAGGACTGATGTATCCGGGCCAGTTGGTTAACAGGTTGAAATACTTGTCCAGGCCCGCCAGGAAAGGCCCAACCCCAAGCCCGATCCGCAGAATCCACCAGCCCTGGTCCAATCGTGAATCAAATCCCTTGTTCATATTTGCAGCCTCTAAGAGAATGGAGTTGGCAGGAGCAAATCGGTTACAGACCAACGGATCCATTTCTTTTCCTTAGCCGCTGCGCTTTGCGCTGTAACCTTTTATTGCCGTAGTGACTCCATCCTATGGAGGGTTTGTATGGTCAACCCAGCGGAAGTGGCCACTTCGCAAGAGCCCTTGAGTGACGAAGAAGTTGTGGCCCGAGTGTTGGCAGGTGAGACGGCGATGTTTGAAATCGTCATGCGGCGTCACAACCAGCGCCTCTACCGCGTGGCTCGGGCTATTCTGCGTAACGATGGCGAAGCTGAGGACGTAATGCAGGACGCCTACGTGCGCGCGTACGAACATCTGGACCAGTTTGCCGGGAGAGCGAAGTTCTCCACCTGGCTGACGCGCATCGCGGTGCACGAAGCTTTAGCGCGACAGCGTCGAGGAAACCGATATCAGGAGTTGGAACCAATGTCAGAACGGGAGGGAGACCCCATGGACAGGTTTGCCTCTTTGGCGCCGGACCCAGAACAACAAGCGTCAAACTCGGAGGTTCGTAGGTTGCTGGAAGAAGCGGTCGAAAAGCTGCCGGATGCTTACCGGACCATTTTCATGCTGCGCGACGTAGAAGACATGAGCACGACCGATGCTGCGGAGGTCCTCGAAATCACCGAGG
>JAYVCW010000148.1:0-7651 GCA_043749775.1 Acidobacteriaceae bacterium | reverse complement strand
GCTCGGGGATCGCGACTGGGGGTTCTTCGACGTCGACCAGGATGACAGGTTTCTAAAAAGAATCGCTCCGGTGACAGAATTTTTTAGATCGCGTTTGACTAGCTGATTTGGCAACTTGCCAAGGGAATTGGAACTTTATGGCGCATAAAAAGGGACAGGGTACATCACGAAACGGGCGCGATTCTAACGCACAGCGGCTGGGGTTTAAGGCTTTCGGCGGGCAATTGGTTCCGGGTGGGACGATTATTGTCCGTCAGCGTGGGACTCGGGTTAAGCCGGGGTTGAACGTTGGGCGCGGCAAAGACGACACGCTTTTTGCCAAGATCACGGGTCGCATCAAGTTCCTCGACAAGGGCTCGATGGGAAAGTTCGTGATGGTCGAGCCGGAAGCTATCGCGGCAGAGTAGGTCGGGCGTTCGCTCGGAGCGACGCGGATTGCCGCGTCTGTTCGTAAAGTCGACGTGTATTTGAAAGCACGCATTGATAATGCCTCGGCGAATCGTCGAGGCTTTTTCGTTTGCCTATAGTTTCTTTTGGCGCTGGCTTTGAGCGGGCGGGGCGCACGGTCTTAAACTCCCGCTCGTAAGATTGGTTTTGGAGTTAGTTGCGGAATTATGTTTATTGATGAGGCAAAAATCCGGGTCAAGGCCGGGGACGGCGGTAATGGCTGCATGGCGTTCCGGCGGGAGAAGTTTGTGCCGCGGGGCGGGCCTTCGGGTGGGGATGGCGGGCACGGCGGCGATGTTTGGATGGAATCCAGCGAAAGCCACAATACGCTCGTTCATTTCCGCTTTAATCCTGAATACAAGGCGGAGCGCGGGCGGCACGGCGAGGGCGATAAGAAGACGGGGCGAGACGGCGAGAGCATCGTGCTGAAAGTTCCGGTGGGAACGGTTGTCTACGACGAAGACACGGGCGCGGTTGTTCATGACTTTTCGCATGTCAATGAGAAGGTTGTGATAGCTCGCGGCGGTCGGGGCGGTCGCGGCAATGCTCAGTTTGCGACTTCTACGCATCAGGCTCCGCGTGAGCATGAGGAGGGGCGCACCGGAGAAGACCGGAATTTCCGGCTCGAGCTGAAGCTTCTGGCGGATGTGGGGCTGGTGGGGTATCCGAATGTCGGCAAGTCGACATTGATTTCGCGCATTTCGGCGGCGCGGCCGAAGGTGGCGGATTATCCCTTCACTACGCTTGAACCGAACCTTGGCGTGGTGCTGGTTGGCGACCCGGGGAGAGAAGAAAGCTTCGTGGTGGCAGATATTCCCGGGCTGATTGAGGGAGCGCACACGGGAGCGGGGCTCGGGACGCAGTTTCTGCGGCACATTGAGCGCACTCGGCTGCTGGTGCATTTGGTGGACCTGTCGGACGGTAGCGGGCGGACGGACGTAATTCAGGATGTCGATGTGATTCGGGAGGAACTCGAAAGCTTTGGCGCTGGTCTGGAGAATAAACCTACGATGATCGTCGCCTCGAAGATGGACGTCGCCAACCCGGAGAAGCTTAAAAAGCTGAAGCAGTGGGCTACGCGGCGGAAGTTGAAGCTTTATCCGATTTCGGCTGTAACGGGCGAGGGGATTGAGAAGCTGAAGTTTGCAATGGCGGCGGAAGTGAAAAAGGCCCGTAAGGCGGCTGCGGTTGCGGCAGTCGACTTGGACGAAGACCGCTTCTCGGAGCGGAAAGCGTAGGCGCAAACGTCTCGCCTCCCAATCAAAAAAACATGTAGGGGAAAGGCGGGGGACAGGAGTGTCCTCCCTAGGCTTGCGTGCTAGACTTTCCACAGACTGACCCTAGGCTCCCTGGACTCTGTTTTGATTGAACTTGCCCCTTCCATACTCGCGGCGGACTTCGCCCATCTGGCGGATCAGGTCGAGCAAGCTGCTGCAGGCGGCGGCAGCGTTATCCACGTCGACATCATGGATGGGCAGTTTGTGCCTAATCTGACGATCGGGCCTCCGGTCGTGAAATCGTTGCGGCGGGCAACCCGGCTCCCGCTTGACTGCCATCTGATGATAGAGAACCCTGACCAATTTATTCCTGACTTTGCTGAAGCGGGAGCGGACTGGATTTCGGTGCACCAGGAAGCTTGCCATCATTTGAATCGGACGCTTCACCTGATCAAGAGCCATAACTGCCTGGCGGGGGTGGTGATTAATCCTGCAACGCCGGTGGAGTCGTTGAGCGAGGTTCTCGATATCGTCGATTACGTGCTGGTGATGAGCGTGAATCCGGGATTTGGCGCGCAGAAGTTTATTCCGGCCGCGCTGCACAAATTGCGGCGGCTGGCGGAGATCCGATCGCTTCGCGGCTACAAATTTCGGCTGGAAGTTGACGGCGGAATTGGGATGGATACGGTGGGGGATGTGGTGCGGGCCGGGGCGGAAATTCTGGTAGCTGGCAATGCGGTGTTCGGCAAGGGCGATGCCAAGGCGAATGCGTCGGCATTGCTCGATGCGGCGAAGAGCGCCAGTTTGCAGAAGGTGTAATACAGCTGCTTGCCGTCAGCTTGTAGCTTAGACCTTACAGATGAAGCATCCGGCGAAATTAGGTCAGCTTTTACGAGGTTTTCTTATGCAACGTAATTTTAAATTTTTGATTCTTGCGGCGCTGCTCACTCTGACGGTCGCCTGCACTAATAAAAAGTCGGTGAACCCTCTCGCTAACGTTGGGTCCAAGCAGCCGGACAAAGTGCTTTTTGACCGCTCCATGGATGCTATGCGTCACAACCGCTTTGACGTGGCACGCATGACATTGCAGACCCTGATCAATACGTATCCTGACTCGGAATTTATTGCGCGCGCGAAATTGGCAGTCGCTGATTCGTGGTATGCGGAGGGCGGCACGACCGCAATGCAGCAGGCCGAGATCGAATATAAGGATTTCCGTACCTTCTTTCCCAACATGCCGGAAGCGGCTGAGGCGCAGTTGAAGGTTGCGAACATTCACTATCAGGAGATGGAAAAGCCCGACCGCGACTACACGCACGCCAAGCGAGCGGAAGAAGAGTACCGGGCGCTGATTCAGCAGTATCCGGACAGCAAGCTTGTACCGCAAGCGAAGCAACGGCTGCGCGAGGTGCAGGAAGTTTTGGCGGAGCGAGAATTTGAAATTGGCCGGTTTTATTATCTGAAGCTGGCTTATCCAGCGGCGATTGCGCGTTTAAAGACGCTGGCAGAACGCTATCCGCTCTATAGCGGCGCAGATCAGGCCTTATATTTGCTGGGTGAGGCGTATGAAGGCGAGATCGAGCTCGTCCGCAAAAACGGGCGCATGAACGAAGTTACCAAGAGCAAGATGATTAGCGATTTGATGAAGGACGTTTCCGAGACTTACGGAAAGATCATCACGCGTTATCCGGCGATGGATCGGGCGGTCGACGCAAGAGACAAGCTAGTGGCTCTGAAGCAGCCGGTGCCCCGCCCGACTCGCGCCATGCTTGAACAAAACAAAAAAGAAGTTGCCAGCCGGCAATCTGCAGGCATGGTTTCGACCATGATTGGTAGTTTTGAAAAACATCCGGATGTCGCTAAGGCCTCGCATGTCGGCGATCCAACTCTTATAGATCCCGCGCCCATCACCGCAACTGATGTGGTGAAGAAGGTGAGCCGCTCGGCGGGCATGGGTGGTAGTGGAGACAGCAGCGTCAGCGTCGAAACGACGAACGGAGAGCCGGCAGCGAATCAGGAACCTCCGCGCTCTGATGCGCCTGCTGCTACCGCTCCTGACCCGGCGATCTCTTCTGTACCTGGGCAGCCCGGGGCAGCTCCAGACCCGGCCGCAGCGGCGGCTGAATTGAAGCCCGTTCCGGCTGATCCGAATGAGCTGAAGCCCAACGTTGATCCTGGCGATTCAAACGCGCTTCCCCCTCTCCAGCAGAGCAACCAACTGGACCAAGCTGGTACAACCTCAGACTCGGCCTCCACGAAGGCTTCCTCCAAGGACGAGGAGATGGCGGATATCTCGTCGAGCAAGAAAAAGAAGAAAAAGGGCGTTGGTAAGCTGAATCCTTTTTAGCTCGATGTAGGTGGGGACGGACTAGTCTGCTCGTGGCCACACGGGTGGCAGCCCCAAATCAGCCCTTCAAACGCCTTAAGCGTGCCGAAACGGTAGATTTATCGACTTTGCGGGCCGCCCCGCAGATCATCGGTAACGTCTCTTTTAACCCTTTGTAACCCCATCCAGCACGAACGTGGTCTACAGCCCTCTTGTATTTTCTGGCATCTTAATAAGTGATGTAAGGCGTGCTGCTCAAGGCAGGCCGGAACGCGGGGTTGCGATGAAGAGTCTGGGAAAGGTTATCCGATCCGTACAGGCATTCGGGCGCGAGATTTCCAGGCTGTCAACCCCTGTTATCCCTTTCGTTGCCCCTAAAATTGGGATTGCCCTCGGCGGCGGCTTCGCTCGCGGCATCGCCCATATCGGCGTTCTGAAAGTTCTCGAAGAAGAAGGCATTCCGGTCAGCATGATCGCGGGCACTAGTGTTGGCTCGATCATGGGCGCGGCCTATTGCAGCGGCATCAGCATTGCTGAACTTGAAGAGATGGCGGAGACGGTCAGGTTCACGACTTTTGCCCGCTGGACCATTTCACGTTACGGCTTCGCTAACAACGATCGCATGGCAGCATTTTTACAGCGTATTTTGAAGGCGCATACGTTTGAAGAGCTACGGATTCCGCTGGGCGTGACGGCAACCGACTTCAATACGGGCGGCGCGGCAGTGTTTACGACGGGTTCGATTATCGATCCGGTCCGCGCGAGTTGTGCTTATCCGGGAATGTTTCTGCCAGTCGAGATCGATGGAAAGTGGATGGTGGATGGCATGCTGTCGCATCCGGTGCCGACGCGTCCCGTGCGGGCGATGGGAGCGGAGCGGGTGATTGGCGTTCATCTCAAGGGGCAATGGTCGAAGTCGACCGCTCCCCGGCACATGCTAGATGTGATCGGACAATCGTTCGCGATCGCGCAAGACACGATGAGTTCGGTTTGGAGATCGGCGGCGGACATTGTGATTGAGCCCGATGTCGCCGGATTTGACTATGCCGATTTCAAGAAGGCCAGCCAGTTGGTGAAGGTTGGCGAAGTCGCCATGCGGAATGCCTTGCCGGAAGTGCGGAAGTGGCTATCGGTTCCACTTGACGCTACCGCTCAAACTGCTCCAATCATTCTGAGCCCTGCGGCCACGAAAACGGCCATCGCTTAGGTGTTGATGAACTTCCGCTGCTGATGTCATCAACATTCCCTTGTGCGAGTGCCGATGTTGCGCTCTGACGAGCTTTATAATCTTGCGCCGAGATCGCCATCCCACAGGAATGCCAACAGAAAAAAAGCCGCCCATCATATCTGGGCGGCTCCGAAAGTAACTTTTCTATTGGCAGGTTGCAAACTTGAAACTACCGACACGTGTGCTCCAGTTGAAAGAACCACTGCTTTTGAGGTATTCGGTTGTGTACCAAAAGGTGCAATCGTCGGCGGGATCAACGCTAATGCTGCTGTAATCCCCCCAGCGATGCAGCGTTCCCGTTTGGGACCCACTACCTGTAAACCACTGGCTTTCAGCTTCGAGTGTTCCGGTTGTGTCGGTAGGTACACGACCGGTGAACCCGATTGAGGGGAAGAGGCTACCGCTTGAGATACTGTAGCCAACCGCAATGTCTCCGACTTTATCCATTGCTGCGCTGCCCATCCACCGCGAGTTCGAGTTAGGGGAGAATGTCCCTTGCTGGAACACCGACGGCGTGCCGGCAGAGATGCGCAATTCGTACCATCGCACTCCATCGATCTCGGCCTTCCGGCTCCCGCCGGTCTTTACTGAGTGGTTTACGACAAGCGCCTCGTGGCCATCAGCGAAATGCCGGTAGGCCAGCCTATACATCAATCGATCACCAAGCGAATCCAATTTATTCCGGGTACCCGATTGGGGGACACATGTGCCACCGCCACAGGCTTCTGTAAAGCTGGCTACGCTTAGAGTGGCGGGACCGGTGAAGGTGCTGCTGGAAGGATTCGTCCAATTCACTTGGAACTTCCAAACATTCAGTACATTGGTGCCAAAGTTCACGACGTAATTAGGCGAACCTGTCGGAGGAGCAATGGAGCCATCGAGATCAGACGGCAAGAGTCCTCCGAAACTACTCAGTTGGAAGCACTGTTGGGTTGCTGCAGCGCCAGTTAGCATGGCGGAGCGATCAAAAGCGCATACTCTTCCGCCGACAAACGTGTTGCCCTGGAACATATTGAAGCTGGTGTAGTAAGCATCCGGCCATACAGCCAGCTTGGGGTAATCGTTGAAGTTAGGCTGTTGAAATGCGTAACGGGCATAAGTTCCAGTCGCATCGGAAGAGGTGGAGACGGCGACGCATTGTAGGAAAGGCGTTGTGCTCACAGAAAATTGAGTCAAAACCCAGCGCTGAGCGGCCTTGTCCCATTGAACGATCGGATCACCGTCGTTGTTGGTTTCGCAACCTCCGCCAAAACCTTGCCAGAGAGTATTGCCGGCCACGGGCCCCTTGAGTAGAGTTCCCGATTTGCTAAATACTCCAAAGGCCTCATTGACCCACTGGACATATTGCGTGGAACCCACTGCACCATTCGTATCTGGAGGTGCTGCATTAACGGCATAGACTGGGAGGCCGATGCCATCAAAGCTCGCCCCCTGTGTAGCGTTGAATGCCGTGACTGAAGCGCTCTGCAGCGCTCCATCTGAAGGGCTAGTAACCGGAGTATGCGGTAGGCGCTTAACTTCATGCTCACGGGGAGGACCCATCTTGGCAAAGTCAGCGTTCGGTAGATCCCGCAATGCTGGAGAAATGTCGTGGTGAATTGCCGTTGTGACTTCCGGATTGCGATGGATGCTGCTGGATTGAGCTGCCACCGTTAATGTGAATATAAAGAAACTCATGAGAAACGCAAAGAAACCTGCCACAAACCGATTCTTCATCAATAGAACCTCATAGATTAAGTTACTTCAGGCTTGAGCCGCCGGTGAAGCAGCAAGAGAAGCCTTAGACCGCACGGTCAGGTAATTAAAAGACTACGCCTAAGATTCTTGCTTAGTCAATCAGACTCGTTTGTCTGTGTCATACCACAATAGAAATGGCCCAACATTAAACTCGGTTGCTTAGTAGTTACGACTTCACTCTATCTTCCTTAGAATCTTCCTCCTAATTTTTCTCCTATTTTTCTCACTCGTCCTGATTCAGGCCGCGATGTTCCGCGCCGTAACGCTAGTTCTTTTATGAGCGCGAAGAACACCGGCACCAGAATCAAAACGTGGATGGTTGACGTAATCATTCCGCCCACAATCGGAGCCGCGATCGGCTTCATCGCGTCGGAGCTAATTCCGCTTTCGAAGAGAATCGGAACGTACTGCTCGTTACGATTCTAGATTTCTCTGGGACGCTGCTGGATTTCACTCTACTTTCCGATACAGAACGTTCCAAAGATCAGGTTGAGGATGTCATCGGTGGTGGTTGCGCCGGTGATTTCGTCCAAGGGCCGGAGTGCTGCGTAGAGGTCGAGCAAGAGCATTTCGTGGGGAACTTTGCTGGCGACTGCATCCTCGGCGGTGTCTAGTGCGGCGAGAGCATCGCCGACCAGCTTTTGATGGCGCACGCTGGTCAGAAAGCCGGATTCCATTTGCGTGGTCGCTTCGCCT
>JAYVCW010000147.1:0-2675 GCA_043749775.1 Acidobacteriaceae bacterium | reverse complement strand
GCGCTATTTGGAGGCTTGCCCAAAAAATCAGGCCCACTCCAAGCCTCTTATCTTCCGCAATATCGAAATGGAAGTGTACGACTTGGCGGATGGCGGCGGAAATATGGGGCGGCTCGAAGAAGAAGGCATGGACAAAGCCTTGGCTTTGATTCACGGCGGCCCCAACGGCCCCGGATTGGCGCTTGATACCCCAAACCTCGAATGGCTGGGCGTATTCGTCACGGAAAACGAGAAACCGACGGCGCAAGAACTGGCCACAGCGAACGACAAATGGAAACGCTATTGCCGATTGGTTTACGACCAAGGCAGCGAAGCCTTGCAGCAAGGCGCGAAAGTCCAGCCTGGCGACCGCACGATTTATAACGAGGCGGCGCTTGTTCTTGGCATGAAACCGCTTTTTGGCGTCTCCGAGCATACCTTTGACCGCTGCGTTTTCTGCAAAGAAGTGATCCAGGAAGGCGCAATCAAGTGCAAGTCCTGCGGCGAGCGTCTCGACACGGTAGAAGCGAAAGACCTGCGTAAAAAAGCCAGCTAAATGCCTTTCCTTCCGCAATCGCCTTACGACACCCTGGCAACGGTTACCTCGCAAGTGCGAACCGTGCTTGCCGACTACATCCAGGGGCTCGTTCCTAACCCGCAAGGGAAAGTGAATACGAATGGCACGTCCATTACTTGGGTATCGGGAAATCAATTCACGATTTACTTCAACGGCGCCCCTATTCTCATCAACAACATCAACTATGTGATTGGAGCCGTGACCAGCCCCACCACGGCGACCTTGCTGACGACCGCGGGAGTGCAAACCGCGGTCGCATACACGGCCACCATCCAAACCGGGGAAATTTTTGCGGACAATCAAGCCTATGTCCTGCCAACCATCAATCTGGCATGGCGGAAACTGCAAAAGAAACTCGATTATGCCAGCCACCCGCGGATGCGGAACGAAGTCACGATTTTCCGCCTCCCCGTCGCCGGCTCGACCGATCCCGCAACCTATTCCTATATCAACTGGACGGGGTTTAACGATGGCGTCAACCAGTCGGCAACGCCCTTCCTGCCTCCTGATTTTCTTGCTCCCATGCGGATATTCGAGCGGGTCAGCGTTGCCATAAACGCTACCAATACCGCTAACTTTTCGGAAATGTCGCCCGTAGCCGATGGTCTGCCCTCAACCGCCAAAGGGACTTACAACCGGGTCTGGGACTGGCGCGAGGATGCCATCTATTTTGTGGGCGCAACGCAGATTACCGACTTGCGGATTCTTTATCAGGCATTCCTGCCGGATATTGCTATGGCGGGCGGCTCGTTTAGCTCAACCATCGTGCCACTCATGCGCTCAACCGATTCTTTGGCCTATTACGCCGCGGCCATCTTTGTCTCTAGCCGTGGTGGAGCAATGCTGGCAGCCGACTGGGAAATGAAAGGCGACGAAGCAACCGACGCCTTAACCAACCGTCAAGCCAAAGTTTTGCAACGCGGCAGCTACCGACGCCGCGCAGTTTACAACTCAAGCACTCGCCGTTACTAAAACACAGGAGAAAATTCAAATGGCTTTAGCACTCACCATGACCATGTATTCGCAGGGAATGGCTTTCTTTAACGTCGTTCCTTCGGGCAGCTACTCGACGGGCGGCGATACGCTCGACTTAACCAAAATGACTCAGGATGTGAACTTTGTCGGCATGGCTCCGGGCTTCATCCCGTCCGATCAGGCACCCATCAGCATTGACGTGTGGGATACAGGCGGAAACGTCACCAACGGCGTGATGTGTGTTGCGGGCACAACCCAGGCCAATGCCAAGCTGAAATTCCTTACCGCTTTCGGAACCGAGCTAGGCGCCGGCGCTTATCCCGCGTCCATTACCAGCTCGAAATTCCAAGGACAGGCCGTTTTCAACATCAACATCTAAATGCCTCTTTCACAAAAGGGGGCGGGGTACGATTACCGCGACAAGATCAAAGACCAGTTTGTAAAAGGGTCGCTCGATCACCTCGCCTCACAGATTCAGGCCGTAGCCACACAAGGGAACTTCTCGCAGCATGGGAAGCCGAAGGCGCCTTCGTCGCCAACCTCGCTCCAGGTAGGGGCGAATAACGGCCTGTTTGCGGTGACGATTGTTCACCCTAACGCGCCGCCGGGAACGCGATGGCATATCCAGTATTCCACCACGCCAAACTTTACTTCGCCCGTGACCATCGACATTGGCGAGTCGAATAATTTCGAGATTTACCGACCGATCTCGACTATCTACTTCCGGGCGGCGGCCAAGTACCTAGCTTCTGACCGCTCGCCGTGGACGTATTTCGGAAGCGCCGCGAGTCCCACGCCCGCATAAATGGCAGCCCCAGCCCAAGCCGAACCGCAACTGGTAGATGTTCCCCTGTCACTCTTTGGGGGAATGCATACCGGAGTCGCGCCTTCTGATTTGCCGGAAGGACTGTCCCCCGACAATCAGGACTGGGCTTATGTTCCGGGGGAAGGCTTTTCCCGCCCCGGACTCAGTAGGATTTATTCTCCATCCGATGACGGACGCGCAATTCTGTACGAAAAGACCTACATCCAGCAAAACGGGAACGTGATTACGCTTTTCCTCGATTCGGCCGGGAAAATCAATATTGAGGACGTAACCAACGCGCCGGGCGTATTCGCCAGTCCGGTTGCCGTGACCCCGGGA
>JAYVCW010000146.1:0-2287 GCA_043749775.1 Acidobacteriaceae bacterium | reverse complement strand
GGATCCCCAGTCGGCTCGAATTCCATAGCCACGCAACCACTATAGTTCAGCTGCTTCAATTTTCGAAAAACGCTGTCGTAGTTAATCTCCCCGGTGCCGGGTTCGTGCCTCCCGGGAACGTCCGCTACGTGGATCAATCCGACTTGGTCGATATTCTTTTCCAACTTCGCCAGCAAATTCCCTTCCGAAATCTGCTCGTGGTAAAGATCATAGAGGAACTTAACCCGAGGATGGTTTACTGAACGAGTGATTTCAAAACCTTCGGCCACGGAAGTCAAATAGTACTTGGGATTCTCTTCCTGGTCGATGTTTTCCAGCAGCAGCGTGAGATTGTGCTTCTCTGCGATTTCCGCGCCGGCTTTCAAGCTATCGATACAGCTTTGGTGGTGCGCTTCCCGCGAAAGCCCTTCAACCCGGTTACCAGAAAGAGCGATTATCCCAGGACACTCCAGTTGCTCAGCGATCGGCACGAGGCGCGTGAGACCAGCCAGAAATTTATCCCGTGCCTTAGGATCGGCGATGCCCGTCCAAACTCCCGCCATTGCATCGACTTTGATGTCGAGCAAGCGCAACTTCGCGGAAGCTTTGCGAAAGTCCTCTGGTGACCACTTCTCGTACTCATCCACGAGTTCGACGGAGTGGTAGCCTGCTTCCGCGATCTTTTCGATTCTCTGCTCGAACGGAAGATTCTTGTAAACCGTCCATAACATCACGGAGAAGCGAAAAGGCAGAGCCTTTTGTTCAGCAGAGACCGGAGGGACTACAGAAGGCAACGCGAACGCTGCTGCCGGAAGCGCAGCGGCCGCGAAAGCACCCCTGGCAAGGACACGAGAAAACTCTCGGCGGTGCATCAACTTGCCGCCCCGAGCAACTCTGCGCGAACGTTCTTCAGCACGGTCAAAGCGCGCTGCACGCCAATCTCACCAGGAAGAATGGGGTCTTCATTCTCGATGCTCAGGATGCCCTTGTAGCCAACCTCCATGTAAGTGCGGACAATTTCTTTCCAAGTGTTCGCGCTATGCCCGTATCCAACCGAACGGAACGTCTCAGAAGCAAGCGGAAGGTCTTCCTTATCAAACGCAAAGTTCAGCACGCCATATTTGGCGACGTTGTCCTTATACAAAACAGTGTCTTTCATATGGGCGTGGAACAGGGCACCATCTTTGCCTAGCAACCGAATCACTTCTAACGGATCGCAACCTTGCCAGAACAAGTGGCTCAAATCGCAATTGGCACCAATTTCTTCGCCAACGGCCGCGCGCAGCTTCAGCAAGGTCATCGGGTTGTAGACCACGAAACCGGGGTGCATTTCAAGCGCCAGCTTGTGGATTCCGTGTGAGCGCGCGAATTTCGCAGCTTCTTTCCAGTAAGGAATTACACGCTCTTTCCATTGCCAGTCCAGAATCTGCGCAAACTCCGGTGGCCAGCGGTAGGTCGCCCAGTTGGGCATGGTGTCGGTAGCGTTGCCGCCGGGGCAACCCGAAAACCCAACAATCACTTCCACCTCCAAGCGTTCTGCCAAAAGAACAGTACGACGGAAAGTCTCTGCGTCGCGCTGTGCGATTTTCGCATCCGGATGCACAGGGTTGCCGTGACAACTCAGCGTGGCAACTCGAATATTCTTGTCTTCAAATTTCTTTTTCCAGGCACGGGCCTTCGCAGGATCATCCAACATCGACTGGACGGGGCAATGCTTACTTTCGGGATAACCGCCGGTGCCGATCTCGACCGCTTCGATGCCCCAAGCAGCAAATTTTTCGATCATTTCGTCCAAAGGCCAATCCGGAAACGCGGGATCGAAAACGCCAATCGGAATCTTGCGCTGCACGGATGCAGGCACTGGAGCTTCTTGCGGAGCTTCCGCGCTAGCAGATACAGCGGAAGCGGCAACCAACGCGGGTGCCGATAGAGATGCCGCCAGTGCTCCACCGGCGGTCTTCAGAAATGTACGACGCTCAGGCAAATCGGGAACAGCGTTGCGGTCCATGCTCACTCGGCTCTCCGTCCAGTCTTGGAATCGCCCTGTCGCCACAAACTGTGGGCGGCCATATTATATGGCCAATCAAAGAGCTAAGGGTGAGTTAAAACTAGCGGTTAACCTGCATGAGGTAAACTATCGTCGCTGCAACTACAAAGCAGGAAAGTTTCGCTGAATTGGAGCGTGAATGAATTTCTTCCGAGGCACTTTGTGGCAGCTCTCGCGGCCATCCCGAAACACAAGCATCTTTTTCTTTGCGTTTATCGCAATCGCGCCCAACGCTCTCGCATCTCCGTCGAACCCTATTCA
>JAYVCW010000145.1:0-2273 GCA_043749775.1 Acidobacteriaceae bacterium | reverse complement strand
TGGGCCGGAACAAGGCGAGGCAGTAATGCGAAAATATGGCCTGTGGGGAATCTTCGCACCACCGAAGCCATGGGCGGAGGCCCAGTGACATTTTTATGACAGCTGACGAACTGAGGGCAGAACTCGGGCGTCGCGGCTCCATGTTCACAGAGAAGAAAGCGCAATATGCGATCCGCTTCGAGTGCAAGAGCGGTGAAATTTTTCAGGCCTACGACAGCGGCAAACTGGTCTGCCAAGGAAAAGATTCTCAGCTCGCGCGCGATATAAAAGGCATGCACCAAGGGGCGGCTGTTGGGGCGGTGGAGGCACCGGCCCCGGCTCCCGGCCCCGAGATTTTCATTGTTTACGGGCATGACACAGGAGCGCGCGATCAGCTTGAGTTGGTCTTGCGCCGGATGGGGTTCACGCCGATCATTTTGGGCAACCTCGCGGCTGCGGGCGATACGATTATCGAGAAGCTGGAAAGATACGTCGGTGAGCATGGGAATGTTAGTTTCGCCTGCGTGCTCCTGACACCGGACGACGAAGGCTTCGTGGCTGGAAAGCCTGACGCAAAAAGGTATCGGGCGCGTCAGAATGTCGTCTTGGAACTGGGCATGGTGCTTGGAAAAGTCGGTCGTCGCCGAGTCGCCATCTTGTATAAGAACTCTGTCGAGCTTCCGAGCGACATCAATGGCCTGATCTACATTCCGTTTCAGGAACGGGTTGATGAAGTCCGAAATAACCTATTCAAGGAATTGCGTGGAGCTGGGTATCAGCCGCATGAGGATGGGCTGAATTAGCCGGACGAGGCGGCTTGCCGCAACCGCATCTGTATAAAGTTGATACTTTAAACTTCATGCCAATCGACGGAGCCACGGCAATCGCCTACACAGGGGCATTCGTCGGGCTTGTCGGCGGCGAACGATAACGTCCTTCATCATTCACAACTCGGGTTTGCAAGCAACTTTAAAAATGCCATCTTTATTGATTGTGCACGTCTTCTCTGCTCGACAAAGACGGAAAGTGAACTGCGCGCGGGCGGCGGAACGCCGTACGGTCGAGTGAGGGAGAATCTGCAGTTCTTGCTCACCGAAGTTCCACGCGTCGGCTCGTTCATCGGTCATCTCAATGATGTCGAGCTCGAAAATAAGCGGCAATAGCGCGTCAGGGGCAATGACGCTTCGAATTTGCCTTATCAAGTTATTTACCGTTTCCAGCCAACCTTCAGACACTGGTTGCGTTCCTTCCGGAGCCATTTGACTCAGCCGCGTTTTGGCGTTCCGGGATTAACGTTAACATAAGAATCGCAGGTTGGCCCAAGCCGCCCAAGCGTTCATCGTTAATATTTCGATCTCCCACCCCTTTCCGCTCAGCGCGCGGGCTTCTGCAGAATCGGCAATGATGGACCATCTGATATGCACGACGTGCTGCAACAAACTGTAACTCCTATGAAATCGAGATGAAGCTGGCGCTTGACTGTCCTGGACGGGCGTGCAGGTATCGGCTCGTGGTCGCAACCGAACTGTGGCCCAGGGTTTGCTGCACCAAGTGAATGGGGGCACCGTGATCCAGCGCGTGCGATGCGTGGGCATGTCGCAGCCAGTGCGTTGTCACGTTAGCTTCGATGCCCGCACGATTTTTGGCATCCCTCACAATCCTGAGCACACGCGAACGATCGAGGCGGTTGCCGGATCGTGAGCAAAACACCGGGGCATCCGTAGCCGCTGCAGCCCGGAAGGCTGCGAGGTGCACCGACAATTGCTCTGGCAAAAGAATGACGCGGTGCCGCCTGCCCTTCCCAAGTACGGTGATTTGGCCCGAACCACCGCGAGTCTGGAGATTCCGCCATCGCAATCCGCACGCCTCCGACACCCGAATTCCCGAGGTATATATGAGCGACAGCAAGAGCCGATTGCGGGAACTAGCTTCAAGTGCGATCATTCGTTGCACGTCCTCTTCTGAGACGATGCGTTCCGAGATCCGGCTTTCACTTCGGGGAATGTCTAGGGAAGCGGCGGTATTAGGACAGTAGCCGATCCGCTGGGCGAATCCGAAAACGCTCCGGACGGCAGCGATGGTTCGTCCCTGCGAAATGGGCGCGAGTTCCGCGTCCACTAAAGATCGTGCGAAGCATTCTAGTTCCCAAGCGCTCGTCTCCGCCAGAATCTTCCCAGTCCACTTCAGCAATCGATTGATATCGCGCTGATAACAGCTTCGGGTAATGGGGCTGGGCTGCCGGTGCAACCAGAGTTCAATCACGTTGGCGTCGTTCAGATCGGCGAAAACGCGCT
>JAYVCW010000144.1:0-13508 GCA_043749775.1 Acidobacteriaceae bacterium | reverse complement strand
AAATCCGTGGGTCGAAAAGAAACGTTGATTCAGCGCAGCATTATGGATTGTTGAGGGCGCCGCAGCACGTCCGCTTGCCGAATAGCTTTCGCGCCTCGGATTCACCGGCACTCGGCCGGCTGTAAAGCGCGCTTTCTGCAGTTCGTTGTGCGACATCACGTGAGCGCTCATGTGTCCGGTTCCGAATTCGCGTCCCGATACTGACGTCGCTCCGCGGAAGCGCGGGTTGTGTAACGCAAGATTCACGTTCGAGTAACGGTTGCCGCCATGCAGCGCAGCAAATCCGCCACGGTTGAATCGATCGAAGCCGTAGACTCCGAAGCGTCCGCCGAACCGCCCATACCACGGATAGAAGTGGTCACACGGTCCAAGAGGCAACCATCCGATCGAACCCCACCCGCCGCCGAAACCGAAGCCCACGCCGAATCCGCCACCGAAGAATGAAACATAAGCCGGCGCCCAGATTGGACGATAGAAAGCGTTTCCGTAGATCGGGCCAGGCCACCATCCCCAGCCGCCATCAATCACCATCCAGCGGCCATAGTGATATGGAGCCCATCCCCACGAATCGGCTGAAACCCAGGTCCATCCCCAGTAAGGTTCATATACCCAGCGGCCATCGCGGTACGGAGCCCAATCCGCGCTCACATCGTTTGGACGCCATACTTCCCCATATTCCGGAACGTCAGACCAGGTTCCGTGCGCGTCGAGGTCTTCAGTGCCGACATAGTAGGGGTCGGTGTGCTTGCGCGAAGTAGCGTTCAGAATCAAACTGTCGCGGTCGGAGTTCCACTGATCAAAATCATCACGTTCGGGAGCCGCACCGATCTTGTACTGCGCCTGATCGCCTACGCCCTGAATCGTAATGAACTGGCCGTCGCTGACGCGCGTGCCGCCCTGTTGGGTCGTGATCTCAACTTCACCTTTGCGAACCAAGACTTCTGTGTGATCGTCGCCCGTGACAAGAATGCGGAAGCTGGAATCGCGCTTCTCGGTTCGGATCGCAACATTAGGCGCGTCGATTTCCGCCGTGGCCTCGCTATTTCCAAAGACTGAGTAGTTGGCCATTCCATTGGCGAGTTGAACCTGGATTTGCGAACGCGTGAGCTGCGTGATGTTCGCTTGTGAATGCTCCGAAAGACGCAGAGTGTTGGCGAAGTCGAGCTGCAATTCGGCTCGTGCTTTATCGCCGGTCGAAATGCTGTCGCCGTTCACAACCGGAGCGTTCACAGCGGCCGCGGTCCAACTCTGGCCGCTAGTTTGCGTCGAAACATCGCCCTTTATCACGCTGACGCGCGCAACGACATTACTTTCTTCGGGAGCGGGCGTGTTATAGCTTGGCTCGTTATAGCCGCTATTATTATTGAGGCTCGGGTCAGCGGGACCCCGATTCGTCGAACGCTGATCGTACGTACCTTGATTGGAATTCTGATCGTAGGTCCGGTCATAATTCTGATCAGTGTTGTTCTGATCAGTGTTGTTCTGATCAGCAGGCTGGTCATACGAAGGGTCGGCGGATGGTTCGTCTTGATCTTGACTGGCCGAGTTTCGATAATCGCGATCGTCTTGCACCGTCACGTTCGGCGACGGCTTTGAATATTGGTCTTGGGACTGATCGTCAGGATACTGATTTTGGGCCACCATCGCGCCCGGGAGCGCCATCGCCAGCCCTAATATTGTCGGTAAAAATCGTAATCTCACAAGTGCCTCCACTCTGGGGACAGAAAAAGCTCTGCAAGTGTCAGTGCATGGGGTGTGCCAAACTCGCAGAGGAAATCGAGCCCGCCATCTGCCCGCCATCTCTCTTGTTATGAGTGACTTAGAATGATCTACGGCAGAGACTTGAGGCCGCAATTCTCTAACGGTGGCTGTGGGCGGCCAGTATGGTGGTTTTGAGCCACAGGTCCACTCAGAATTTCAGGAAGTCTGAGCGGGCTTCACTCAGCTTCGTTGTCGTCGATCCCTATTTTTGAAAGCCGGTATCTCAGCGCGTTTCGTGACAGCCCAAGCAGTCGCGCGGCCTGTGACTTGTTGCCTCCTGCGCGCTTCAGCGATTCTCTTATCATCTCGTCTTCCCATTGGTCGAGCGTCATCCCGTCGGGAAGGAAGCGATCAGAGCCGGCGGACGATAATCCACGATTGCGCGGAGTGTCGAGTTGAATGTCGCTCGGTTTCAACTCGCCGCCTTGAGCGAGAGCGCATGCCCGTTCGATCACGTTTTGCAACTCACGAACATTGCCCGGCCAATAATGGGCGGTAAGAAGCTGCATTGCAGCCGACGAAATTCCAGTGATTTTTTCTTCCCGGCCCGACTCTTTCGCAAACCGTGTCACGAACAAATTCACGAGTCCGGGGATGTCTTCTTTGCGAGCGCGCAAGGGCGGAATATCGATCGGAACGACATTCAACCGGTAGTACAAGTCTTCTCGAAATGTTCCGTCTTCGAGTGCCGCCCGCAGATCTCGGTTGGTGGCGGCAAGCAGGCGCACATCGACTTTAATCGTGCGGGTACCGCCAAGCCGCTCGAACTCGCGCTCCTGCAACACGCGGAGGAGCTTAACTTGCGTCACCGGCGGCACATCTCCGATCTCGTCAAGAAAAAGTGTTCCTTTGTCCGCCAATTCGAATTTGCCGGGCTTGCTGTTCGTCGCACCCGTGAATGCGCCTTTTTCGTAGCCAAACAACTCGCTCTCAAGCAAATTTTCGGGAATAGCGGTGCTGTTAATTTTGACGAACGGCCCTGGAGCGCGTCGCGATTTCTCATGGATCGCACGCGCGATGAGGTCCTTTCCCACTCCACTCTCTCCTCCCAGCAACACGGTCGAATTGGTCGGAGCAACGCGTTCCACAGTCGCGAGCACCTCTTGCATCTTAGGGCTGGCCGCGACGATATTGGGATGAGAATATTTCTGCCCCAAAGCCTCGCGCAGCGAACGATTCTCCTCACGGAGGCGGGAGTTATCTAACTCTTTATGCACCACCATTCGTATCTCGGCCAGCGAGAAAGGCTTGAGCACGTAGTCGGTGGCCCCGGCTTTCATCGCCTCGACGGCGGTCTCGACCGATCCAAATGCAGTCATCACCACAATCGGTAGCGATGGATTTTTCTGTTTGGCAGTATGGAGAAATTCAAGGCCGTTCATACCTGGCAGTTTTAAATCGGTGAGAACAAGATGAACGGGTTCGGAATCGAGTAGCTTCAGTCCTGTTTCCGCGTCGCCGGCGGATAGCGTCTTGAAGCCGTCTTCGCCGAGATTCAGTTCGAGTAGGCGCCGCATCTTGGCTTCATCTTCGATGATGAGAATAGTCGGCATTAATTCTCCACTCGTATCGAGTCGTCCAGACCTCGTACCGCCTGCGGGTACTCGTCGATCGGCCTCGCCTGGCTCACGCCCTGAGCCAGCGGAAAAAATATCGCGAACACCGCACCGCCCCCTGGAGCACTTTCCACTCGAATCGATCCGTGGTGGCCATCGATGATCTTCGAAACGATGGAAAGACCCAGTCCGACCCCGGTCTTCTTCGTAGTCACGAAGGGATTAAAAATTTCCTCGCGCAAGTTTTTGGGCACACCTGGACCAGTGTCGGACAAACACAACTCAACTCCGTCACTGCCATGCCGTACTACCATTTGAATTTCGGCTCGAAAAACACCGGCATTGCCGCTATCCCGCATTGCTTCGTAAGCATTTTGAACCAGATTTAGAAAGGCTTGCTCGCACAAACTTTCGTCAAGCGGCACGAGCGGCATTTCTTTTGGATAACGACGCTCCACCGTTATGTTGCTCTCGGTAAACCGGGAAGCAACAATCTGAATCACGCGATCAAGCAGCGCTACCAGGTCGGCAGGCTGTGGCTGCGCGTGGAGCGGCCGGGCAAAATCTAGAAATTCGGTAACCAGCGCCCCCAAACGGTTGACCTCGGTAGAAATGTAGCCGGCCAGTTCGCGCGACAGTTCATCGGAGGCCTGCAGCTTTTGAGTCAGCATTTCCGCTGACCCTTTGATCACTCCCAGCGGATTCCGTATTTCGTGCGCCAGCCCGGCAGAAAGTTGTCCCAACGCGGCGAGACGTTCCGAACGCCGCGCCTCTTCCTGGGCGCGTTCCAGCCGTCTGTTCGTTTCGGCAAGACGTTCGGCGAGCTCGCGATAAAGCTGAGTCTGATGCTTTAACTGCTGGGCAAACCGGTTCACGATCATGGCAGCGAGAAAGAAAAACATCACGCGCAGAGCAAGAAACTCATATGCCTCGGGCGTCAGATCGTATTCCTGTAAAGCTGGATACAAATATGAGCAATACGCGGCGGAAGCTAAAAAAGTCCAGATAATGGTTTGAGCGGTGGTGAAGTACATTGCCGCTGTGACGACTGGCAGATAATAGATGGGATAGTAGCCACTGTTGATGCCAACTTCGCCGGTGTGATCGATGAGCAGTGTTGCCAGCAATATTTTCAGGAGAATTAGGTAATACACTCCCCGACCAGGAAATCTCGAGACGAGCTTATTCTCGAGCAACTGGACAATTCCGATTGCGAGAAGAATGACCTGCTTGTGCCACTCGAGCTGCGGAGGTAGTACCGCAAGCCCCGCAAGAAACAACAGCCACATCGTCAGCCAGACCGCATCCTGCCGATTAAAGCGCCGGGAATCTGGGTCGATAATGGTGCTGGCGGTGGACACGCAGCTTCCATCCAAACGCAGAAAGCGTTTTGCGTCAATGGGAGTGGCCTGTAATGGCGCTATTGTTGGCAGATTTTCGCGACATACAGCTTGGAGATAAGATATTCCAATCGGCCACATAAATAGTTTCGATTTCCGCAACAAACCCCTTACGGCTATCGTTGTGAACGAAGACGGCAGCCCGGAACGGACGACATGACGAAGGTCGAAGCGGTCATTCAGGTTTCAAAACTGGATTCGGTAAAAGACGCACTCCACGAGGTTGGCGTTGAAGGCATGACAGTTTTTGAAGCGCGAGGGCATGGCCGTCAAAAAGGTCACACCGAAACCTATCGCGGACGCGAGTACACGGTCGATTTGATCCCAAAAGTAAAACTTGAAATCGTCTGCACCGACGACATGACCGAGAAAATTGTGCTGGCAATCTCTTCCGCCGCTCGCACTGGGAAGATTGGGGACGGGAAAATTTTTGTTTCACGCATCGAGGAAGCAATTCGCATCCGCAACGATGAACGTGGCGACGGCGCGCTCTAGGCTCGAACTCTCGCTCTCGATACCTGGCTCGATACCTGGCTCGATACATCGTGAGACACATCATGAGATGAGATGGCGTGAAACGGACAGCCGGAAATGAGCACTGCCCTATCCGTCCGCAATGAACTTCGTGACCTTTACCCCAGCGAGACTGCTGCCATTGAGCGTGAATTCCTTCGTGCGGGCGATGGACGAGGCGCCCTCCGCAGACGTAGCGCCCTCATCGACACGATAGTTCAGCGGATGTGGCACGACATGTTTGTCATCCCTCCTTCTTCCTCCGCTTCCACCAACCAGGTCGTCCCCGGAGAAGGGCCGAAAAACTTTGCGCTCATCGCTACTGGAGGGTATGGGCGCGGATGGCTTTTTCCGCACTCGGATATCGATCTCTTATTTCTGCATGCGGAGGCCGAGGCTGATCGCGACCTTGCTGATCGTGATCTTAACGATCGGATTCGAAGCTTTTCGCAGGAGTTGTGGGATCTCCGGCTGAAATTAAGCCCAGCAACGAGAAACCTCGCGGAATGTGAGCGCTCGGATCCAGGCAACATCGAGTTTGCAATTTCGCTACTCGATTGCCGCTTTTTGTCCGGTGATCACCAGCTCTTTCTCAAACTAAAGGAGAAAGTGATTCCGCGCATGGTTGGGCGCGATTGCCAGAGCTTGATACAGAATCTGGCGGAACTGACGCACTCGCGTCATCACAAATTTGGCAACACCGTATTTCATCTGGAACCGAACGTCAAAGACGGTCCGGGCGGCCTGCGGGATTGTAATGTCGCAAACTGGCTTGCTCTTATTTCCGCGATGGAAAAATTGAAAGTCTGGCCTGAGTCGAGCACCTTGCCGCTCTCATCCCGCCGCTCGCTTGAGGCTGCGCTGGATTTCGAAATGTCGGTCCGCTGTTTCCTGCACTACCACCATCGACGGCACGATAACTCCCTGACGTGGGAGGCGCAGGACGAGGCAGCGGCTCGCAAGATTGGCACTCCCGACGCTGACATCACGAATGCTGCCGACTGGATGCGCGTCTACTTCGGGCACGTCCGCAGTGTTCACCGTGTGTGCAATCAACTGCTTGAAGAAATACCGGCGGCGCGGTCATCGCTCTACCGTCAATTTCAAGATTGGCGCTCGCGTATTGTCAGCGATGAGTTTTCGGTCGTCGACGGCCTGGTGTTTTTGCAAGAGCCCGCCGGTCTTCGAGACCCAGAAAAACTCTTGCGGCTCTTTCACTTTATCGCCGAACATGGCGTCAAGCTGAGTACTACGACAGAATTTAAAGTAGAGCAAGCCCTCCCCGCGCTTGCCGCAACCCCGCCTCGGGGTGCTGAACTTTGGCTCTGCTTGCAGGAGACGCTGGTTCAGCGCCACGCTGCGGATGCGCTGCGTTCCATGAACGCGCTCCGTCTGCTCGCGATCCTGTTACCCGAACTCAAGGGCATCGAAGCATTAGTAGTCCGCGATTTCTATCATCGTTACACCGTCGATGAACACTCCTTCCTCGCCATCGAGAATCTACATCGTCTGAAAGAGACGCAGTCTGACGGCGAACGACGCTTTGCGGAACTGCTCGGCGAAGTGGAACAGCCGGAACTTCTTTATCTCGCATTGTTGTTGCACGATTCCGGGAAAGGTAGGCCGGAAGCGAACCATGTCGAGCGAGGACTCGAACTCACGGACAGTTGCGGTGAGCGGCTGGATCTGGATCCCACTGATAGAGAGACAGTGCGTTTTTTGGTCGGCAGCCATCTCGAAATGTCGGCTGCCATAAGGCGCGACGTGTTCGATCCGGCCAATGTGAAGTCGTTTTCCGAGCGCGTAGGAACTCCTGAGCGGCTGAAGCTGCTCTGCCTGATGACCTACGCCGACATCAAAGCCGTTAATCCGGAAGCGATGACTCCATGGAAAGCCGACACCCTCTGGCAACTGTACATTTCCTGCGCGAACTATCTGAGCCGCAGCGCGGACGAGCGCGTCCACGTGCAAGACGCTAGCGCTCTTGGCGTTTCTAACCTCGCTCACCTGAATTCTCTGGCAGGAGTGGCTGGCAAGAAGGTTAAGAATTTTTTTGAGGGAATGCCGCAACGCTATTTGAGAATCCACGGCGTCGGTGACGTGCTAACGCATGCGGATATGGCGTCCGGTCTACGACCTGGCGGCGTGCAACTTAACCTGAAGCATGTTCGGCATTCTTATGAACTAACGATCGTGGCGACCGACAGGCCCTTTCTCTTCGCTTCAGTCTCGGGGGCATTGGCGGGCTGGGGAATGAACATCGTCAAGGCGAGTGCCTTTTCGAATGAAGCCGGAATCGTGGTGGATACCTTCTATTTCACCGATCGCTTCCGAACTCTCGAAATGAATTTACAAGAATGGGATCGTCTGAAAAAGAGTATCGCGTCGGCTGTAAATGGCGAGACCGACGTCGAACGAATGCTGCGCGACCGTGCTAAATCGCAAAAAACGGGCTCAACAAAGGTAAAAATATCGACTCAAATCGAATTCGACGATGATTGCTCCGCTCACAGTACCCTGCTTCAAGTTCTCACCCAGGATGCTCCCGGACTTTTGTACCGAATAAGTTCGACGCTGGCGAGGCGCGACTGCAACATCGAGATAGCCCTGATTGAAACCGAAGGGCAGATGGCGATCGACGTCTTCTATCTCACTTCTCAAGGTAAAAAGCTTAGCCAAGAGCAGCAGCGCATGCTTGGGAAAGAACTGCGCCGAGAATTGGATCCGGCGTCTCTCATCGCAGCAACGCCAGAAAGTTAGCGGCCGGCAAAATATCCTTCTCTAGTCTGCACGATCATTTCTTTGCGCTTCACCTGCAACACCAGATGGTGATAGCCGCTGTCCTCGCTATCTTTGTCGCGAACAAAGCTCATTCGATATTGGTTATTGAGCTCATCCGCAATTTCGCCGTAAACCTCTCCAATGGATTTTTTGTTCGAGACTTCAAAGAAACGGCCGCCGGTTTCCCTCGAGATGCGCTCGAGGATTTTCTTGCCCTCGCCACTCCGTTTTTGACTCTTACGTTCGTCGCCGTCGCGAGGCCCGCGTCCTTGGCCGGGTCCCGTACCACCGCCGCCGGGCCCACCCCCGCCTCCCGTCGGAGGCCATCCGGGACCGCCGCCGCCGGGCCAGTTCCCTCCCGGGCCATTGCGCCGGTCTCGTCTTTGATTTTGATCTTGTTTGCGTTCGTCCTGACGTGGCTCGAAATAATAAACACAGTAAATCGCGGCGTCGGCACGTTGGGCCGATTCAATCGCACTGTTGAGATAAGTCTTGCTGTTGCGATCTGTTCCATTCGACAAGGTGATGAGAATTTTTCGACCCGGGCGATTTTTTAAGAGCTCGCTCGAAGCGAGAAAGATGGAGTCATACAAACGATTGCCGCGCCGATAATCAGTACTCGATTTTGACTCGTCGGCATCTTTCGGATCATTTGATTGTTCGGGGTCTCCTGGTGCCTGAAGCAAATCAAGTCCCGAATGCACTCTATCCTGCGATGAGGTCAAATCTTGGAGAAGCTCAACCTGCCGATCGAAATGGATGAGAAATATCTTCTCATTTTCTTTCGCGATCATGTGGTCGAGAAAATTGCGGGAGGCGCTGCGCTCCGCATCCAGCACGTTGCCCTGGCTCGGACTGGTGTCGACGAGGAGACCGAGCGTTAGCGGCAGATTCGTGTCCTTCGAATACGTAGTGATCGTCTGATCGCGGCCATCTTCCTTTAGCGTGAAATCGTCTTTCGCCAGATCGCGAACAATCCTGCCATGTTTATCGCGGACGGTCACGGGCAGCGTGACCTCTCGAGTGTTGGCGACGGAAGATTTCACATCTTCCGCATAACCGGAGAGAGAGACTTCGGAAAAAATGATGACCGCGGACGCTATGAGAAAAACTAGCGGCTTTGACGCTCTGAACAGGAACATTTTTGAGTGGACCAAATCGAATGGAATCTTTAATCACTACCTTAATCACTACCTAGGACTGGATGCCACGCAACCATGTTGCAGTTGCCAGCATTTGGGGTAAAAGCGAGGTTTTCCGCCGGTAAAACTTCGTAAAGGGCCGAGTGCACCGCATTTTGCGAAGCGAGAGTCTAGTGATGCCACATCACTTTTCTTGCGTCAGCAAGGCCGGTCGCTACTTTAATTCCGTACGCTGCTCTTGAACCCGCGCCTGCTCTACCAAACCCGGCAAGCGTTCTGATTCACCATCGGAGCGTCCGCGGCGCAATGGTAGGCTTCGCGAAACTCAGGCATATTCGAGATGGTTCCATTCACCCGATATTTCGACGGTGAATGGGGATCGACGGTTACTAGCATGCGAGACACTGCATCGGTGCGATGCTGGCACCAAACGTTCGCCCATCCCAGAAAAAAGCGTTGCTTCGCGGTAAGACCATCGACATCGGGCGGCTCTTTTCCATTCAGCGTGCTGAGCAGCGCCATGTAAGCGATGCGCAGGCCGCCGTTATCCGCGGCGTTCTCGCCGAGAGTAAGTTTGCCGTTCAATTTCAGATCGTCAACCGCGACGAAATTTCCGTATTGATTGGCGACGCAGCTGGTACGTTTCTCAAATTCTTTCTTGTCCTCCGCCGTCCACCAGTCGCGCAGATTGCCTTGCGCGTCAAACTGACTGCCCTGATCGTCGAACCCGTGCGTCAGTTCGTGTCCGATGACGGCGCCGATGCCGCCGAAGTTCATGGCATCGTCCGCGCGATTGTCGTAAAAAGGCGGCTGCAAGATTCCCGCGGGAAAAGTGATGTTGTTTTCCAACGGATTGTAACTCGCGTTAATCGTCATCGGAGGGTAAGGCCAATCACGCTTGTCGAGCGGCTTGCCAACCTTGTCCATGCGCCGCTGAAAATCATTCTCATTGGCGCGCTGCGAATTCCCCAGGGCATCACCACGGACAATCTTCAGATTGGAATAATCCCGCCACTTGTCGGTGTATCCAATGCGATTGGTGATGGCATGTAGTTTCACTATTGCCTGGGCCTTCGTATCCGCGCCCATCCACGGCAAAGTGTTGATATCCTCGGCCAGCGCTTTTTCGAGGGCGTTGACCATCGCGAGAGTACGTTCTTTACCCTCTTCGCCAAAAGTTTGCTTGACGTAAACCTGGCCGACCAGATCGCCAAGATCATCGTCGGCGAAAGCTACACAGCGCTTCCAGCGTGGCCGCAGTTCTTTCGTTCCTTGCATGGTGCGGCTAAAGAAATCAAAGGTCTCTTCAACGAAGGCCTTGGGCAGCACCTGCGCGTTAGCGTGCACCGTGTGCCAACGTAGATAGGCCTTCCACTCATCGAGCGAATGCGAGCTGACGACTTGCTGCATGTTCTTGAAGAAATCGGGCTCGACCACGTTGAGCGAATCGAAGCGTGGAGCTCCCACGCCGTCGAAATAGGCATTCCAATTGAACGCCGGGCTCATGGCGGCGAGATTTGCATTGCTGAGCTTGTGATAAATCTTCTGAGGATCGCGTCGTGTCGTCTGGTCAAGCGCACCCTTGGCAAGGCCCGTCTCGATATCCATGACGGTTTTTGCTTCGGACGCGGCTTTCTTCTGGCTGTCGCCTAAAAGCACGAACATTTTGGTTACGTGCTCGACGTATTTTTTGCGGAGCTCGACCGACTTCGCATCGTCCTTGAAGTAATAATCGCGGTCCGGCATGCCGAGGCCGCCCTGGTCGGCTTGGGCGATAATCTGGCTTGCGTTCTTGAAATCGGCTCCGGAATCGAAGTTGAAGAGAACATCGTTGCCTTCGCGGTGCAGGCGGACAATTTCTTTCGGCAAATCGTCTTTCGATTTGATTGCGGCTATGCTCTTGAAATCAAGATCAAGCGGCTTAGTACCGGTCTTCTCAACGGCAGCCTCGTCCATGCAACTTGCATAATAGTCGCCAATTTTTTGTTCGTCAGAGCTGCGCTGAGCGCTCTGCTCGGCAGCTTTCGCCAGAATGTCGCGCACCACATATTCGCCGCGTTGCTGCAGTTCGTTGAAGCGCCCCCACGAAGAGCGGTCGGAAGGAATCGGATTTTTCGCGATCCACTTGCTGCAGGCGTAGGCAAAGAAGTCTTTGCAAGGATCGATCTCTTTATCAAGCATGTCGGGAGAGAAGCGCACGTCGGCCATCGATTCTGCTGTATCGGGCTGCGTCGAGGACTTGCTGGACGAAGAATTATCTTTCGCTTGGCCGGGTGCGCCATTCTGCGCGGACACCGGAGATATGTGAAAAAACGCCAGCATCAGGCAAGCGGCAAACATTTTCACAAGACTTCGCATTGCTTCCTCGATTTTTTAAATTTTGTGGATTACCGCCAGGCGGCAAAGATAACAGGCTCCGAATACACCGCCACATTCTAATCGACGATTGAAGTTGAGAATAGTCAACCGGTATTTTTGAATATCACCGGCGATAACGAAAGCACTCCACGGCGTGATCGTTCACCATGCCAGTCGCCTGCATGAAGGCGTAGCAGATTGTAGAGCCAACGAAGTTGAACCCTCGCCGCTTCAGGTCTTGGCTCATGGCATCCGACTCTTCCGAGGTAGCCGGGAGCCGCTCGCGAGATTTCCATCTATTCAAACGCGGTTTGCCGCCAACGTATCGCCAAATATAGCGGTCAAACGATCCAACCTCTTTTTGGACTGCTAGAAATGCTTTGGCGTTATTCACAGCGGATTCGATTTTCAGCCGGTTCCGTATGATGCCTTCGTTGCCGAGTAATTGCTGCTTCTTCTTCGCGTCGTATTTTGCTACTTTTCTGGGATCGAAGCCGTTGAAAGCCGCGCGATAATTCTCCCGCTTGCGTAAGATCGTGTCCCAGCTGAGACCAGCTTGCGCACCTTCAAGAATCAAAAACTCGAAGAGGACGCGGTCGTCATGCTGCGGAACTCCCCATTCTTTATCGTGGTAGGCGATGGAGAGCTCGTTACTCGCCCAGGTACAACGGACAATATTTTTAGCAGCAGCTTTCATTAGCAGCAGTTTTCATTCTTTACTTGGCTGATAGTATGTCGTCGATCTTGCTCAATTCCTCGTCCGCGAATTTCAAATTTTTCAGCGCTGCCACGTTATCATCCACCTGCGATACTTTGCTCGTCCCGACCAGAGCGCTTGTCACCCTCGGATCGCGCAGCACCCACGCGACCGCCATCTCGGCCAGTGTCTGGCCACGTTCGCCGGCGACTTTGTTCAAGGCGCGGATCTTGGCTAGCTTGTCTTCGCCAATGTCTTTTTTCTTGAGCGCGAAATTCTTGGCCGCACGCGAATCGGCGGGAATTCCATTCAGGTAACGATCGGAAAGCATGCCCTGCGCGAGTGGGCTGAAGACGATCGAGCCGACACCCTCTTTGCCAAGAACATCCAAAAGCCCATCCTCCGGTTCGCGCACGAACATAGAATATTTCGGCTGATGAATCAGACATGGCGTGCCCAGGCTATGCATGATCTTTATTGCCTGCGCCGTCCGCTTGGCGTCGTAGGCGGAAATTCCAGCGTACAGCGCGCGTCCTGATCGTACTGCGGTGTCGAGCGCCCCGAGCGATTCCTCCATCGGAGTGTCGGGATCGGGCCGGTGGTGATAAAAAATGTCGACATATTCGAGCCCCATGCGCTTCAGGCTCTGGTCAAGGCTCGCCAGCATGTATTTGCGCGAACCATGGTTGCCATACGGACCGGGCCACATGTCCCATCCCGCCTTGGACGAAATGATCAGCTCGTCGCGGTGCGGTAGAAAATCCTTTTTTAGAATTTGGCCAAAGGTTTCTTCGGCTGACCCGTACGGCGGGCCGTAGTTATTGGCCAGATCGAAGTGGCTGATGCCGAGATCGAAGGCCCGTCGCAACATGGCGCGTGAGTTTTCGAAGTTGTCGTCTCCGCCAAAATTGTGCCAGAGGCCCAGGGAGACAGCGGGGAGTTTGATTCCGCTCTTGCCGCAGCGGCGATATTGCATCGAGTCGTAGCGATTGCTTTCAGCGACGTACATTCGTAATTTTCCTCAGCGCCCGAGGGCGCTTTCAATTTCCCGGCTTATCGTATGCCTGAAGGCATACCCTGACAAACCTGTTGTTTGTATTATTGTTAATCGTATTTTTCGTACCGAATGGAAGTGCGGTCCCACCCTAGAGTTTTTAGCAGGTCACGGTTGGCTTTGACCATCTTGTCCAGGCCGCAGATGTAGGCGTGCATGTCGCTTCGCATTCCCACGATTTCGCCGACATGTTGCTGCACGTAACCGCGCAGGCCATTCCACGTTTCCGGGGCGCGACTTAAGGTC
>JAYVCW010000143.1:0-8076 GCA_043749775.1 Acidobacteriaceae bacterium | reverse complement strand
GGCCACTTGACTGGGCCAAAGCGGTCCACTTGCGAATCCGTTGAGGGATGCATTCGTAACAAACGCAGAGGTTGCCTCAATCGCGAACGCCAGCGCGATTGATGCCGTTCTCGGGCTGGTATCGGAAATGCGCTTTCATCTGACCGTCCCCTTTTTGTGTGAAAGGTCCGAGCCGCTCTTGGCGTTTCTGCGATCGGGGTCCTGCTCACTCCGTTTCTGCTCCCATCCCCCAATGATTTTGATGGAGTAGTGCGGTATCAGCAAAACTGCTAAACGTTAATTGGTATATCGGCTAGCCGGATGCCACGACGAGCAATCGGGCCCACGCTCCTGACACAAACTTAAGGCTGTAGAGTTCAGCTGGCGGGAGGGCGATCGTGTCCCAGGCGTCGACAGAGGTTAGCCAAGTGTCGATGCCAGTGATGGTGGCGATTTGCTCGGCGGGTTCGCCTTGGATGAAATGAAGTGCCTCGACCTTGGCATGCGAGACATCGTTCGACGAAAGCGAGACATCGTTTGGCGAGAGCGACACATCGTTCGACGAGAGCGAAACTTCTCTTTGTCGCGCATCGATTGCGACTAGTCGTAACCGCAGTCGCTCCGCATATGTCGGTTCGTCTAGCAAGACTATGAGGTTCGCGCCTTCGATCGTTTTTCTTGAGAAGAAGATTTTTGGCGGACGAGTACCGATGGGACTCGCCCTTACGTAGGCCACGTCCGCGGCGGTTTGTGGGGTGAGCTTGTAGGTCGCATGCGGAGGAAGGTAGGCGGCGCAGGCAACGCCTTCTTTTGCAGTCGCAGCCGACAGAGTGTAGGTGCGCTGATTCTCTCTCCAATTCTCACTCCTGATTATGAGTTCGATGGAGCCTGCCAGCACCACGATAAAAACTTCATCCCCTTCGGCGTGCCCATCGATGGCCGAACCCGCCTCAAATTGATAAATTCGCAGCGTGCGCAAGTTCGCAAAGCCGGTTTTCGATTGGTCGATGTCGACGGGACGGCGGACTGGAGCGTCGACGCCGGCTATCTCCACTCGCTGGTCATGGTCAGGCTTAATAAGAATCATGGTTACTTCTCATGCGAACTGTGGAAGATGGATTTTGTGCGCCTCGATCAAGTCGCGCGCCAGTGCCGCAGCCTGGTCCAGGTCGCTGATTGATCCATCCGCAAGAAGCGCTTCGACGAAGAGGTCGAAGTTGCCGCTCAACGCGGCGTCGACGGTGAGCTCGATGGCGGCGATTTTCGCTAATAATTTGGCGGTGAGAGCGAGGGGAAGTGCTTGCGAGTGCAGCGCCATGAATCCCGCGCCACCCGCCGAAGCCGGCATCTCTAGCACGGCGTCGGCCGGTAGTCCGGGGACAGCGCCCTGGTTCGGCATGTTGACTGAGTATACGAAGCGCTGGTCGAACTGAAGTGACTTCATGATTTGTACGAGCTGCTCGGATTCTCCGGGCACGTTATCAAAATACGAAACGGGCAGAGGGTCCGAAGATCGAGCGACCGCGAGCATTTCCGCAAACCAGCTGTCACCCAAGGCTATCCGATCGTCGATGGGGAAAGCATCGACTCCGAGCGTGCGTCCGTAGTATCGGCCATGCGGGAATCGCTCCGGAAAAAATTCGGTGATGTGCCGATCAATCGCAACCGGAAAGACTCCGTAGCGGTCGAAGATTGACCAGGCAAAGGGATCGTCTGAATAGCGTGACGCGCGGCCCGAGACCACGTTCGGCCAGTCTTTTTTCTTGCGGATTTCTTGCTGCAGGAGAGGACGCTGCTCATCTAGTTTCGCCTTGATCATCGGCGTGGCGTCTTTTCCTTCACACAAAATTTGGGTCAGGAACGTCAGGTGATTGAGGCCCACCCCGAAGCTCGAAATGCTTCCTTCTTCCTTGCCGAGAAACTTCGCTAATACTCCTTCGACGTAATGAACGCCGTGGCAGAGGCCGACGACCGGCACGCCCGTCTTTACCCGAATGGCGCGGCATATGGCCGTCATTGGATTTGAATAGTTGAGAAAGTAGGCGCTTGGGCTGAGTTCGGCAATGTCTTCGGCGATCGCCACCATCTGAGGGATCATGCGCATGGCCCGCGAGATCCCACCCGGCATGACCGAGTCCCCGACGGGCTGGAAAATTTTATGCTTGCGCGGAATCTGGACGTCGAGTTCCCATCCGCGCCGGCCGCCAACCGCGATTGTGGTGACAACAAAATCCGCGTGCTTTAAAACTTCGCGGCGATTGGTTGTTGAAATGATCGGGAAAGTTATGCCTTTGAAGGCCAACATCTTGCGAACCAGACGATCAACCGCATCGAGAGTGACGGGATCAATGTCGACTAGCGCAAGTTCCCAACGGTCAGCCTCTCCGCTCAGAATGAGATCTGCAACCAAGCGCTGGGTAAAGACTGTGCTGCCGGCCCCGATAAGAACGAGTTTGGAGCGTTCGGTCAAGATGGCCTCCTTACGAAAACAAAATTGAAGCTTGAAGCAGTTTGCATTATTCTCAATGAAATACTCTGGTCTTTGCGGCAGTGGGATTGATGGCATCTCGCGGAATATTTCCACGGAGCACTTCGAGCGCGTTCTTTGCCGCGCGCACAGCGGCGGCTAACTTGCCACCTCGCGTGAGGCCAGCCTGATGCGGGGTAAGCACTACATTTTCAAGGTCAAAGAGCGTAGATCGAATCACAGGCTCGTTTTCGAAGACATCGATGCCCGCACCCGCAATCTGATTTGCTCGCAGCGCTTTCACCAGGGCATCTTCGTCAATTAACTCTCCGCGCGCGATATTAATCAGGTAGGCAGAAGGCCTCATGAGCGCCAGTTCTCGAGCGCCAATCATGTGCCGAGTCTCTTGCGAGAGCGACGCGAAAAGGCACACTATATTCGATTGCTTGAGTGTTTCATCGAGGGATGCATATTCGATTCCATACTGCCTTGCGATTGCGGAATCCTCGGTTCGCGTGTGGATTAGGATGCGTACTCCAAAGGCACGAGCTCGAGTCACGAAGGCTTTTGCAATCTGCCCAAACCCGATGACACCGACGGTCGATCCATGAACGTCCATGCTGGTCTGAGTGCGGCTGGCCCATAGGCCAGCTCTGATTGCGCGGTCGCCGGTTCGAATCTGCCGCACTACGCTCAGCATCAATCCCATCGCAAACTCGGCGCACTGTTCCGCATTCACCCCCTTGACGTTGGTCACTAACACGCCCCGGCGCGTGGCCTCCTCAACGTCGACATTATCGGAGCCTGAAGTATGCAGCGCAATCACGCGCAGGTTAGGCGCGAGCTCGAAGTGTGACGAGTCGATGCCCATCACGCGTCCCATGACAACGGCGTGGGCTTGCTGAAGAGCATTGCGATGTTCGGGCGAGAGGTCAATCCAGGAGACGAGACCTTCAACATACGTGACATGATGACCGGAGGTAGCGAGCGTCGCGACTGCTTCGGGCATCGTGTGAAAGCTGTCGGAGATGACGACGAGCCGTTGCGAATTCGTATTCATCTTTTTCGGATCGTTACAAGGCGATTGCGATTTATAGCGCGACGTATTTCCCAGATTGCTGCTAGATTGTATCTGCCCATGCATGCGCTTGCATAAGCCATTTTACGCTATCGGCTGAAGCCAGCCGTTTTGGACGTAGCGCTTGATGTACACGACCGAAGATTTCGATAATCCCCGAGCAACGATCGCATGAAGCTCTTACGTTACGGTGCAAGTGGTTCTGAACGCCCCGGCGTTCTAGCCAGTGACGGGCAGATTCGAGACCTGTCGGCTCACGTCGACGACATCGGCGGCAAAACCTTGCTACCCCATGAGTTGGTTCGCCTCTCGACGCTGGACTTGAGAAATCTGCCGATCGTTCCCGGCCGACCACGGCTGGGGCCTTGCGTCTCGGCTGTGGGAAAGTTTATCTGTATTGGCCTCAATTACTCCGACCATGCCGCTGAAGCGGGCATGGTGATTCCACCCGAGCCGATCGTTTTTATGAAGGCGACATCCGCGATCATAGGGCCGAATGATGACATTGAGATTCCTTTGGGCGGAAAGAAGAGTGACTGGGAGTCGGAACTCGGCGTCATTATAGGAGCACCGGCGAAATATGTTTCCGAAGAGAATGCTTTTCATCATGTCGCGGGGTACTGCGTGGTGAATGACTTGAGCGAACGCATCTTCCAATTCGATCATCAAGGACAATGGACGAAGGGCAAGTCGCACGACACGTTTGGGCCGATCGGCCCGTGGCTCGTAACGCGCGATGAGGTCCCGGATCCACAGAAGCTCTCCGTACACCTTGATGTGAATGGCCACCGCTATCAAGATGGTTCGACTTCGACGATGGTTTACACCGTGAAGTTTCTGGTTGCCTACCTTTCCCGCTTCATGACACTGCATCCTGGGGACGTGATTGCCACCGGAACTCCGCCCGGAGTGGGGATGGGACAAAAACCGCCGGTGTTCCTTAAGGCTGGAGACCAGGTGAATACGACAATCTCAGGACTGGGTGAGCAGCATCAGCGCGTCGTCGATAATGCTAATGCGCAACACGCGGCGCGCATTCAAGATAACGAGCACTCTGTATGACCGGGATGAAACAGCTACGTAGTCAATCGTGGTTTGCGCGTCAGGACAAGAATGGCTTCTACTATCGCTCCTGGCTGAAGAACCGAGGGCTTCCGCAAGACCAGTTCGATGGCCGGCCCGTTATCGGCATTTGCAACACGTGGTCCGAACTCACTCCCTGCAACACCCACTTCAAGACGATCGCAGATCATGTGCGCTGGGGTGTGCTTGAGGCGGGAGGCTTTCCGCTTGAGTTTCCCGTGATGTCGCTCGGAGAAACTATGCTGCGGCCTACGGCCATGCTCTATCGCAATCTGGCATCGATGGAGGTTGAGGAATCGATACGGGCTAATCCGTTGGACGGGGTTGTGTTGCTGATGGGCTGTGACAAAACGACGCCCGCACTGTTGATGGGGGCGGCAAGCGTCGATGTTCCGACAATCGGCATCTCCGGCGGACCGATGTTGCGCGGAGTTTATAAGGGCGGTTATATCGGCTCTGGAACAAACACAATTTCGATGAGCGAACAGTTGCGCTCGGGTGAAATTACACTTTCCCAGTATCACGAAGCGGAATCGTGCATGCATCGCTCGCAGGGGCATTGCATGACGATGGGGACGGCATCGACCATGGCGTGCTTGGTGGAAGCGCTGGGCATTGGGATGCCGGGGAACGCCGCCATTCCCGCGGTGGATGCGCGTCGAAATTTGCTTTCGCGTTTGGCGGGCCGCAGGATCGTAGAGATGGTAAAGCAGGATGTGGTGCTGTCGAAGATCATCACCCGCGAAGCGCTGGAAAATGCGGTGCGAGTGAATGCTGGTATTGGCGGATCGACTAACGCCGTAATCCATCTCATCGCCCTGGCGCGGCGTCTCGGAATCAAAATGGATCTTGACGATTGGGATAGCCTCGGTCGCGGCGTTCCGTGCCTGCTCAACATCATGCCTTCGGGCAAATTTTTAATGGAAGACTTCTTTGAGGCGGGGGGCTTGCCGGCGATCATTCGCGAGCTCGGGGCGCGAGACTTTCTAAACAAGGGCGCCCTCACAGTGAACGGCCAGTCGATTTGGGACAACAACAAAGACGCGCCCTGTTGGAACCGCGATGTGATTCATGCGTTCGATACGCCTTTCAAGCCGGTTGGCGGCATTGCTGTGCTGAAGGGAAATCTCGCTCCGGATGGAGCGGTGCTCAAGCCATCTGCCGCCTCGCCGGCACTGATGAAACATACGGGCCGAGCTGTGGTGTTTGAGTCGATCGAAGACCTGCGTTCGCGCATTAACGACGACGCACTCGACATCGACGAGCACTGCGTCATGGTTTTGAAGAATTGTGGACCGAAAGGATATCCGGGAATGGCTGAGGTCGGGAACTTGCCTCTTCCGCCAAAACTTTTGCAGCGCGGCATCACTGACATGGTGCGGATTTCTGATGCGCGCATGTCGGGGACTGCGTACGGAACGGTTGTGCTACACTGCGCGCCGGAGGCCGCCGCTGGCGGGCCACTCGCACTCGTTAGAAATGGCGATCTGATCTCGCTCGATGTGGAGGCGCGTACGCTGACGCTAGAAGTAGCCGACGAGGAACTCGATCGTCGCCGGACAGCGTGGCGCGCTCCGCGGGATCAGTCGACTCGCGGATACGTCAAGCTGTACGTCGATCACGTCAATCAAGCTAACGACGGCGCGGACTTCGATTTTCTGGTGGGCGGGAGCGGTTCGGGCGTGCCTCTCGATAATTTTTAGGCTTGAAGGAGCAGAAACTGATGATTAATCGGCGCGGAGCACTCTTCGCCATGGGAGCGGCAGCCATCTGCGCGGTGCCGTCAAGTTCAGAGCTTGTGCGACTGCTGCGATCGGGCATGACGCAGTCCGAGGGCGCGTCTCACGCCGCACAGAATAGCGACGCCGCGGACAAAGCGATTGACGATCGTTTGCGGCAGGATCTCGCCCGTCCTACCGCCTATTCCGAAGAAGGCATTCCAGTATTTCTTGCTTGCGAAGATCTGGTGAAGGGCAAAAATTCGCCTAAGTCGAAAGCTGCCCTTACTGCGCTTAACGCAACCCTGGCTTCGGAGCTGCGCAAGAATTCGGCGAGTTGGAAGCGTATTCATCCGGACGCCCCGGAAGGTGATGTGGCGAAGGTGATTGAAGTGCTTGCGCATCGCGATTTCGACCATGGCGGAATGGAGACACAGCGATGAACACACCTTCACCCTTCGACCAGCGCGCTTCTGAACTCGGACAATTATTTGAGAGTCACCCGGTCATACGCGCAGTGAATTTTCACAATACTTCTCGCGATCAGGCCGCCCACTATGAGCATCAACTTGCGGAGTACGGCAAGCGCTTTACCTCGGTGAACCAGAACGAACTCGTCGAATACCTGACGACCGGACGATGGAATAAGGCGAAGCCGGGGCTGATCGTTTCAGTTTTCGAGGGCTACCGCAACAGTTTTGACGTCCTGACGCCGCTCATCGAAAAATTCGGGTTCATCGGCTGGTATTGGGTGATCACCGGATTCATCAACACTCCAATTCCGGAGCAACGCACCTACGCAGATCATCATGACATCGATATGCTGACTCATGAATATCCCGACGGGCGCTATGCCATGAATTGGGAAGAGCTTCGTCAACTCGACAAGAAGCACGTGATCGCGTGTCACACGCGATCGCACACACTACTATCCCAGCTCGATCCGGCGGTGCAGCGGCAGGAAGTCATCGCGTCGCAGGAAGATTTCAAGGAGAATCTTGGGCACACGGTGCGCGGGTTTGTTTCGCTTACCGGGCCGGCTTACGGCGAAAATCCGGCGATTGATGCGCTGATCGATGAGGCGGGATACGATTTCGTTTTTTCCAACTTCCGCATTCAGCGGATACGTGGCAAAAACGGAGATAGCGCCCCCATCAAGTAATGCGTCGCTGACCGCACGAAGTGGGCGAATGCCTTTTCAGGATTTTCCGGCGGTAATGGTTTCCAGTCCATAACTATGCGGACCGTTCTCGCGAATCCGCAACAAAGTGGCGAACAAGAATCCTGCAATACCTAAAGTTGAAAAAATCAGTAGACCTGCGCGGTAACCTTCGAGATTGCTCAATCCGGCGTGCTGATGATCGTTGGTCCAACCAATAAGAAGATTCATTGCAAAAAATCCTACTTGCTCAATCAGTGTCATCAGGGCATACGCGGTTCCGAGCCTCTTCTGGTCCACGATGTAGGCTACCGACGGCCACATGACCGCGGGAATTAGAGCGAATGCGATTCCCATCATGCAGAGTGGGAGAAAAAGCGAGACGTTTGTGAATCCCATCAGCAAGTAAACCGGCATCATCATCAACGAAGCGAACATCATCAAGGACGCGCGCTTGCCAAATTTGTCGGAGAGCAAGCCGATCAGCGGCGTCGCCACCATAGCGGAGAGCGGCAACATGCTGTTGAACATTCCCGCCCGCTTGTGCGCGAGTACCTGAACTGCTTCGGCGGCGCTCAAGCCACCCTGCGAG
>JAYVCW010000142.1:0-12185 GCA_043749775.1 Acidobacteriaceae bacterium | reverse complement strand
CATCTGCGCTTCGCTGTGCTGACTCTTCGACATGCCTCGTCCCCTTTCCGCAATCTGAAATCATACTCAGCCGCATGCGGATTTAAGGGAGCAGATCAGCTTCCGTCAGTACAACGTTCGCGAAATTGTGAAACTTGGTCTGATCGAAACGTCAGCGTCGAGCGCGCGATCACACGAGCGCTTCTCTGACCCGGGTAACCTCGCGCTTACAGTAATTTGCAGATTGCGCAAACCACCCCTGCCCTCTAGAATGCTCCCGCACAAACGGAACGGTTTTAATCGCAACAATTTAGGAGGAACATGAGAATACGAACAATGTTGTTGACGTTAGCGACGTGCCTGGTCGGACTCACGCTCAGTTTTGCCGGCGAGAATCCGAATATGGGGACATGGAAATTGAACGAGGCAAAATCAAAGATTCCCGCGGGCATGGCGAAAAACGTGACAGTCGTCTATGAGGCGGCTGGCGACAGTGTGAAAGCCACGGTTGACGGGGTGGATGGTAAAGGCAGTCCCACGCACAGCGAGTGGACGGGAAAATTTGATGGCAAGGATTATCCGGTAACTGGCGATCCGAATTCAGATGCCCGATCTTTGAAAATAGTCAACGATCGAACCTTGGCGCTCGCGGTTAAGAAAGATGGCAAGGTTACGATGTCGGGCAAGATTGTCCTTTCCGCAGACGGCAAGGTGCGCACTGTGACGATTAGCAGCACCGGCTCGGACGGTAAGAAAATGACCGGCAAGGCGGTATACGACAAGCAGTAACCAAGACACCCTTCCGTTGCCTTGCTTTAGCGGAAGGGTACTTTCCTTCTTTTCCGGAGCGTTCGCATCCCTCGTACCGTTTGTGGTTAGAGCAGGTGAGTTAGCTCAGGTGAGTTAGCCAGGAAGTTAGCGCAATTATTGTTAAGTTGCATTTGCCTCGTTGCTCGTCTCCTGCTTTTAAATCCGCCTTAGATCCTTTTTATGGAAATGCTCTCGTCCCGGTGAAATGCTAAGATTTTCCGCATGCCCCGTCCACACAAGCAGAAGCCTGCTGCGAACCCGCTGAAATTAACGCGCGTTAAGGACAAAAAAAAGCGTGGACCGGCTGAACTCGTAGTCATCACGGGCATGAGTGGTTCAGGAAAGGCTTCTGCGCTAAAAGCGTTTGAAGATCTCGGCTATTACTGCGTAGATAATCTGCCGGTCGAGTTGATTCCACGCTTCGCCGAGTTAGCGCTGCAGTCCGGAGAGATTCCTCGCACCGCGCTGGTAGTAGACGTTCGCGAGGGAGCGCAGCTAGAACGCTTGCCCGCTATCTTAAAATCAGTTCGACATACGATAGCCACTCGAGTCATCTATCTCGAAGCCAACGATCCCGTTTTGTTGCGTCGTTTCAGCGAGACGCGGCGTCCGCATCCACTGGGCACGGGGGCTACGGTTCGGGATTCTCTAGCCGCCGAACGCCTGCATCTGCGGCCCATCCGCAAGATCGCCGACCTGGTGATCGACACCTCAAAATTTAATGTGCATGAATTGAGATCGCACCTGACCGAGCGCTTCAAGCAGAAGTCAGGAACTGAACAGAAACTTCTCATATCCTGCGTCAGCTTCGGCTATAAGCATGGACTCCCAGACGACGCTGACCTGGTCTTCGATGTGCGCTTTCTGCCGAATCCCCATTTCGTTCCGGAATTCCGCGCCTTGACCGGCCGTGATAGGCGAGTAGCCAAGTACATCCGGTCGTTTCCGCAGACTCAGGAATTTATCAATCGCATCTCTGAACTTCTGATTTACTTGCTGCCCCACTATATTCGCGAAGGGAAAAGCTATTTGACCATCAGCTTCGGATGCACCGGCGGCCAGCATCGCTCTGTAATGATCGCGGAAGAAGTCAGTCAGCACTTGAAGAAAGCGGGCTATAAGGTCAAGGTGCACCACCGTGACAGTCCCGAGTGATGTGCCCATGGAGGCTTGCCGCCAATGTGGCTGAGGCCCCGGATCCCACGCGGTTCATTATGGTGACGCCCCCTCGGTTTCAATGTGAAATCGCATGTAGAATTGCCTGGTAACGCATGGCCACTTCCACAGCGAAGCAACCGAACAACGATGGTGCGCCGACCAAACCGGCCCCGATCAGACGATTGCTGCGGTACGCTCTTCCTTATTCATGGCTCCTCTTTACGTCCGTCGTCTGCATGGCCTTCGTCGGCTTGCTGGACGCTGGTCGAGTTCTTCTTATCGGTCCAATTTTTGACCGGGTTCTGAACCCGGGCTCGCAGGGCAGAACAATTCAGCTGTTCAGATTGCCCGGCACCGACCGCTTTCTTAATCTGCAGACCCTCGTCCCCGCGCACTTTCAGAATCCGTGGACTGTCGTAGCGTTCGCTCTGGTTGCGGCCACCGTTCTGAAAGGCATCTTCGACTACGCTGGAACGTACCTCGTCAATTACGCGGGCTTCAAGATGATCACCGATCTGCGCGACGATTTATACAATGCCATCCTGCGCAGTTCGGCGGCTTTTTTCGCGAAGCATACGACCGGAACTTTGCTTTCGACGCTCGTCAATGACATAGAGCGGGTGCAATATGCGATGTCTGGAGTGCTCGCAGAATTTTTGCAGCAGCTATTCACTTTTATCTTTACCGCAGGATTGGTAGTCCTCTTGGGCGGCCGCCTGGCGTGGGTGCTGCTGCTGTTCGTTCCTGTGATCCTGTATTCCTCGAGACGGATCGGGCGACAGGTGCGGAGCACAACCCGCGGCGGGCAGGACAAGCTCGCCGAAATCCAAAATATTTTGCACGAAACTATCACCGGCAATCGCATCGTGAAAGCGTTCGGGATGGAGAATTGGGAACTCGAACGCTTCCGCTCTGCTGCCCGGCGCCTGTTCCGCGCGAACCTGCGACTGGTGGCGGCGTTTGCCATCAGCTCTCCACTGATGGATATCCTCGGCTCCGTGGCCATCGCTCTGCTGCTGTTGATGGGACGATCGCAAATCAACAAGCATATATTTACCGCCGGCACCTTTCTCGCTTTTATCGTAGCCGTGTTCAAGCTGTACGATCCGGTAAGAAAATTCGCGCTGTTCAATAACAACTTTCAGCAAGCAGTCGGGGCGTCCTCGGAAATTTTCCGCTTCATGGATATCGAGGATGAAGTTCGCGAACGGCCGACTGCAAAGCGAATGCCAAAGTTCGAGCGCTCCATTCGCTTTGACGACGTATCGTTTTCCTATGTCAATGGAGTGGACTCGCCCTTTGTTTTGCGCGATATCAACCTCGAAGTAAGGGCGGGCGAGGTTCTGGCCGTGGTCGGCTCGAGCGGTGCGGGAAAGAGCACGCTGGTACATCTGATTCCGCGCTTCTTTGATGTCAGCGGGGGGCGCATCATGATCGATGATTGTGATGTGCGCGACGCCACCCTCGAATCGCTGCGCGCGCAAATCGGCATCGTGACCCAGGAAACCGTATTATTCAATGACACGGTGAGAAACAATATCGCCTACGGGCAGCCGCATGTTTCCCAGAAAAGAGTGGAAGAAGCAGCGCGCGCCGCCCGAGCGCAGGAATTCATCGAGGCGCTCCCGGATGGCTACGACACCATGATCGGCGAACGTGGCGTGCGGCTTTCCGGTGGCGAGAGACAGCGCATCGCCATCGCTCGCGCAATCTTAAAAAATGCTCCCATTCTGATTTTGGATGAAGCGACCTCCGCTCTCGATAGCGAATCCGAATCGCTGGTGCAAGCGGCGCTGCAAAATCTGATCAGCGGGCGTACCGTATTTGTAATCGCTCATCGTCTTTCAACCGTGCGGCGCGCCGATCGGATTGTGGTCATCGATAACGGCACCATCAGCGATATCGGCGGTCACGAGGAGTTGATGCAGAAGCTAGGCACATATCGTCGCCTATACGAACTGCAATTTGCCGACGCAGACGCGCCTCGCGCCGTAGTAGGGCAGAACTAGGCCTATTCGCGTTAAAAACGTTTGAGAGTAGATGAAGTGCAGAGTATCCGAAAAATATGCCACTTCGTTCGATGACCGGCTTCGCGCAGGTTCGAGGGCAAGTCAACCCCCAGATGGGTTTCTCCCTCTCACTGAAGGCAGTGAATCACCGTTTTCTCGATCTTCACTTTCGCCTGCCATCTGACACCGGTTCGCTGGAGATGAAATTGCGCCAATGCCTGAAGGAGAAGATCTCGCGCGGGCATGTCGAGGTCATTCTCAGTCTCGACCGCGCGGCGGCCAACAATATGGCATTAAACCGCCAGTTGATTGCGGGATATGTGCAGGCTTTTCGCGCGGCCGCCGACGAATTCGGCGTTGCGGGCGAGCCCGATCTTAACGTAGCGCTGCGCATGCCCGGCGCGATGGATGCGGCGGCGGAAAAATCGGGCGATGAACTTGATGCCGCGGTCATGGCGCGAGCCGAAGAAGCGATTGACCGGCTCAACGCCATGCGTGAAGAGGAAGGGCGTAGCATCACCGCCGAACTTCGCGCCCGAATGAAGGGTCTGGAAAATGCAGCTCACGGGGTAGGCGGCCATCGCGCTGACATTTTGCGCGGCTATTCGGAACGGCTGCAAGCTCGGATGCAAGAGTTACTCGGTGGGCATGTCGATAGAGAACGCATTCTGCAGGAGGTTGCGGTTCTGGTCGATCGCAGCGATATTCAGGAAGAACTGGTTCGCTTGACCGCGCATGTAAAACATTTTCTCGGCCTCATCGATCAAGGCGGCGAAGTCGGCAAGAAAATGGATTTCCTCTTACAGGAGATGAACCGCGAGGCGAATACCCTGCTCTCGAAAACTTCCGGGCTTGCAGGTGAGGCCCTTAAGATTACCGAGATGGGTTTGCTCATGAAGTCAGAAATCGAAAAATCACGTGAACAGGTGCAGAACGTCGAATGAGCATCGTCTATATCGTCTCGGCGCCGTCGGGTTCGGGGAAGTCGACGCTGGTGAACGAGCTATTCAAGATGGTCCGAAACCTGGATTTTTCGATTTCGTACACAACACGTCCGCCGCGGGGCAGCGAAAAGAATGGGAAGGAATATTTCTTTGTCCCCAAGGCCGAGTTTGAAAGCATGATCGCGTCCGATGAGTTTTTGGAGCATGCCACTGTCTTTGGTAACTACTACGGAACGGCGACGCGGTTCCTGCGCGAGGCAGAAACGGGCGGGCACGACCTACTGCTTGATATCGATGTGCAGGGCGCAAAGCAGATAAAGCGCAGGATTCCGCAAGCGGTAAGCATTTTTATCCTTCCTCCCAGCCGCGAGAAACTGGAGTGGCGCTTGCGGAACCGGGGGCTCGATTCGGATGAGGTCATCCGTCGCCGGTTGGACACGGCCCGACGTGAGATTGAGAATTATGAGAAATACGACTATATATTAGTAAACAACCTCCTCGAAAAGTCGGCCGATGAACTACGAGACATTGTTCTATCGGAGCGCCTGGTTCGAAGGGGGACAGAGCCTTCCGGTGAAGAAAAGCGGAGAATCGATAACGCCCAAGCTTGCCGGTTGGAGTTCGCGCGCGAAAGAGTACAACCAATTCTGGCCTCGTTTAACCCGTAAATGATCAAACGCTCGTGCAGCATTAGGGGGAGAGAGTTATGAAACTGGTAGAAGGATTTGACAGCAACTATCGCTACATTCTGGTGGCAGCGCGCCGGGCGCGACAACTGCAAGGCGGAGCGCCGCCGGTGATCGATACCGGTTCACGTAAACCATGCCGTATCGCGCAAGATGAAATCAAGGCAGGCAAGGTCAAATGGTTGATTCCTGAGCTGCCGAAATTACCGGACGTTATCGCGGCCGAAGACTTAAGCAAGTCTTTCTTGGAAGACGCGTAGAAGAGCGCGTAACCAAAGTAACGAGTGTGTGGGTGCGGGCAACTCGCCCGTCCCCACAACTTGCTCAGCATCCCTGGCCGGGGATGCAGCATCAATTGCATTGGTGGTGAGTCTGGGCTGATCTTGGCGGCCTGGCTTCCCGCCCTCATGCTATGAAAATTGCGCTGGGCGTCTCTGGTGGCATCGCGGTGTACAAGGCGGCGGAGATTGTTCGCCTCTTGCAAGACCGCGGCATTCGCGTGCAGGTCATCATGACGGCAGCCGCGCAGGAATTTGTTCGTCCTCTCACCTTTGCGGCACTCTCCGGCGAAAAAGTTATTACCGACATGTTCGGCTCGGCGGAATCTGCCGCGAACGTCGATTCTGCGGTTGAGCACATTGCTGTGGCGCAGTCGATCGACGCGTTGCTCATCGCCCCCGCAACCGCCGACGTGCTGGCCCGCTTCGCACAAGGAATCTCCAACGACTTTCTGAGCACGCTCTATCTCGCTACTACTGCACCCGTGGTGGTCGCTCCGGCAATGAACGTCAACATGTGGAACCACGCCGCCACGCAAGCGAACGTGGCAACATTGCGAGAACGTGGCGTTCGTATCGTCGAACCCGGCGAAGGTTATCTGGCCTGCGGAATGATTGGATCTGGGCGCTTGGCGGAAAACGAAAAGATTGTTGCCGCCGTGATGGAAGCGCTTGGCGCATCGCAAGATTTGGCGGGAGAAACTTTGCTGATCACGGCAGGTCCCACCCGCGAGAAGATCGACCCGGTTCGTTATCTCACAAATCGCTCGAGTGGACGCATGGGATATGCCCTTGCCGAGGCTGCGCTAAGACGGGGGGCACGCGTTCTGTTGATCAGCGGGCCGACTTCCATCGCTGTTCCCGGTGCGGCGGAACTAACAAGAGTAGAGACAGCGGAAGAAATGCATGCCGCCGTTCTGAAACTGTTTCCCGAAAGCACGGTGGTGATCAAGACCGCGGCCGTGTCCGACTACCGGCCGAAAGCTGCCGCAAAACAAAAGATTAAGCGTAAAGGCGCGATGACTCTTGAGCTCGAACCGACGACGGATATTTTAGTGGCACTAGGGCGGAGCAGAGCTTCGCAAATCATCGTCGGGTTCGCCGCCGAAACTGAAAACGTGCTCGAAAATGCGCGCGCCAAGCTTGCGGCCAAATCTCTTGACGCGATCGTGGTCAACGATGTCTCTCGTGAGGGCATTGGCTTCGACTCCGAACGCAACGCCGTCACCATCATCTCCGACAGCGAGGTGATCGACGTACCCGAAACCTCGAAATGGGAAGTGGCCCATCGGGTTCTCGATCAAGTTGTAAAGTTGCGGAAGCGAAGCAGCGTTCAATCCCATTAATTTCCAAAGGCATAAATGTGGGGAACGGGCGACCGCGCCTGTCCGTGCGTGAGCCGCCTGCACCGGCACCTTTTGCCAGCAGTATTGCCGTTGACTACTTCTCATCTCTCACGGAGGACGGATGTGGGAGTCCTCCCTCCACGTCGCGGCCACTCCTTTGTTATTCTTATCCGCAATGTCCCACATGCTTGACCCAGAACTCCGCAACGCCCTTGCGGCGCGCCTGCGCTTCTACAACGAGATGGGAATTTACGATTTCTACCAACGCCCGCCATCGCAGCCAGCGGCATTGGCAACTGCAGGGAGCGTTCAAGAGGCGCGCCTACCGATAGATGGAGAAGAGATGAGCCCAAGAAACCCGGCTGCGGTGATGACCCCAGTCGCAGACGCCGCCCCTTTAAGAATACTAGCGGCAACTCCTGTCATGAATTTCCCTGAACAAGGGGTGAGCGATCCGGCAAAAGGTTTGGTGGCAGTCCGCGAAGATTTGGGAGACTGCACCCGCTGCCCGCTGCATCAACAGGGAAGAAAGCAGATTGTGTTTGGCGTCGGCGATCCGGAGGCCGAATTGATGTTTGTTGGCGAAGGGCCGGGGGCGGGCGAAGATGATCAGGGTGAGCCATTCGTGGGACGATCGGGACAACTGCTTACCAACATGATCAAGGCCATGGGGATCGAGCGTGAGCAGGTGTACATCGCAAATATCGTGAAATGCCGTCCACCGGGCAATCGGCAGCCAGAGCGCGACGAGTGCGCGACGTGCTCTCCATTTCTGATGCGGCAGATTGCGGTGGTCAAGCCGAAAGTAATTGTCGCTCTCGGAGCGACGGCCGCGAAGACGCTCCTCGCGATGAATTCGTCGATGCTGCAACTTCGCGGACGCTTCTACGACTTCAAGCCCGCCGGGGTGCCACCTTCCGATTCCGGGTGGGATGGTTGCAAACTGGCAGTCACTTACCATCCAGCGTTTTTGTTACGCGATCCGCGGCAGAAGGGCGAGGCGTGGAAGGATTTGCAGATGGTGATGAAAGAGTTAGGGATGAAAGGGCCGAAGGCGAACGCGTAGGGACGGCCGCCGCCCTAGGCCGTCCAGCTGTTAGCACGCCTGACCCAGCCGCTTCGATCTCCAACGATGATCTAGCCAAGCGATGCCGTAATACCAACCTGCGATCAGCGGTGGCATTACGACCATGAACGTTACGACTTCGTTAATCCCGAGCAATCCTAGAGCTTTCACAATAGGCACTCCGATGAGGAATGCGGGAAACGCCGTTGAGATCAACGCCTTAGTCAGAATTCCCGGGTCCCTAATCTGCCCAATAGACAAGTCTCCTTCTTGTGCCTTACAGAGTACTGAGCCGTCCGGGTTGTGGGCAAAGTGATGAGTGTCAAGACGAATTGGCCCCCACCAAAAATATTGACCATGATCGTGTTCAACTTGGAGTCTTTCGACGGAGTTGTAGGTCACTCCTCCGAAGAGCATTAAACCAATTCCGGGGAGAATCAGTCGCCAAGGCATTCGCATGAGCAATTAGACACCGTGGCGGCTTTAGCGAGCACCACTAGGTAGGGCCTGAGATATAATTTTGTGAGGTCGAATGCTTTTGCCGATGCCGCTGCCCTCTGCGATTCTAAGGTCATAATCGTTCTGAAGATTGAGCCAGAACTGTGCGGGCAACCCAAAGTATTTTCCCAAGCGAATGGCAGTGTCGGCGCTGATGGCGCGATCTCCCCGGACGACTTCATAGATACCTGGAAAATTGAGCGCCTTTGCCAGTTCATAGGCGCTCACACCCATGGGTTCCATGAACTCGGTTTTGAGGATTTCTCCCGCATGAACAGCAAATACCTTTCTTGCTTTAGCCATGATTTTCGCCCCTAGTGATAATCCACGATCTCTACCTCGAAAGCATTTCCGTCCCGCCAGACGAAACAGACCCGATATTGATCGTTTACGCGAATGCTGTGTTGCCCCGCACGGTTTCCGCGAAGCGCTTCCAATCGATTCCCAGGAAGAACCCTCAAGTTGTCCAGCGTGACCGCTGCGTTCAAAATAGCGAGTTTCTTGAACGTCCTCAACCGCAGATCGGCCGGAATCCTGCGGCTCGCGCCTGACTGCCACAGTCTTTCTGTTTCCTTGTCGCGGAAACTCACGATCATTTCTATCTATACTAGTGGATCGCGTTACTACTGTCAAACAGTAGTATTCGGGGTGCGATAGGATTTATCAGTCTGCAAATGCCCCTCTTCTGCGACGTCGCCCTCGCCGTGCCGCTCGACATGGCGTTCACCTACGCCGTTCCTCCGGGCATGGAGCCGGTTGTTGGAGGGCGCGTTCTGGTGCCATTCCGGCAGCAGCGGCTTTCGGGGATTGTGGTTGAGTTGCACGATCGCCCGCCACAAGCGAATGCCGCCTCGGTAAAGATCAAGAATGTTATTGAAGCGCTCGATCTTTCGCCCGTACTCGACGAACAGCTTTTGAAACTCGGGAAGTGGGTCTCCGATTATTACCTTGCTCCCATCGGCGAAGTGTTTCGTACCATGCTGCCGCTTGCGGCGGAGTTTAAACGCTCGATCTCTTATCGCATCACCGACCTGGGCCGGACGGCGCTGCACCTGGCCGGAGCGTCCGGATCTCCGGCTCGTTCGAAGCGCACTCCGGAACAGCAGTTTATTGAGTTTCGAGTGCTTGATTATCTGGCAGAGCGCGAGCACGTTCGCGAAGAGCGATTGCGCTCAGCGACTCGTGTTTCTCGTTCGCTTCTCGGCGGCATGGCTCGCAAGAAGTGGATTACCCGGGAAGACCAATCGGCGGCCCGCGATGCGTCGCGGCTGGTGAAAGTCGCTGTACTTCTTGCTGCAGGAGAGCGGACGGAGTCTTTGCCTCCACTGAATGAGCGAGGCGCTCAGACCCACAGCCCGAGTGCCCGGCCGCAACCCAAGCTTAATTCCAATCAGCGCACGCTGGTTGATGCGCTCAGCGCAGCTGGCGGGCGGATCGCTGTTGAGGATTTGCGCGGATTGGACGTGCCGCCGACTACTCTTGCCACGCTCGTGCGTCGCGGTCTTGTCTCGCTGGTTGATGAGCCGCAAGATTTTACGACTTCGAAACTAAAGCCTCGTCCGTCACCATTTGATTTTGAATTTAGCGCTGCGCAGAAGAATGCACTGGCGAAAATTGGCGAAGCGGTCGCGTCCCGACAATTCGAAGGCTTATTACTACACGGCATCACCGGATCGGGTAAGACGGCTGTCTATCTTGCCTGCATGCGCCAGGTGCTTGAGCAGGGAAGATCGTCGATCCTGCTCGTGCCCGAGATCGGGCTTACGCCGGCGGTTGCGGCCGATCTGCATCAGGTCTTCGGCGATGAAGTGGCGATCCTGCATTCTGCTTTGTCGAACGCGGAGCGCGCAGAGCAGTGGCATCGAATCAAGCGTGGCGAAGCGCGAGTGGTGGCGGGCACGCGCTCGGCAGTGTTCGCTCCCGTGAGCGACCTCGCGCTCGTCATCGTCGATGAGGAGCAGGATTCGTCTTACAAGCAGGAAGAAACGCCGCGTTATCACGCGCGCGACGTCGCTGTCATGCGGGCAAAGATGGCGGGAGCGGCGGTCGTGCTTGGCTCAGCTACTCCATCGCTTGAATCGTATTACAACTCCAGGAAGCACAAATATGCGCTGGTCGAATTGCCGGAACGCGTGGAGCGGCGTCCATTGCCGGAAGTCGAGATCGTCGACATGCGACAAGAATTTCAAGATACAGGCCAGGAGCAGGTAATCTCCCGCAAGCTTGCGGAAGAGATTCGCGAACGCCTCGAGAAAAAAGAGCAGGTCATGGTGCTGCTCAACCGGCGTGGATACTCTCCTGTAGTTTTATGTCGCGCCTGCGGCAAGACACTGCAATGTCAGAATTGCGCTGTGTCGATGACCCATCACAAGCGCGAACACAAAATGGAATGTCACTACTGCGGCCACATCGCGAAGATTCCAGACAAGTGCGCGAACTGCAGAAGTGAATATGTTTATTTTGTGGGCACCGGCTCCGAGAAATTGGAAGAGTTGTTGCACGGCATGTTTCCGCAAGCGCGCATCGGACGCCTCGATCGCGACACGGTTCGAGGACGCGAAGATTTCGAGCATGCGCTTAACGCGCTCAATGAAGGCGCGCTCGACATGCTTGTTGGAACGCAGATGATCGCCAAGGGCCACGATATCCACGGCGTAACTCTAGTTGGAGTGGTCGGAGCCGACATGGCGCTGGGGCTACCCGATTTCCGCGCCGCCGAGAGAACGTTTCAACTTCTAACGCAAGTGGCGGGACGTGCCGGGCGCGGCAATTCTCCCGGCAAAGTTATTTTGCAAACTTACTTTCAGGATCACTACGCGGTGCAGTTCGCGGCGCGCCACGACTTCGCCGGCTTCTACGATAAAGAACTGCAGTTTCGCGCCTGGATGCACTATCCGCCTTACAGCGCGATCGCGAACGTGTTGATTCGCAGTGAGAAGCTAGACGAGGCGCTGACGTGGTCCGGGGAATTAGGCCGCTGGTTCGAGAAGACGCGGCACGAAGGCATTCGAGTGCTCGGGCCGGCCGCCGCGCCTATCACTCGCTTAAAGCGTGATTATCGCTACCACTTCATTTTGAAGAGCCCGAGCCGAGAGAAGATGAACACGCTGCTGCGCGCCATGCTGGCCGAAGCGGCGGCGCGTAAAATTCCGCGCACGCAAATCATTGTAGACATCGACGCCGTCTGGCTGATGTGAATCGGCGTTTTGGTTAACTCCTAGTTATGATTAACTTGAAATCCCGAGAACAAATTCCTCATCATTTTCGTCGCATTAAGTGGCCGATACTACCTCGCATTTCGTTAAATGTATCTTTAGCGCCGTCGCGAATGTCAGGCCAGACCTCTCGTCCGGAACTATTTGCAGATGGAGCGGGTGTAAAACTCACAACCAGCATCAGCGCCGCACACGC
>JAYVCW010000141.1:0-2722 GCA_043749775.1 Acidobacteriaceae bacterium | reverse complement strand
GGGAATCGGCAATCCCTGCTAAATTTCGTTGTATCAATGTGCTCTGGTATCCGAGATTACTTTGTTCAGGAAGCCGTGCAAGCGCTCGCTATATCCGGTAGGAACTTCGAAGGCCCGTTCGTCCCCAGTGATCACGAGCATCTTCCGCGTGCTGTCGTAAACCGCCGTGCAGCGGTGGCAACGGCGCAAGTGTTTTTCGATCTTCTCGCGCATCTCAACAGAGGCGTCTCCGTCGAAGAGTATTGCACAGATACACGAAGGACCTCATTGTTGGCGTAAAATCGCGATTTCACTAACCACGGTCAATTAGTGAAATCGCCTGGTTACGTCAGTTAACCGCCACGATGACCTAAAATGATTGCAGCAAATCGTTGTTTTCCAGGGTACCGCTGACAACCGTGTTCGCGTCGGTTTCAAGTCAGAACAACCGGATGTATTGTTGCTTCAGGAATTGAAAGGAACCGAATTCCCGTCTCGCGTGTTTGAGTTGTTTGGCTACGAGAGCGCCTCGGTGACGCAGAAAACCTACAACGGTGTCGCCATTCTGTCGCGCCATCCTATCGAACCCCTCAATACAACCCTCGTCGGCGATGAGACCGACAGCCACGCCCGCTTCCTGGAAGTGATGGTGCAGGGCATTCGCATGGTGAACATTTATCTTCCTAATGGAATCCGGTCGGAAGCGACAGGTTTTCCTACAAGCTCGCGTGGATGAAACGCCTGCACCAACAAATGACGAAATGGCGGACGGACAATGTGCCGACACTTGTGGGTGGTGACTTCAATGTCATTCCCGAAGACATCGATTGTCATAAGCCGTCATCGTGGGAGCGTGACGCTCTGTTCCAGCCGGAACCACGAGCCGCATACCGAGCGCTCCTCGGTCTCGGCTACACCGATGCCTTCCGCTCTCTGCACGTAGGCGAGGGGGGCATTTCACTTTCTGGGATTACTTCCGGCAGGCTTTCGTACACAACCGAGGCATACGCATCGATCATTTTTTGCTGTCGCCCACGCTCGCCGAGCGACTCGAAAAATGTGAGATCGATAAACGTCCGCGAGCCGAGCAAAAACCATCCGATCACACTCCCATAATCGTGACGCTCCGATAACACGCCACGTCTCTGCTTTAGGAAAATGCCCCACGCCGGTTCGACGCCTAGTAAATTTCTAAGTGGAATACATCCGCAATCTGAAAATTGATGCGGTTGACAAGAACCAAATTCCCGCCGATCACAACATGTGAGTAATTCGGCGGCGGAGGTGGGAGCATCATTTCCAAGTCTGGTGGGCATGGCAGCATTTTCTTCTGAAGCCCCGGCGGCAGAGTTCCACGAACAACGAGTTGCCGTTCTAATCCCGGAGGAAGGCGGTCCCGCTTCGCAAGTCCCGGGGGAAGATTCGAGTAATGAGTTTTATACCAACCTCGTACCTCATCCCGATCATGATCGGAATAACGATCGTGATGGCTTTCCTTGTCATGTCCGTGTCCATGACCCTTGTCTCGGTCCTTATCATCTTCACGATTTTGCTTGTCATGGCCGTGCCCATGACCTTGCGCCACCGCAATCGTCGTGCAAAGTGCAAGTGACAAGACTGCCGTCGCGGCTGCTCGAAACCAATTATTGAAAACCAAGGGCATTCCTCCTGATAGATTGCCTAGTTATATAGGACGGGAAGTGTACCCACGGGTTACGGTGGGTCAACATCGAAAGTTTGACTTTACGCGTCCACCGCACGGTTGTAACTCGCCCAACTCCTCCCTTAGGGTCAAAGCGTCAGTCGGATATATCTTTACTCTCACTTCTCGGTGAGTATGACGTGCCGTATTTTTTTGTCAAGCCGGCTACCTCAAGGCGGGTACAATCTCCTCTTTCGTCCCCCCACCCTGCATCAGCTCAACAATCATAGAAAACAGCTGATTCCGGATCTCAACCCGCACTCCGGCACGCGTGATATACCGAATCACAATGTCGACACCAACTCCCGCCGGCCTGAGATTGACCGACGGCATAGCGCTAAACTGCGGAGATCCTTCTTCGCGTGTCACCCTTTTCCATTCCGCTTCCGCCAACTTCGCATCCGCTTCCGTTGCCTTCACCGTCGCTTCGTAAATCCCCTTGATAAGAGTATGAATGCCCGTGCCTGGAGGCACCGTGACCTTAATCTCATCCCACATCCACTGTCCTACCGTGGAGAAGTTGAAATACTTGCCGCGTATGGCATAGCCGTTTAAAAACGAAACTTTTCTTCCCGTAGGATGACCATTCGCAGTCCAGTTTCCCGTCTCCAGCAGCCAGGTGCGGAACAGGCCGACATGAACCACCTCGCCGCCAACGCCATCAATCTCTACCCAGTCCCTCACTCTCACTCCGTTTGCTCCCATCAGAACAAACCAACCGCAAAATGCCAGGATGAAATCCTGAAAGACTACCGTCAGCCCCGCCGTCGCGAGACCTAAAATTGTTGGCATCTGCCGCGGCACTCCGAAAATAGTCAGCAGAATCAGTAAGAGCCCAAACAATTGCGTTCCCAGATTTACAACCGTTTCTAACGTCTGCTTTTGGCGAGAATCGTGAACGATCTTCTCCAACGCCAATTGCAAAGCCCAGCCCGCCAGAATGATCAGCAGGCAGATCGCCGCAATCAAAGCCAGCGATCGCAATATCAGGTGAAGTACAATTTTTCGCTGGATCTCAACTTGCTCTCCCCATCGCCCGTA
>JAYVCW010000140.1:0-9000 GCA_043749775.1 Acidobacteriaceae bacterium | reverse complement strand
CACCGCCTTGTATTTCATTTCCACGACTGTGTCGAATAGCGTCAGCGAAAATCCGTAGTCGACGGCGGGCTCCTTCGCGAGTTCGTCGAGGTAAAGATTAAAGCCGCCAATGACATCCTTAACCTTGGTACTCATAGAGCCCGACTTGTCGAGGATGACGTTGACCAGAACCCGCTGCTTGCGGTCCGCTACGGCGGATTGCGAATTGTTTGCGCTCATTTTCTCTTCTCCCGGCTGGCAGCAGTAGGCGACCGGATATAGGCGGTTTGCCGCGTGAAACCCAGTTTTTCTAGCAAGCGCTCGCTGGGTTCCTTGTGACGGTTGTAGACGTTGCTGAGATATTGCTTGGACATATCCAGCTCGGCTGCGAACTTGGTCAGCGTCTTCTCGCCTTGCACCCGCTTCATGATGGCAATTAACTCTTCGATGGTCGTCGCTTTGTATGCCATGCTGGGATACAGAATATCCCGATCAGGGATACTCGTCAACCGAGGTAACTATGCTCGCTCCGTGCAAATTCTCAACACTCTGCAATGGACAACCAGAAGGGGGCGTATCGGATGGCGCTAGTGTTTACCCTGTCTCAGTGCCGGCTCACGGGTCAGAGGCAAATCTCCCCGGTAGAAGCTTGCCTAAGCAGCAACCAGCAGCAAGTAAGTCGCTTAATGGATCCATATCAGAGAGAGAAATACATCCTGAGGCAGGATGCCAACTGAAACCGTAGCTGCAGTCGAAAGAGTAACCTGCGCGGAGAAAAGCCTCAGCCTCGAACCGTTTTCCATCGGCGCTCCTGCCATGGGGGGCTTTTCGCTTTCTTCGGCCATACGGGTTAGAAAGTCGCTGATCTGATCACCGAGTCGGACTTCGGTCCTCCCGTGAATTCAATCGCCCTCCCGAAATTATGAAAGAGTCATTGACATTGACAACTATTCCAATTGGGTCCATGCTTCCCGGCGGGAGTGAGAAGTTCTCCCTAGCCCATTCGTTCCACTCTTCTCCAAGGGCCCGGGCTGCTGAGACTGTTCGATCCGTTCAATCGCCGCTAAATTCCCCAAGCGCGACGGGCCCCGATTTCACAGGAGAAACACCAAATCTTGCACTGAACAGCATCTGATCGCGCTTCGACTTTGCGCCAGTCTCTCCACATCTGATGACCGCGCACCGTCGACAAACAGCCCACTTAAAGTGGCACGATTGAGGAGGAGAACATCATGAAACGCGCCTATATGAGCGCCGCATCGCAAGCATCCTTTGCTCAAGAAAGATTGTGGTTCCTTGACCAGCTCGAGCCGGGGACTGCTGCCTACAATCTCGTCCGCGCTTTCCGTGTGACTGGACCCCTGGACATTGATGTTCTGATCTCGGCCTTTAGAACAGTAGTTCACAGACACGAGTCATTGCGCACAGTGTTCGAAGACGCCGAAGGCTCTGCCAGACTGGTCGTTCTCTCAAACGGGAAAATTGAAATGCCGGTCGTGAATCTGACCGAACTTCCGGAAGGGGAACGCAGACCCGAGGCGCTTAGGCTTGCCAGCGAGATGGGGAAGAAGCCATTCGATCTGACTACGGGGCCTTTACTTCGCACCTTGCTTTTAAAGCTGAATCGAGACCAGTACCTGCTTGTATTGGCGATGCACCATATCATCACCGATGGCTGGTCTATTTCCATCCTCTTTCGCGAAATCGCGCAGTGTTATGAAGCGTTCGCGCAAAAGAAAGCGCCCGAACTAAAAGAACTCCCGGTGCAATACGCTGAGTTTGCGCAATGGCAACGAAAGTCCCTCGCGGGTGAAGTGCTTAACAAGCAAGTCGCTTATTGGAAGCAGAAGCTGGCAAACGCGCCGACTATTCTTGAACTTCCGATGGATCATCCGAGGCCCAAGGAACATCACTGGCAAGGCGCAACCGAAGAACTGATCCTCGAGCATCAAGTTTTGGTCGCCCTTAAAGACTTCGCACAAAGCGAGGGCGCAACATTGTTCATGGTGTCGCTGGCCGCCTTCGAGGCGCTCTTATGGCGTTATACCGGGCAGAGCAGCATTCTGGTAGGCACGCCTACCGCTGGCCGCAACCAAATAGAGACGGAAAATTTGGTTGGATTTTTCGTCAACACTCTGGTTTTTCGTGCCGACTTCGATCCGAACATCACCTTCCGAGAGCTAGTTCGCCAAGTTCGGTCATACGCACTCGACGCTTACTCGCATCAGGATGTGCCGTACGAAAAATTACTCGCAGAATTGGTCCCGCAACGTTGGATTAATACCAGCCCCTTGTTCCAGGTGATGTTCACCTTTCAAAACATTCCGAAACAGATATTCGAAATTTCGGGATTAGAAATGGAAGAGCTGGAATTTGAGACCGGGATTGCCAAGTTCGATCTTTCCGTAGAGGCGTTTGAAGACGATCGCTTTCACTGCCGCTTCGAATACAACACAGACTTTTTCGACATGACGACCGTTCTTCGCCAGATTTCGCATTTCCGCAATCTGATTTTGGCCGGGTTGAAGAACCCCGACGAGCCAATTGCGCTCATCCCGCTGATGGATGCGAGCGAATTCGATCGAATGGTCTTTGAATGGAATAATACCGGGGCTGTTTACTCGAAGCAGGGCCGCGTTCATCAAGTGTTTGAAGAGCAGGCGGCCCGCGCTCCAGATGCAACCGCGCTGATTTATCGAGACCAGGAATTTAGCTACGCGAAGGTGAACGAACAGGCAAATCAATTGGCGCACTTCTTGAGCAAGAAGGGTGTGCAATCCGGGTCGCTCGTTGGAGTGTCATTGGATCGATCGCCAGAGTTAACGATTGCCTTGCTCGCAGTATTAAAAACCGGAGCCTCTTACGTTCCGCTCGACCATACTTATCCCGTCGAACGCCTGGCCTCGATGATTGCAGATACCGAGCCTATCTGCGTAATAACCGTCAGCCAGTTGCGGGACAAGCTTCCGGAGTCGCAGCGCGACTTAGTTTTACTAGACCGTGAAAAGGATTCGTTAAAGAAAGAGCCGATTGCAAACTTTGCTTCAAAGCCTTCAACTGGCAAATCGGAGCGTCTCTATGTGCTGTACACGTCGGGTTCTAGTGGGCGTCCGAAGGGGGTAGAAGGAACGCACCGAGGAGCGTTGAACCGGATGGAGTGGATGAGGGAGCGTTATCCGTTTCAGGCAGGCGACGTGGACTGTCAGAAAACGAATGTAGGATTCGTGGATTCGGTTTGTGAGATTTTCGGCCCGCTTTTGTCGGGAGTTCCGAGCGTGATTTTGCCGCAGGAGGCGGTGCTGGATCCGGAAGTGATGGTGCGGACGCTAGGGGATAACCGGGTCACGCGAATAATTCTGGTGCCGCCGCTGTTACGGGCGCTGCTCGAGCACGCGCCGAATCTAGGAGAGCGTTTACCGCACTTGAAGCTGTGGTGGTGTGGCGGGGAGACGCTGCCGTGGGAATTGGCGAAGAAGTTCAGGAAGGCGTGTCCGCGAGCAACGCTGCTGAATATCTACGGATCGTCGGAGGTGGCGGCGGACGTGACTTGGCACGAGGTGAAGGCGGAGGAAGAGGAGACTGCGGAGACGGAAGCGGCGACCTCGGTGCCGATCGGACGACCGACCAGCAACAGCCAGATTTATGTGCTGGATGAGCGGATGAATCCGGTTCCGGTCGGAGTGCGCGGTGAGATTTATGTAGGGGGCGCGGGGCTGGCGCTCGGCTACTGGCGGCAGCCGGAGTTGACGGCGGAACGATTTGTGAAGAATAGGATTGCCCCGGCGAAGTCCGAAAAGCTTTACCGGACGGGCGATCTGGGGCGCTGGCGTGTGACGCGAGACGTGGCGGGGAAAGAAACGGGCGAACTGGAATATCTTGGCCGCTTAGACAGTGAAGTGAAGGTGCGCGGGATGCGCATCGAGTTGGGTGAGGTTGAGACGGTGCTTGGCCGGCACGAGTGGGTGGCGGAAGCGGTAGTGGAGTTGAGTGGAACGGGCGTAGAGCAGCGCTTGATCGCGTATGTGGTGGGCAAGGAAGGCAAGGCGCCGAGCGCGCGAGAGTTGCGGCGGTATGTGCGGACGAAGCTGCCGGAACATATGGTTCCGGCGAGTTTTGTGAAGGTGGATGAGTTGCCGCTGTTATCGAGCGGCAAAGTGAACCGGCGGGCGCTGTCGTCGGTAGCGGGAGTGAGCTTGGCGGAGCAGGGCGTGGTGGCGCCGCGGACGGAGGTAGAGCAGAAGCTGGCGGCGATGTGGGCGGAGGTCTTGAAGCTGAAGGAGGTAGGCGTGGACCAGAATTTTTTTGAGCTGGGCGGGCATTCGCTATTGGTGTTGCAGGTGATGGCGAGGATCCGCAGGGAATTTGACGTGGAACTAGCCGTGCGAACAATGTTTGAGGAGCCGACGATCGCGGGCCTGGGAGTCGAAGTAGAAAAAGCGCAGGCAACCGGGATAAAATCGCGGACACCAGCACTGGGGCGAAGACCGCGACCAGCGCCGAACGTGAGCTTGGAGGCGTTGCTGGCACAACTCGAGACCCTCCCCGCAGACGACGCTGAAACATTGCTTAAACGCGTCCTCGATGCAAAATCATCCGACGAAGCTGAAGCTGTGGGCCAGGAACCGGAGCCTTAGTCAGTAACTCGATTAGATTGTAACTACATATTTCTGATTTATGTATCCACGAACTCGTGCAACTCTAGGCTAATGCGCCGCTAGCGCTGCTGTCTGAAGATTGCGAATTACCAGGGCGAAAATGAACGCCTGCACTAACCAACATGCACCATAGACCACCGGTAAAGCTGTGCAGGACGGTCTCCGAGTCTGCTGTTGTGTGACGCACCGCCGAGGAATTGTCTTTAGCTCTCGCCCTGAACTGGGGTGCGAGTGTGACCTGACGTTTCGTCACTGCTGTCCGCTCTTTGGTTGTGCTTCCCGTCTGCGGCGATGATACTCCTGATCGAATTGCTCCACCACATCTCTGCCCCGTTGCGCAGCCTGCAGCGCTTGGGCCAAATGGGCGAAGGCGGGGTGCAAAGGCTCCAATTCCTCTTGCGCGAGTTCGACGTACCTAAGGCTTGGGCCAACAGAATTCCTGATCTCGAAGATCACGCCGCGCACCAGTCCTGCGTACTCTTCTATCGTGAAACCGAGTATGGGGTCATCCATAGAATATTTAGGCTTTCTTTATATTTATTCGTTCTGGGATCGACTAACGGCCCCTCAGTCTGAGCAAATGCTCTCAGAGTTGGTTTGACTTACGTTTCCAGGAGGCTTCGCAGTGCGGATACCAAGGAAAACTATAAATGTCGCACGGTCTCCGGCTTTCGGGTAGTTGTGGGAAGGAAAGAAGACTACGCGGTTTTTAGTTTGGTAGTCGTGGACGGCGACACATTTGTTTTTGCGGCATATTGAATGCAAAGGTGCGACGCGAAGTGGTTGTCGCGGCGCGACTCAACCGTTGCCCCAGAAGCGCTACTATGCGGACCAAACGGGTTAAACACCCACTCGCAGTCGGAGCAGCCCCAACCGAGGAAGCGATGGCGGTCAATCCAGACTAGCTTGCGCATCGGGCAAATTATAGGGCTTTCTGGTTCTGACATCAATCTATTGGACTTTGAGAAGACGCACATCACGGATAGATATGTCGCACGCTGCGCGAAAGCCTATTACGTTCAGGTAAGCGGACCCCGTCTTGCTGATCCGTCATGCGGCAGATGCCCAAAGATCGCGCCACTCATCGCGAGAAATCAACAACTCTATTGAGCGAGGAGGTGGGCTTGGACATGCACGGGCGGAGTAATCGGAGAGTAGCCCTTGTGCGATCCTGCATGCATGGGGCGAAAAATAGTAGACGCTATGACTGCGATCCCAAAAAACGACCGCAGCTAGAGGCTCGCCGTTTGCCTCGAATAACTCCCAAAAGTTTTCATGAAGTTTCTTAGCCTTCCCAGCTTTAATTTCTTCGGCTGTTAACGTTACTTTAGACCAAGGCATAACAGCACCTCATTAACGCGAGTATACGCCTGTATCCGCGAGCACCTTCAAGGCAGTGATAATTCTGTGGTGATTTACCTTGACACAACCTATCTCAGTAGTAAGCTTGTGCCGATCAGCCTTACCCTCCTACGTTTCCCTTCGCAGGGGTTCGACTGAACCGGCCCCTCGGTCCCCATCCATCGCACCGAAATTGGGAGGCACCGTGCAATTCCAAATATTGATGTTAAAGCGCGATGACATTGTTGCTGGCACACAGGGTCAATTTGACCGCACAACACTCCAGAAATAGCTGCGGGTGGTCGACAACCGTCTACGGTGTAACGATTTGATGATCAATGAGGAGAGCGTTATGAACCAGAGAGCAAAAATGCATGCATTATTTGGCAGCCTCGTCTTGGTACAGTGCCTTGCATCGGCAATCGGCGCTCCCGCCCAAAAATTTACAAACTTGGTTAATTTCAAGGGCACTGGCGGCCTGGATCCCGGCGTGCTGGTTCAGGGTTTTGACGGGAACCTCTACGCAACAGACACTTATGGCGGAACCAACGGTTGGGGCACCGCATTCAAAGTTAGCCTAAAAGGTACGTTCACCATACTGCACAGCTTTTGCGCCCGGCAACGGTGCTCCGACGGCAACGATCCACTCGCGGTTCTGTTTGAGGCCGCAAACGGAAACTTCTACAGCACAACTTCCACAGGCGGCAACTATGGCGCCGGTACCGTGTTCAAAATCACGCCTCACGGCTCGCTAACAACCCTTTATTCCTTCCGGCGTTGCAGTGCTTTGCCTTGTCAAGACGGCAATACGCCCGGAGCGGCATTAATTCAAGCGACAGACGGTAACTTCTATGGCACAACAGACCGGGGGGGAACCTACAACCGTGGCACCCTTTTCCAGATCACCCAATATGGCCATGAAAGGATTCTTCACTCTTTCAGCAGCGCTGGCCCCGTTGGAACTCTGCTACAAGCCACAGACGGAAACCTATACGGAACAAAGTCTTATGCCAATGGTAGTGAAGGCTCAATCTTTAAACTAGACATGAGCTTGCGACCTTTTGTCGAGACGCTCCCGACGTCTGGCGAAGTAGGTACAAAAGTCATCATCCTCGGAACCGATTTGACAGGTGCAACCTTCGCAAGCTTCAACGGCGTCGCGGCGACTTTCAAAATAATTTCTGCTTCTGAGATTACAACAAACTTTCCGGCTGGCACGACAAGTGGGACGATTGAAGTGATGACCCCGTCTGGCACGCTATCAGGCAATGTGGTGTTCCGGGTGCCGTGATTTTGGGATTAAATCGACGGGCGGCTTTTAGTGGCACCGCACAAATGTTATCCCGCACCGTACGAATGCGAAATGGCGCGCTCTTCGGAGTCCAAGGACAAGTTCGCTCAAAAAGTTTTGAAACCGCCGACATTGGAGACGCGATGTTATGTAAACTACCAAGCGATATCGCCCCTTGGTTGGGAAATACAGTGCGGGAACTTTGCGATTCCCTCATAATTCATTGAAGCCGAATTGAGAAATCGGCCTGCAGTCTTACGACGGGTAAAAGTCCTTAGCCTCATTGAGGACTGCGAAGCCAGCGGGACCGAGGAATCAGCCGGGTTCCTTCGTCATCGTAAAAGAACTGCATTTTGTGATCGGATTTGAATCCAGGTACTGGCTGCTCCCCGGAAGAACTGAAGCGCGGAGCGCTGTAGGAGATCGGGAGTGGGTTTTTAGTCGTGTACATGGACTCGTGTAACACTGCTCCGGTGGTGGGAGCTTGCGCGACGGCGAACACGCCGAACGGATTACCATTCTCATAGGAAACGACTATATAGTCCCCAACCATCCAGCCTTGGTTGGAGTGCGGCAGCCACGACAACTTCATCGGACCAGCAAGTTGTGATCCTGCAGTCCAAGTGGCACCGCCGTCAGTGGAAGTGGTGAAGCCCACGTCCAGTCGACAGGTGCTTACGGTGCAACTTGCGATTGGATAGTAGTAGTAAACAATGGCGATGTGGGTGTTCGCGTCTGAGGTCTGCGGGTTGACGCCAATGCCAGGAATGAAGTGATCCATCGTGCTGGTAGTAGGGTCGATCGGAATACGCTTCACCGCGCTCCACGCGCTCCCATCCGTGGAGGTGCTCATCACAATGTCATTTTGCTTGCATCCCGTGCGGAAGCGGCAATCCGACCACACGACGTAGACCTGGCCGGTCCCGTCAATTGCCGCAGAAAGAAAATCGTGGTTACGAATTCCTCCTGCGACCAAGTGGCTATTGATGCTGGCGATAGCTTTGCTCGCCCCCCAACTCTGGCCACCGTCGGTGGAACTGAATACGCCGATACCGCCAGATTCGAAAGGCACAATTACCGTGCCATTGGGCTGCACGACCGGCTCCCCTGCGAGTCCATGAGCGTGGTTGGCCGAGGCCTTCCCCGGTCCCCACATTAACCCGCCGTCCCTCGAAACACTCATCAAAACTTCGCCGCTACCGAACGCCTGGTCCCACTCGGTGTAGCAATTACCGTAGAACTGGCTGGAAGGCGAGTTGTCACACACTGTCCAGTTCTTGTCATCCAGATGGCTCTTGTCGATCAGAACGGGTTTATCCCAGTGGATGCCGTCGGTCGATCGACTTAACGCGACATCTCCGAATTTCGTGCAGCATTTCAGGGCTACAAGCGGAAGAGTTGATATAAGCCATTGGCCGTGCTTGGCGTCGTATGCCACCGACGCATCGGTGATCGCGCCGTAGGTTCCGCTGCCGTAGTTCACCGTCAGCCCAGGAAGAAGGCCGTAACGCCAGGTGACACCGCCATCTTTCGAAGTTGAGAATCCGATGGCGCCGCTACCCCAACCCACGGTGCCGGGCCTGCGAGCCACCTGGAAGGCGCTCACGATGGTGTCGTCCCACGTGAAACTGTGGGGCTCCACTTCGCTTTTGTGCTTACTGTCTGTGTTCGCGAGAGTGTCTACGCTGATTGGTGCCAGGGATGATTGCGCGCGCACGATGAGGTTTAGTCCTA
>JAYVCW010000139.1:0-2456 GCA_043749775.1 Acidobacteriaceae bacterium | reverse complement strand
GTGGTCCATCTCCATGTCCATGCCCCGTGCAGTCCCCTGCTGAGCAGCAAATAGGTGAGGCGCGGCTACCAAACCAGCACCCAAACCAAAAGTCTTTTGTAGGAAATCACGTCTATTCTTCATGGCTCTTCCTCTTGAAGTTGTTATGCACCAACTTTCCACGAGAAACTTTGTGGAGATTGGATCGAAGGGAAGAAACAGCCAAGCAATCGACATTAAGTCGTTGCTTCGCTACACCGCTACTGGAGAGGAGTGGGGACGGAAATCAAATACGCAGGATGTTGAAAGAGGAAACGTGAACGGAGTAGGGTTTGGGGGGAGTACCATCCGCAAGTCGCGACGTTGCAAGGTCGGGCGTCAACAACTTGGCTGTAATGCCAAGGGCCGCCGTAGCGCTTTGTACTGGCGTCACTTGGAGAACAGTCTTTCGGGAAACAACCAGTCGTTCGGACGTGAAGCAATTCGTCTGGCAGGATTGAGACCCCACCACAGGACTCATTGCCTCAACCGCCGCATGGTTCATTGCTGTGTGATGGTGAGCCATTGCCGGCATGGTCTCAGAAGGCTGGCCGCAGTGGCGCTGACTTTCCGCTCGCTGGTGGCGTACACACATCAGTGCGCAAGCCCCAGCGGGAGCTGCCATCCCGGCCAGAAGGACCGTCAGAAGCACTATCGAAGTTGCGGTTCTTGACGCCACTGGCAAGACTGTACCTCAGACTCTATGAGATGCGCAAACTCCGTCAAGGGTTCAGCCGGTCCTGGAGGGAGCGCGGAAAGCCTGCTTGAATCGTCCTGTGCTATGGAAACATTGGCATTTAAATCCACAATCAAATCCCTATTTTCTGCTTTCGTTCCCTCTTCGATTAACTTCGAAGAAGGACGACGAGGGAGCGAGGCTGGACTGTGTAAGCCAGCGAGGCTAATGGCGGAGTCGTGCCAGGATCGCTAAAATCATCGGGACTCTCCATGTGTGTATCCACAATTTGCTTCCAATCTCCGGCTGTACCCTCTTGGATATTGAATGCCATGGGTAGCCAGTAAGTATTGATCATCACGTAGAGGTCGCTATCGTTCATCGAGGCCCCATGGAGGCAGTAAGCTAGGCTCCGGGATTCATAAGACAGATCCACATTCTTACCCACGCCATACCATTTGACGTCATCCCGCCAGAACGTAGACCGGGAGATGCTGGGGTGCTTTTTCCGGAATGCGATCATCTCCTGGAAGAAGCGGAATATGTCTTTGTGGGTTCCCAGGCGGCTCCAATCCAGCCAACTCGTGGAGTTGTCTATATCGTAGGGATTAGGATTTCCGTTTTGCGTTTGCAAGAACTCATCGCCCGCACGGAACATCGGTGTCCCATTGGAAAGCAACAGCAGCGAAATGAAGTTCTTTACCTGCTTCTTGCGCAAACACATTACATCCGCGCTGACACTTTCTTCACCATCAGGGCTCCCGCAGTTCCAACTCTCGTCTGAATTGTAGGAGACCAGATCGTACAGGGTTAGCCCGTCGTGGGAGCTAACATAGTTCAGGCTCTGGTAGGGGCGGGAGGCTTCCTGCAACGAATCGGGAAATACGTCTGAACTCCCATAAATTCTCGTCATCAGGTCGGAGACAAAGCCAGCGTCGCTCTTAACGAAATGCCGCAGTGTTGTCCGGTACTTGTCATTCCATTGCCGCCATCCCATCCCCGGAAAGCCGCTCTGAAGCGCCGCCGTGACCTCGTGACAGCCGCACGAATGCGTCCCGCACATGGGGCAGCATTGGCCGTTAGGGTCGGGGACACGAGACTGCGAAACCCCGAGTTCATAATTGGGGGAATTCAGGTTGCCTTCCCAAGGTTCCGCAATCATTCGGACCTTTGCTAGGTCGACGTCAGTTGCGATATCGCCGAAGATTGGCGGGTCGTCAAGATTGATGGAGCCGTCACGGTTACGGGAGAAAACCGACGCCAAGTCGAACCGAAAGCCGTCAACGTGCATCTCCCTCGCCCAATAACGGAGGCTGTCCACCACCAATTGCCGGACCGCCCGGTTCGAGCAATCTAGCGTATTGCCCGTGCCAGTGAAGTCTGCGTATGGATGATTTGCATCTTTTGAAGAAATGTAATAAGTGGCGTTGTCGACGCCCTTGAAACTATAGGCGGGTCCGCGCTCGTCGCCTTCCCCCGTGTGGTTGTACACGACATCAAGAAAGACCTCGATACCAGCACCGTGCAGGGCCTTCACCATCGCTTGAAATTCTCGCCGCTGTCCACCAGCGCTTTGCTGCGCAGAATACTTGCCGTGCGGCGAAAAGAAATTGATGGGCATATATCCCCAATAGTTGGGTTCGGTCGCATCGAACTCGAAAACCGGCATAAGCTCGACCGCCGTGATGCCGAGCTCGCGGAAATAGGGAATCTTTTCGATGACTCCTGCAAAGGTCCCGCGCGAAGTAGCGGAAACGGCGGA
>JAYVCW010000138.1:0-17279 GCA_043749775.1 Acidobacteriaceae bacterium | reverse complement strand
GCGCCCGGCCACAGCTGGTCGACAGGAAGAGCGGGAGTTCGCGTTACCATTTCGGATAACGGCAGCGGCATTTCCATCAAAGATCTTGAACATATTTTCAAACCCTTCTTCACCACCAAGAAAGACACTGGCACGGGGCTTGGCTTGTGGGTGTCTAGAGGAATCGTTGAAAAGCACGAAGGCTCGATTCGGGTTCGCAGCCGTACTTCGGGGCTCAAAACCGGAACGGTGTTTTTCATCTTCCTCCCGATGCATTTGCGCCACTCGGCAGACCGCTTGCAGCCTGGATCCTCCTTCTCTCAGAACAACTTACACTCCGCAAAAGTGCAGTGACCTTCGTACTTAGAAGCTCCGTCCCACCCCGCATATAATTCATCCAAGTCCAATCCTGTTGGAAACTTAGCTATCGTGGAAGTTTTTCTCGCAATCGCGCTGTTCGCTCTCGGGCTCTGCTTCGGCAGCTTCCTGAATGTGTGCATCTATCGTTTGCCCTTAGGCAAATCGGTGGTCACGCCGCGTTCGGCTTGCCCGCATTGCGGAGACATGATTCCGCTTTACCATAACCTGCCCGTCATCAGCTGGATGGTTCTCGGCGGTAAATGTCGTGCCTGCAAGCAGCCGATATCGCCGCGTTATCTTGTGATCGAAATACTTACCGGTCTGCTATTTCTGGGGTGTTACAGCTATTTCGCTTTAACTCTTGCAGCCCTCAAGTGTGCCGTGCTCGGCTATCTCTTGCTTGGATTGATTTTTACCGACGCCGAAACAAAGTTGCTTCCCGATGCGATGACCTTACCGGGAATTGTCTTAGGCATTGCCTTTAGTCTTGTCGTCCCGGTGAATGATTTGGCTTCCCGCATCATGCCCGGCCTGGTTCCTCCGGCGATGCGTGGTGAGATTTCCTGGCGGCTGTGGTCGCTTTCAGACTCCTTACTAGGGGCGGCGATCGGAGCTTCATTCCTTTATGGAGCCGCCGCCATTTATTTAAGAGCGCGAGGCGTCGAAGGCATGGGATTCGGCGACGTGAAGCTGATGGGTCTCATCGGCGCATTTCTCGGTACCCGGCTTACTGTGCTCACAATCTTCGCGTCTTCCTTAGCGGGTTCGGTTTTCGGACTGAGCACAGTTCTGGCCATCTGGCTGAAGCGCACGCGACGCAACCAGGCACGGGGCAACGCAAACCATGATGCTCGGCAGCGCGCCTGGAAATCCGCGCGCCTGGCACTCCGCTATTACGAGATGCCATTCGGAGTGTTTCTCGGCGCGATGGCGATCGCTTGCTTCCTGTTTGGAAATCGCCTACTGGCGTGGTACTGGAGGGGCTTGTGAACCTGCTCGCAAACCCAATTCTGATTCGCGCTGCATTTCTTTTGATCGGAGCCTCGACCGCGTTTTTGGTTGGCCTCTTACTGATACGTTACCTTCACAAAGATTTACTCGCCGATGGAGTATTGCCCAAGCAAAGCTTCGCTTCTGGTGAGCCCTTGCCGCTGCACGCCTACAACGCTGTCATTCAGCAACTCAAGCAGCAGAAACAGGAACTCGCCGAGCAAAATCTTTCGGAGCGCCGCACGGCAAAGGCGTCCGACACTTTGAGTGCGACTATTCTGGCGAACATCTCGTGCGGAGTTGTTTTTCTCGATAGCAGCGGGCTGGTGCGCCAGGCTAATTCGGCGGCGCGAAAACTCCTCGGGTTCGCCTCCCCGATCGGGCTGCACACAAACGACATTTTGCGTGGCGGCAGGACTCGCACTGAAAACGCTGAAGGCAAGGATCGCAACGAGATAATCGGCGAGCAGGCCATTGGCGAACTTTTAGCGCCAGCCCTCGCCGGCGAGCGCGAGATTCGCGGATTGCTTCTCGACTACCTGACGCCTACGGGCGAAAGGCGATTGGTGAATTTGACGGTTGTCCCAGTGCCAGGTGATGGGGACGCATCATCCGGAACGATGTTGGTGTTGACGGACAAGACCTCTATCGAGCCTACGGGCCACGGTGGCGCAAAACTACGTACGGGAGCAAGTTTGAGTTCGGCAGCGGGTGCGTAAAGAGCGGGGCTTTGAAGTCGAGCCTCAAAATCCGAAAGGAACACTTATGAAAAAGAAACAAATGACGATGATTGCTACCTTTCTAATCCTGGCGGCGAGCGTGGTCTCGGCGCAGTCGCTGGGCGATTATGCGCGTACGGTTCGGAAGGACAAATCTGAGCCCGCTCCTGCAACGCGGCATTTTGATAACGATAATCTGCCTGTCAACGATGCCTTGAGTGTGGTCGGACCGGCGCCGGAGGCGAGTGCCGCCGACGCCAAGATCGTAACGGGTGCAAAGACTGGAACCGAAGCCAAGGCCGCTGACGTGAAGGCTGCCGGTGCGGCTCAGCCAGATTCCAAGCAGGCCGCTGCGGACAAGACAAAAGACGCCGAGGAGTTCAAAAAGAAAATCGAGGAGCAGCAGGCGAAGATCAACTCACTCAATCGAGAGGTTGACCTTGATCAGCGCGAAGAGCGTCTGCGCGCCGCCGCTTATTATCAGGATGCCGGTACACGTCTGCGAAATCCGGCAGAGTGGACCAAAGAACAGTCCCAGGCTCATAACGACGCCGCCGAAAAGCAAAAATCACTCGATGCGGCTCGTCAGAAGTTAGACGAGATGCAGGAAGAAGCGCGCAAAGCCGGCATTGTGCAAAAAGATAAAGAATAAGGACACTCTGCGACAATCAGTAAGTGTGAAAGGATCGAGTCTCGAGCCTTGCGACCACGACCAGGCATGAACTGTGCCTTGCGCGCCCGGTGGCATTAGCCGGTGGCATTAGACAAGATTCGCTGCTAGATCATGCTTCTTTGTTTCGCTCTCGGATTTGGCGCAGGTGATGCCGCCCGTGGACGAAATGAAACTTGCGCCATTCGTCGGCAGTGAGAGGGCCGATGAAGGGATGGTCCATCAGCTTGGTACGAGGTCCATAACGCCGCTCGCAGTCATCAAGCGCGGCGCTCACTTTCTGGAGCTCCACGAAGAGGTCTCTTCGGACATCGTCGGGTGAGGCCCCTCGAGGCATCGCGCGTTCTGGAGATTTTCGTCCACCCGGCATATAGCCGAGCCTCACCACTAACGTCGTCGCGATACGATCTTTCAAAGTCGAGGGTTTTGCCAGCGGCCCTTTCTCCAGGCACTTCGCAAGCCCAGCGGCCGTTCCCTTATAGGTCAGGAAAAGATGCTCAGCGATCTGCGCAGCGCTCCACTTTCCAGCGGGCGCTTGCTTCATTATTTCGGAGCTAAGCGGCCCTATTGTCGCTTCAAGTTCCTGTTGTAGCCGTTCCAGGTAGGAATCCATGGCACCGTTTCAGTACAATCATTGGCGACCGTCCGGTCAATTATGTCGGCGATAAAAAACTGACAGGCGGCTACAAGACAACAGCTGTTCAGATACAAAAGGCGATAATACAACTATGAAGATGAATCTCTTCGTCGTGATTCTAACAGCAGTATTCATGTCGGGATGTTCCTCCGAACCGGCCAAACCGGCTGAAGTTGCCGAGAAGCCACAACCGAAAGCTCCCGAGCAGATCACTGGTAGTGCAGCATTTTATAAATGCTATATCTCCGCGCGCGGATGGGCACCTGACGCACAGCCATACAGCGTCGACTCCAATGCGTCGAAGGGCGGCGACGGCAAGGCCGGTGAGTGGAGAGTTGGATTTGCTTCTCCCTCCAAGCATTCAACCCGCCCCTATACCTGGGGTTCGGGCGAGGTCTCGCACGGCGTCGAAGATACCTACAGCGCGTCGAATTCAAGCACGCAGATCTTCAACGTGCAGTTTCTGAAAGTCGACACCGATAAGGCTTTCTCGGTTGCGCAAGAGCACGGAGGAGAAAAGTTGCTGAAGAAATCCCCCGATACTTCCGTCTTTTACCGCCTGGAGTGGAACAGGCAGGAGAACGAACTGATCTGGCACGTAATCTACGGCGTGGATCGCGAAGACGCGAAGCTGCGTGTGGCAGTCAACGCGGCTACGGGAAAATTCTCTCGCGTTGAAAAGTAAAATTTGCCGTCTGGCCAACTCTAACGAACTGCCATCCTGAGCGAAAATCCAGCTCGCGTGAAACGCGTTCGACGCTGAGGCCCAAAATCTTTCAAGAGCTGCGGCTGACCGCAGGCAAATTCGTGAACCACCAATTCAATGCGCCTTCTCGAGCCGAGCTAACGACGAGTGCGCATCTTTTGCCAACGGACCTTCAGGAAGAATCTTTAAATACTGTTCGTAGTATTTCCGCGCCTCGGCCCGATCGCCGAGCTTTTCCTGACAGAGCGCAACTTTGTAGCTGGCGACCGCATCTCCCTCTTTGTAGGTGAGCGCTTCCTTGTAACGCTCGAGAGCGGCGCGATAGTTCTTTCGCTTGAAATAGAAATCTCCCACTTCCAAACTTTTCAGCGCCTTCATCGGATTCCATTGATGGAATTCCTGGACCCCGGTTGTGTCTGGAGCGTCACTCCCGTCGAGGCCTTCGACCGCTTCTTTGCTGCCGGGATGGTTCTTGGCGTCGTCCTTTGGCGGACTAATATCCACGCGCGTATCGTGACTCGAGCTTTCCTGCGTCTCAAGATTGCGATTGGCGGCCCGTTGATGGGCTGCTCTGTCGGGCGCGTCCTGTGCCCACGTTAGCGTCGCAAGCAGCGTTAGCGTCCCTGCATAAAAAAAACCAAATCGGAGGCTCACTTCAGTATTGTATCGCGGAGGATAACCCGGTACTGGCGGCTAAGCCGGCAAAACTTGTCAATGCTCGATCGCCTCTCGATCGACAAAATTCTTCAGGCAAAAATCAAGGCCGCCCGCGGGCGGCCTTGATTTCTCAAGTCAGGAAAAGGGGAGGTAACGTCTACAGCGACGGCGGAGCCGAAGTTCCGGAGGTCGCAGGAGCCGGAGTGTTATCGCCGCCAGCAGTATTCGTCATCAAGCGAATGTCGACGCGACGGTTCTTGGCCCGACCATCAGCCGTTTTATTCGATTCAACCGGCTTATCCTTGCCAAGGCCGATCAAATAAATTTTGTAAGCCGGAATGCTCTTCTCCGCCGCAAGGTACTGGATCACGGCATTGGCTCGACGCTCGCTAAGGTTGTAGTTGTAATCCGCGCCGCCAACTGAGTCGGTAGCACCCTCGACGGTGATGATGTAGCCCTTGGTGCTAGCGACGCTCGCCGCGAGTTGGTCGATAGCCTCACGCGCTTCTTTGGTCAGATTGTCTTTGTTGAAGCCGAAGTGAACGGCAGTCTCTACCACCGGACGGTAGTTATCAAGATTGATGACTGCTTTGGTCAAAGTGTCGACGCGCTGGGTGGCGCCGTTGGCGGCCGTCTGGGCCTTGTCTGCTTCGCCGCCTGCTGCCAACGCCTTTTTATCGACTTCATCCGCGCGGGCCTGCACTGCCTGAATCCCGCTCTGAGCGCGCTGATCGACGTCTTTGATGTCTCGGGAGTTTTTCGCCGTCATGTCGTCGAGTTGGTTAGTCCTGTTAATAAGCGGCGTAGTTTCCTGACGCACAGACTTCTTGGTTGTACATCCGATCGAGGCCACCAGCGTCGCTGCCAGCATCAGGCTTAACGAAGTGCGATTCATAGGGTTTGGGGCTCCTTGCCCAAGTATTTCGTTACAATTTCGTACTACAGAAGTTTTCTAACTCTTGCTCTTGCGCTGCATTTCCTGCAAAAACTTCACCACCGACACCTAATGCACGGGAAATGCCATTCGCGAACTTTGACATAACCGGCTAACAGATTATATATCAACATGTTGGGATGCAATCTGGGGAGAAGTGTATAGATTACACACCACCAATCGTGCAACTAAATGTAGAAACTTTATACTCTTTTCATCGTGCAATCGCGGATCTTGGCCCGCACGGCGCCTGAATCCTCAAAATTAGACGCCTCGAACTTGGGCGGGGTTGTCGTTGTCGTTCCGTTTTCCGTGCGGTGTTAAGTACATCTCGCGCCGGTCATGCGCTACGTTCGCGGCCGCTACATTGCCGCAGGAACGCGAATTCCCATCACTGCCAAGACCCGAATCAGCTCACGCCGAACGACCGCGGCTGTAGCCAGCAAGACCCTCTTCCTCTTTTCATCCGGCTCGCTCAGGATGGGATGCCGGTGGTAAAAAACGTTGAAAAGCTGGGCAAGCCTGAAGGCGTGTTTTGCCATGTAAGCAGGCTCGGTGCTGGCGATACATTGGCTAACAACTTGCGAAGTTTGCGAGGCTGCAAGCCAAAGTTCCCAAACCAAATTGCTCGCTTCGCCAACTAAAAACTCCTCGAATTCATCCGGAGGGACGCGGTTAACTGCACCCCCCTGACCACCGGGCACGTCGCGTTCTGAACCGCTCGGCCCAGACCCGCGGGAAAAATCCTCCGGATTTAATCCGCCTTTGCGAAAAATATTCGAGGCGCGCACCGCCGCGTATTGAGCGTAGGGGCCGGTGTCTCCCTCAAAGCTGAGGGCGTCTTTGAAGTCAAAGGCAATGACCGAAGGCTTGGTGTACTTCAGCATGAAATAGCGGAGCGCGCCGATCGCAATCTGCGTGGCGATCTGTGAGCGCTCTGAGCCGGAAAGTTCGGGGTGGCGGGAGTTCACTTCTTTTTCCGCCGATGCAATCAAGGCGTCGAGAAGGTCATCCGCCTTTACTCCAAATCCTTTTCTTCCAGAAACTTCAATCCATGAGCGTGCTTTGTCTTCTTCGCTCAGGGTGTAGCCGAGTTCGACGGCGCAACGCGGCGTGAGGGCGACCATCTCGTAAGAAAAGTGCGTAAAGCGATCGGCCGCTTCATTGTGTCCAAGTCCGCGCAAAGCTTCGATGACCGTACTTTGCGCCTCCGATTGTCGCGCGTCGATCACGTTATAGATCTCGGTAACGTCACCAAAGTGGGGATGATCTCTGTCTCCATCAGCCGCCGAGATCCAGCATTCGTGGGTGTTGGGATAGCGGAAGAATTTTCGATATCCAAAGTCACGGCCGAGCAGGCCAAATTTCCACATGTGGTAAGCGATATCTTTGCCGACATAACCGACGGTGCCATTCGAGCGCACGATCACCTTCTGGTCTTCCTCGGTGATGCCCTCGCTGGTAGCCTTGGTAGTGGCCTCAATGATGGCCTCGGCTCCATCTTCTGCGGTGGCATTAACGGGCGCCTTCCCAGTGCCCGCGCGACGCATCACCCAGCAGCCTTTGTTTTTGCCCTGCGACTCATAAGTCAGAACGCCCGCTTCTTTCAGCTTGGTAAAGGCGGCATCCCAAAAATGAAGGTGGAGAATTTCGCTCTCGCGCGGCAGGAAATCGTATTCAATGTCGAGACGCTCCATGGTCTCAAGATGCCGCTTGAGAACGGAAATCGAAATCAGTTCGGCGATCGCGGCCGTCTCATTGTTCCCCTGCTCAATCGCATGCAATGCAGCCAGGCGTATCTGCAAATTTGCCTTGTCTTCCGCGTACCAGGTCGCAACACGCGCATAGAGATCCCAACATAGGTAATCGAATTTGGGAGAGGCAGCGAGGGCTTGAATTTCAACCATCGACTTGCGTTCGATGTGCATGAAACCGACCACCACGTCCGCGACTTGCACGCCCGTATTATCGATGTAGTTCTGAACGTCGACTTCCCTGCCCGCAAACCGCAGCAGTCGCACAAACGTGTCGCCGAGTATGGCGTTACGCAGGTGTCCGATGTGTGCAGCCTTGTTGGGGTTGATGCTGGAGTGTTCAACCAAGACTTTACCACTCGAGGGCTCAATTCCCACTTTGGCTCTTTCGCCATCGCTGGCGGGCGACGAGTCATTCGCTACCGCGGCTGCCAATGAGGCGCGATTGACCCGCACATTGATATAGCCGGCGCCGGCCACTTCAAATTTGTCGAAACCCGCAATCTCTCCGATGCCGGTGACAATCTCTTCAGCAATTTTGCGCGGCGACTTGCGCAGTTTTCGGGCAAGTTCAAACGCAAGAGGCAGCGCGAACTCTCCCAGTTCGATCTTGGGCGGCTGCTCGACGACGATGTTCGCGTCTTCCAGGTTGTAGGCGCGACGCAAGAACTCGCGCAGATGACCGACCAGCCGACGTTCTAAGAAGTGATACAAGGATTCCCTCTAAGCTATTGAAGAACCAGTGATTCTAACAAACTCGATGATCGACGACTGGTTTGACCGATGGCGCAAGCGTTCCCTATGATGAAAGATCGGACGTTATAGATGAAGAGCGCGCTTGGGGCGCTACCCTACGTCCAAGCGGTTACCTTATGCGGATAGCCTACCTCGATTGTTTCTCGGGCATCAGCGGCGACATGTTTTTAGGTGCGCTGGTAGATGCGGGTGTGTCTCCGAGGCTCTTCGAACAAACCGTCACGGCGCTCGATATTGGTGCGCGGGTGGAGAGCGCAAAGGTAATGCGCGGTGGCATGTCAGCGGTGAAAGTTGACGTCTACGTCGATGCACAAAAAGATTTGCCGCGAGAGGTCTTTTTAAAGTTGGCGTACCAGCACGAGCATTCCGAGGAATTGCAATCGCATGATCATAGCGACAGTCATCCGCATGAGCACGAGCACGACCGTGGTCACGAGCACTCGCACTCATATGGCGACTCGCACTCACATGGCGACTCGCGATCGCACGATCACACGCATACCCACTCCACGACGGGCCCCGGGCGAGGCTTAAACGAAATACGCGCCATCATCACAAAGGCGCACATCTCCGCGACGGCTAAGAGCACCGCCATCAAGATTTTTGAAGCGCTCGGCGCAGCGGAAGCGGAAATTCACGGAACCACCGCGGATGAAGTCCACTTTCACGAAGTGGGAGCCGTCGACGCCATGGTTGATACCGTGTGCGCGGCCGTCGGAGCCGAAGCGTTGGCCATCGACGAGTGGATTTGCTCTCCGCTGAACGTCGGCGGTGGCACCGTCAAGTGTGCACATGGAACGCTGCCCGTCCCCGCACCCGCAACCCTCAAACTACTTAGCCACGCGCCGGTCTATTCGTCTGGACCGAAAGTTGAACTAGTGACTCCTACGGGGGCTGCGATCGTTAAAGTTTTGTGCCAACGCTTCGGGTCGTTTCCGGCCATGACCATTGAAAAAGTTTCATACGGAGCAGGAACGCGGGAATTTCCCGACCATCCGAATCTATTGCGATTGACGATCGGTGAAGTGGCGGAGGCGGTTGGTTCGAGTGGCCCGTCCGCTGCATCGAATGACACGATCGCGGTGTTGGAGGCCAATCTCGACGACCTGAGCCCGCAGGTGCTTGGCTATGCAATGGAAAGGTTGCTGACGGAAGGCGCGCTGGATGTTTTCACCATACCAGTACAGATGAAGAAAAATCGGCCGGGCGCAATCTTAACCGTTCTGGCGAAGATAGAAGATGCCGACCGGCTTTCGAAATTAATCTTTGCGGAGACGACTACTCTTGGTATTCGCCGCCGCGACGAGCGACGCCAGGTTCTCATGCGAAGATGGCAGACGGTAGAGACGAACTGGGGGCCGGTACGAATGAAGGTTGCGAATATCAATGGTAGCGTGTCGAACTATGCTCCCGAATACGAAGATTGCCGCAAGCTCGCGAAAGAGAAGCAGGTGCCGCTGCGGTCGGTCATGCAGGGCGCAATACAAGAATATCTGCGAACCGCCAAGAACTAATCGTTATCACAGGAAATCACAGGAAGATTAGCTCAGGCATCACTTGAGCGATGCCGCTCGAAACTCGATTTTTCGACCCTTTTTAGGGGCTGCCCCACTTACCATGAAAAATAAGTTTTACATCACGACCCCAATCTATTACGTCAACGCGCGTCCCCATATCGGACACGCCTACACGACCATTGCCTGCGACACAATCGCGCGCCGCCACCGCATGCTCGGAGATGAGACGTGGTTCCTGACCGGAACCGACGAACACGGACAAAAAATCGAGCGCGCCGCCCAAGCCGCAGGCAAAACGCCTCAGCAATTCACCGACGAAATCTCGGCCCAATTTCGGGCGCTCTGGGACCGCATGGGTCTCAGCTACGATGACTTTATCCGCACCACTTCGCCGCGCCATCAGGAAGGCGTGCAGGCCTTGTGGCGAACAATTCGCGACAACGGATTCATCTATAAAGGCACCTACACCGGCCAATACTGTGTTTTCGACGAACTTTACGTCGATGTCGTCGGACAGGGCGCTCCCTGCCCAGACTGTGGTCGCCCCACCGAGACGGTTCACGAAGAGAATTACTATTTCAAGCTCTCCGCGTTTCAGGACCAGCTCATTCGCCTTTACACCGAGCAGCCCGATTTCATTCGTCCCGAGACGCGCCGCAATGAAGTACTCGCATTCGTGCGCGGCGGGTTGCGCGATCTTTCTATCAGCCGTTCGACATTTTCGTGGGGTATTCCGGTTCCCGACGATCCGAAACACATTGTCTACGTCTGGCTCGATGCGCTGGCGAATTACATTACCGCGCTCGGCTACGGATCGAGTGACGAAAGCAAGTTCAAGAAATTCTGGCCGGCTGACGTGCACATGATTGGGAAGGAAATCGTCCGCTTCCATTGCGTGTATTGGCCCGCGTTTCTGCTCGCGGCCGGTCTGCCTCTGCCGAAAGGAATTACGGCGCACGGATGGCTGCTGTTCGAAGAGAGCAAGATGTCAAAGTCGCGCGGCAACATTGTTCGCGCGGAGACGATTGTCGAGGCGCTCGGCGCGGACGCGCTGCGGTACTTCCTGCTTCGCGAAGTTGTTTTCGGACAGGACGGCTCGTTCAGTTTCGACGCGCTGGTGCAGCGATACAATTCCGATCTCGCGAATGGGCTCGGCAATCTTGCCAGCCGAACATTGACCATGATCAACCGCTATTTCAAGGGCGAGGTGCCATATCCTTCCCATTCGGCGCAAGGCAAGTCGGATGTAGCCATTATTGAGACTGCAAAAAAAGCGATCGCTGAATTCGGTACGTTATTCGATCAATACCAGTTCTCACGCGCGCTCGAGTCGGTTTGGGGATTGGTCGCCGCCGTTGACAAGTACATCGTTGAGAACGAGCCTTGGGCGTTGGACGAAAAGAACGACGAAAGCAGCCGGGCACGATTAGGAACGGTCCTTTATACGAGCGCCGAAGCGCTGCGAATTGTCACCGCCCTGGCGCATCCGGTTATGCCTGACGCAACCGCAAAAATCTGGACCCAACTTGGTCTCGGGGACATCGCGAAATTTGATGCAAGCAGCCTCAAGTGGGGACAGTTGCACTTAGGAACGAAGTTGGGCGAAGTGAAGGCTGTTTTTCCACGAGCCGATAAATCAGCGGTCGAGAGGATGCAAAAAATGGAAGAAGAGAGTGCCAGTGAAAGCGCGAGCCAGGGTGCGGCTCCGGTTGCTAACCTACGCGGCGATGAAGGCGCAGTTGTTAAGGCGAAGACTCTTACGCCAGGCGCGACCCAGGCCGTTGTGGGGACGGGCGCCACTCAACCCGCGGCGAAATCGACACCTGCCCTGCCCGATGGAAAAATAACAATCGACGACTTTGCAAAAGTCGAACTCCGCGTTGCCCAGGTAAGAACCGCGGAGCGCGTCAAAGGCGCTGATAAGCTCCTGCGCATTGAAGTCGATCTTGGCAATGAGATTCGTCAACTTGTGGCCGGAATCGCCGAAGCCTACGAACCGGAATCTCTGATCGGGCGCAAAGTCGTCATCGTCGCGAATCTCGCTCCCCGCAAACTTCGCGGACTGGAATCGAACGGTATGATCGTCGCAGCCTCTCCAGAGGGCGGCAAGCCAGTGCTGGCGGGGTTTCTCGAAGATGTGCCGTTAGGGACGCGCTTGAAGTGAACTACATCCTGAAGATTTAACCGCCCTGATCCTGAGCTAAATCGGTCTTGCGTGAAAGCCGAGATTGACGAAGTGCCCCGATGCACGTTTCGCATGTACTTATGAGCGTTAATCGATCTGATACCCTGCCCAACCTCTTCTGAAAGCTGGACTATAATCACAAGCAAGGTTCCCCAAAGCATGCACCTGTTTACCGTCCTCCTGCTATTTGCTGGCGGCGAAATCGTCGATCTCGTCCTACAGACCGGTCCGGTCGCTAAGACTGTCCTCTTACTTCTCATCGCCTTCAGCGTTCTTTCCTGGGCGGTGATCATTTCCAAATGGAGGATGATCGGACGCGCCCGCTATCAGAGCGTGCGTTTCGTTCGCGCATTTCGCAAAGCGCAACGGCTTCAGGAGTTCGCTTCCGTCGCCGATCAATTTCGCCCGAGTCCGCTTGTCGGAGTCTTCGACAGCGCAGTCGATGAATTCAAGCGCCAGATGGGAACAACGGGTGGCGTGAATAATCCGATCGCCATTCAGCGGACGATGCAGATAGCTTCGTCAGAAGAAATCACTAGGCTGGAACGTAATCTTCCGTGGCTCGCGATTACCGGTGCGGTCACTCCGTTTATTGGATTATTCGGAACCGTCTGGGGCATCATTGATGCGTTTCACGGCTTAGGCACTGCGGGCGCGGCCACTTTGCGCGCAGTCGCCCCCGGCATTTCTGAAGCGCTGGTGACGACCGCTGCCGGTCTCGCCGCAGCCATCCCGGCCGTCATCGCCTACAACCTCATCATCGGCTCGATCCGTGAATTAGCGGCGCGCAACGACGACTTTGCGATGGAGATGCTGAACATGGTGGAGCGGCAGACGATCGAACGTCAGCAGTCACTGGCCGCGAGCGAGGCGCGGCACTGATGGCCTTCACCGCCGCCAACGGACGCACGCAGACTGCGCTCGCCGATATCAATATCACTCCGCTGGTCGACGTCGTGCTCGTGTTACTGATCATCTTTATGGTGACTGCTCCTGTGCTGCAATCAGGTATAGAGGTGAACGTTCCCCACACGCGCACCGTAAAAGAGATTACCGAAGAGCGCCTGGTGATCAGCATCGACAAGTCGCAAAAAGTTTTTCTCGGCAACGACCCTATCAACATTAATCAGATCGGAGCGCGTATCAAGCAGAAGGTTCGCGACCCGCAACATCAGGCCATTTATCTGCGCTCGGACGAGGATGTTCCGTTTGGCGCATTCGCCACCGTAATGGACGCAATCAAGCAGTCGGGCGTCACTAACGTCAGTATTGTTACGCAGCCAATGGATGCTCATGGCGGCCATCAGTAACATTTATTCGGAGCACGCGGGGCTCGGGCGGCCATTTGCCTGGTCGGTGGGATTGCACGTCGCGTTTGCGGCTTTTGTCATTCTCTACGCCACTTACATTCAAGGTTTTCGAGGAGAGGGTTGGGGCAGCGGCGGACGCGGAGAGGCAATGGGAGCGACGCTGGTAAGTTCAGTTCCCTTGCCGGCGACTCAGACAGAAAAAACGAACGTGGTCGCGACCGAGTCGAAGGGACTTGCGAAATCAGAGCCGGAACCGGTTCCCGAAGTTGAGCCGGAAGCGATTCCGATTCCTGACAAGGATGTGAAAACAAAAAAAGTAAAACCTGCGCCGGCGAAGACTGCGACGCAACGCAAGGCTGAACCGGAACCGGAACAGACCAACAAGATCCCTTACGGCCAGGGCGGTCCGGTAAGCGGCCCTTACAGTATGACCGCCGGCAGCACCAAGGGTGGCTTCGGTTTCACTGGGAGTGGCGGCGATTTCGGGAGCAGGTTTTCCTGGTACGTGCAGGGCGTGCAGCGCAAGGTTACAGAAAATTGGTTGAAGTATGAAGTTGATCCGGGAATCGCACAGGCGAAGCGTGTCTATATTACTTTTGACATTGCTCGCGACGGGCATCCGACGAATGTTGCGGTCGAGCAGTCAAGCGGGGTGCCATCGCTCGATATTTCGGCAACGCGCGCGCTTCAGCGTATCGACACTTTCGGCCCGCTGCCGCCGGATTATTCCGGGAGCAAAGTTTCCGTTGAATTTTGGTTCGACTACAAGAAGTAGGAGCGTTAAATTGAGTAACTCAGTTCGCGCAATTTATCGTGCATCGATTTTGGTTGGATTGCTGTTTTTGCTTGTGGCATCAAGCTCGGCGCAAGACTGGATCCGTACCGGCACCGGACTAGGCGTTGAACGAGTACGGCTGGCTGCTGCCGACTTCAAAGGCTCGAACAGTGATGCCAAGAATCCAGAATTACTTAAGACATTTAACGATGTGCTTTGGAATGACCTGGACAATGCGGGGATTTTCGACCTCGTCTCGAAAAGTTTTTATCCGTTGCAAGAGCCGGGTCAGCCATCGGAAGTGAACTTCTCCGTTTGGAGTGCACCGCCGCCTAATACATCGATGCTCGCTTTTGGAAATCTCGGCGTAGCTTCCGGCAAAGTTACCGTGCAAGGGTGGCTCTACGACGTCAAGAACACCGCTTCCCCGCAGGTGCTGGGCAAGCAATACTCCGACAACGCGACGAGTGAAGCAGTGAGAGTGATCGCGCACAGGTTTGCTGACGAGATCATCTTCCGGCTCGGCGGTGGGATCGCCGGCATCGCAGAAACAAAGATTTATTTCGTCAGCGAGCGCACGGGGCACAAAGAGATCTGGGTGATGGATTACGACGGCGCCAACCAGCAACCGCTTACCAAGCTCGGCGGCATTTCCCTTTCGCCGCGCATTTCGCCAGACGGGTCGCGGCTGGCCTTCAGTTCAGTCACGAAGAATGGCTGGGAGATTATGATGTACTCCTTCGATCTCAACCGCGTCGTGAGCTTTCCCCGCTTTGGCGGAATGAATTTATCGCCATCGTGGTCTCCCGATGGCAAGCTCGCAATTTCTTCTTCGCGCAACGGCTACCCCAATATTTTCGTCATGGATGGATCTGGCGGAAATTCACATCGCCTGACGAACGATCAGGGGCCGGACGTTTCGCCCACTTGGAATCGCAAAACCGGTTCGCAGATTGCTTTTGTCAGCGGACGCAGCGGACTGCCGCAGATCTACACGATGGAATCCGACGGAACGAACGTGCAACGAATGACCGACCAGGGTTACGCGGTTTCTCCAAACTGGGCACCCAACGGGCAGTTTCTGACCTTCTCCTGGATGCGCAAATACGGCCCCGGCGAGCCTGGCTCAAACGATCTTTACCTGATGGATATCGCGAGCAAGCAGTGGGTACAGCTCACTCATGATTCCGGACGCAACGATTTTCCCTGCTGGTCTCCCGATGGCCGGCACATTGTTTTTCAATCTCACCGCTCGGGCGGTGACCAAATTTGGAGCATGCTTGCCGACGGAACGAATGTAAAACAGTTAACCTTTAAAGGCTCAAATACACAACCCAACTGGAGTTGGAAGTAATTTTCTGTAGCAAAGAAGTGCAAGCGTTATAGGGGAGCAGCATTGGATTTGCGGCCGGCCGAGAGTGCGCCCTGCCGTCAACCTGTACAGCCGCCACAATGCGGGCGCACACATAAACTGGAGGCAAGAGTGAAGCAAAGCATGATGAGTTTTAAGAAGTCTAAATCGCTACAAAGAAGTGGGTTGGCCCTCTCCCTTGGCGCTCTGATGTTACTTGGAGCGTGCGGTAAGAAAGTTGCGCCGCCTCCACCTGCTCCGCCGCCCGAGGCGCCGGCGCCGACCGCATCGCTATCGGCAACTCCGAATGCCGTAGACCCGGGCCAGCCCGTCACTTTGGCATGGCAGACAACGGGCGCGACTGACGTGAGCATCGATAGTATCGGTCCAGTTGATCCGAGCGGGCAGAAGCAAGTTACCCCGACCGATTCGACCACCTACCATCTGGTTGCGAAAGGCGCAGGCGGCTCGCAGGAAGCTACCGCTCGCGTAACCGTCAACAGCAATCAGGGGATGCAGCCCACCTCGAATGCCACCGAGGAACAGTTGTTCTCCCAAAACGTGAAGGACGTCTACTTCGATTATGACAAGTACGACATCCGCGCAAGCGATCAGGGATCGTTGCAGGCAGACACACAATTTCTGCAGCAGCATGCCAATATTCGCATTACCATTGAGGGACACTCTGATGAACGCGGCTCGACCGAATATAACCTGGCTCTGGGAACGAACCGGGCTGATGCGGTCAAGAATGCACTGGTTCAGGCCGGCATTTCAGGAAGTCGCATCAAAACCATCAGCTACGGAAAAGAAAAGCCGTTCTGCTCCGTATCGAACGAAACCTGCTGGCAGCAAAATCGCCGGGGGCACTTCGTTTACGAGAAGTAGTGCAGTGAGTGATTCGGGTATCGTGGTGGGAGACGCGGCTAGCCGCGTCTCCACGTCTTTTTATTTAGGGTGAATTTGAATGGATCAATTATGAACTTGAATCGTATCGGGTCTACTCTCGCGGCATTGTTGTTTCTGAACGCTCTATTCGCAGCGCCCGCCTTCGGCGCGAGCAAAGAGATCATCGAACTCGAAACTGAAGTCACGCAACTGCAGCAGCAGATGACGCAAATGAAGCAGTCGTTTGATGAGCGCATGGGCGTGATGCGGAGCATGTTGGAGCAAAATACCGACGTCACCAATAAGGCGATCTCGGCGATCAACAACCTTCAGACCTCCATCAATCGGCAGCAGGACGACCGATCCGGCCAAGGCGATCAACTGTCTGGCCAGATTCAGACGCTCAACGACACAATGGACGAACTGAAAGTCCGATTGGCAAAGCTGAGCAAGCAACTCGAAGACATGCAGGCGGCGCAGCAGTCGATGGCGCAGCAGCAAACTCAGGCACAGCAGCAGGCTCAGGCGGTAGCGCAGGCTCCTGCGCCTGACGTTCTTTACAACAACGCCTTGCGCGACTACAACGGCGGAAAGAATGATTTAGCAATCCAGGAATTCGGCGACTACGTGAAGTTCTATCCGGACACCGACCTCGCCGGGAATTCCTACTTCTATATGGCGGAGCTACAATTCAAGGCGGGAGACTTTCAGCGAGCGATTGCGAATTACGACCTCGTGTTGCAGAATTTTCCCGGCGGAAATAAGGCTCCGTCGGCGGGGCTCAAGAAAGGGTTTGCGCTGATAGAGATGGGGAAAGCGGACGAGGGAGCAGCTGAGCTGAAGCGAGTCATTCAGCGCTATCCGCGATCAAACGAAGCGTCCCAGGCTCGAGATAGGCTGCGGAAAACCGGTGCACCCGCGCCGAGAAATTCCCGCCCACAATAATAAGTAACAGTGTGGTCTCGGGCTACGCGTCCGCAAAGGGTGACAACGTTCCCCTGCTCGCCAGCAGATCTTACTTGTTTCTTGCCTCGTTCGGGATCGCCACTCCCCCCTCTATCTTAGGAATACCGAAATGGCCGCCCAAGTGA
>JAYVCW010000137.1:0-2469 GCA_043749775.1 Acidobacteriaceae bacterium | reverse complement strand
GGGTCTCGCCGCCTCGATGCCAATGTCAGCGTGAAGCTCACGCACATGGGCTTCGATCTCGACGAAAAACTGGCCTTCGACATTGTGAGCGGCCTGGTTGCAAAAGCCGCGGCTATGCAACCCAAGAACTTCGTCCGCGTCGACATGGAGGGCTCTCTCTACACGCAGCGCACGCTGGATCTGGTTCATGAACTCCACCGTCGTCCCGGTCACCAAGGCTGTGTTGGAGCTGTCATCCAAGCCTATTTATTTCGCAGCGAGAATGACGTTGAGAAGCTTCTCGCCGAGGGCATCCGCATCCGCCTCTGCAAAGGCGCTTACAAAGAAGCAGGCGATATTGCTTTTCAGAAGATGCCGGAAGTGGATGCCAACTATGTGAAGTTAATGAAGCGTCTGATGAAAAGCGGCGTTTACCACGGGCTCGCCACCCACGACGAACGCATCATTGAGCAAGCTATCGCTTTCGCGCGTGCCGAGAAGATTCCGCCCGACGCGTTTGAGTTCCAGATGCTGCACGGAATTCGTCGCGATCTGCAGCAAAAACTTGTACAGGATGGTTGGAACATGCGCGTCTACATTCCATTCGGCACGGAGTGGTATCCCTACTTCATGAGAAGACTGGGCGAGCGTCCCGCGAACGCGATATTTATTTTGAAGAATTTGTTCCGCTGAGGCGGCGACGCCGGGTTTATTCCTGGTCTCCGCCATCCGGCGCAGCTATTGGCAACTGAGTCACTCCGTTCAGCATCTCCCGCTCTTGCGGCGAAAACATGCCTTGAAAACGCGGCGAGCTCAACACTCGCTGGCGCCGTTCAGGTGGCATCTGCCGCAAATTCCGGATTGCCGCAGTCATCGTGCGTCGCCGTTCGGCTGGCATCTGCCGCATGCTCTTATAAAGGTCCCGTGCATGCTGTTGCTGCTGGGGCTTCAAATGTTCCCAGGTTTCCATGCGTTGCAAAATGCGTTCGCGCCGCTCTGGAGGCAGGTTGCTGAAGTTCTGCAACCGCCCACGCAATTGCTCCTGTCTCTGCGGAGGAAGCTTTTGGAAATTGGGGTCGTCGCGCAAAGCGCGTTCCTGCTGCTCTGGTGGCAGGCTCTCATTGTTACGCAGCCAATCGCCAGCGTGTGGACCAGGGCGCGGCACCGGGGCAGTGGGACGTGGAACAACTGGATTGCGCTCAACCGAATTTGGACGAATAGTATTAGGTCGAACTGAATCAGGCTGAACCTGGCTTCGATTCTCCGAACCGTAAGGTCGCTCCGTGCGTCGCTCCGGCTGCCTTTCGGCTCGTCGCTCAGGTTGCCGCTCAGCCCTACGCTCCTGCCGTTCCGCCTTGCGCTCCTGCCGCTCTGCCTTATGCTCCTGCCGCGCTTCGCGCTGTTGCGGGCGTGCCTGCGCGTGCGCGGATGCCAGCGCCACTCCGCAAGCGACTGCGGCACCTAGCATCATCCTTGCGATAGAGTTCAGCTTGCGCACGTGTTATCGGCCTCTATGTTCTGTTCCAACGAGCTCTTCTAGTTGTCGCTCGTCGCCTGGTCCTGATGGCTGTCAATATCGTCCAACACATCAAAATTAGCGTATAGATCGTCGTCGCGGTCCAATGTCTGCAAATCGGCAACAGCCGTGCCGCGCTGCACGCCTTCGGCATTAGAAGCTGAAGGCTGATTGATCGCAATCTTGCTCGGCGTTCCAGTAACCGTTGTGTGCTTCAGACTCACCACGCCAACTCCAACGGCGACCAAAAATGCAGCGGCAATCGCCAGCGCAGGGCGCGGCAACCAAACGAACCATCCACGCGATGCGCGAGCACTCTCGGCATCTCTCTCTTCACGCAGACGAGCCTGCAAACGAGTATCGAAATGCGGCGAAGGCTCCGGTGCCTTCCATTCGTCGAGTAACGCCATGGTCTGACGAAGTTCCTGCAACTGGGTCGCGCAAGGCGCGCAAGTTTCTAAATGCTGCACTGTCGCAGGCGATGGTTCTTCCAACCCAATCGCCAAGTCCGGCATCGATTCACGAATCTCAGAGCAATTCATATTGAACCTCACAGCTTACACAAACTCTTTCAACTGTTCGCGCAATGTTTCATAAGCGCGAAACAGCAACGACTTGATAGCGGATTCACTCAGCTTCAAAACCTCCGCAATCTGCTTATAATCCATCATCTGATACTTGTGCATCAGCACCGCATTCCTTTGCTTGTCAGGTAACGACAACACGCGCTGACGTATGGCCATCAAGCGTTCCCGCCGCACCATGTTCTGCTCGACGGATAGGGAAGTGTCCGGCACATCAAATCCCAGCCCGGTTGCTTCGTCCTTTTCGTCCACGCTCACCGTGTTTTCAGGGCGCTCGTGCTTGGTGTCGCGGGCGTAGTTCATCGACAGGTTCGTCGCAATGCGATAAAGCCAAGTCGTAAATTTGGCACTCGCCTCATACGTTTGCCGCGAACGATACACGCGCAGAAA
>JAYVCW010000136.1:0-5551 GCA_043749775.1 Acidobacteriaceae bacterium | reverse complement strand
ACTTGCCCGCCGGACGGTGAGATGTTGGACTAGATTTTAAGCCGGCAACGCTGGATTTCCCTACCCTTCCGGGACCTGCATAAACACAGGCCAAAACGCCTGCTTCAGATGACTTGCGGACGCCGAGCAAGCCCGATCACACCTGCCAAAGGGTACAGACATCTACCGAAGTAGCCCCGATGTAGCCCCGATGAGAAGCCGCGCATTGCCTCGGATTGACTATGGCTCCGAAAGATTGATGGACGACGGCGGGTTATGCATGACACCATTCACTGCCGGCAGATAGGCGTTCGCCCGCGGTCGTACTGGCTTTGATGGGCGTGTGATAACGTGTCTACTCTGCGGGAGCGAGCTTGGTGGGCAATGCATCGCCTTTCCCGCTAATCATGTCTGGCGAGGTGTCTATGAGTTCGACCGCCGTGCAGTTTGATCAGGCGCTTGCGGCACTCCCACCGATGAAAATCTTCGTCGATGGAAAGTGGAGCGAGAGCGACTCCAAGGAACGGCACGAAGTAGTGAGTCCCGCGACCGGAGAGGTTCTTTCAAAAATCCCGTGTGCTTCGAGCGGCGACGTGAATCGTGCGGTGGCGTCGGCTCGTCGTGCTTGGGACGGTTGGCGCCTCACGGCTCCGTTCGAGCGTGCTGCGGCGTGCCATCGAATTGCCGATCGCATCCTCGCTCACAAAGAAGAGATTGCAACAATCATCTCCCTGGAACAGGGAAAGCCTTATTTCTCTGAAGCTCTGCCCGAGGTGGAAGAGACGGCTGAAAACTTCCGGATCGCTGCGGAAGACGTCAAGCGTCTGGAAACACCCATCATCCCGGCGCGAGACCCGAACAAGCGCTTACTCACGTTCAAGGTTTCCATTGGGGCGTGGGGCATTATCACGCCATGGAATTTCCCGACCGTCATCCCATCAGAATATTTTGGACCCGGCTTGGCGGCGGGTAACACCCTGGTTTTCAAGCCCGCCGAACAGACCCCGCTTTCGGGATTTCTCTTGACGCAGTGCATTGCGGAGGCAGATCTACCTCCCGGTGTGTTCAACCTGGTCTCGGGCGACGGACCATCCACCGGAGATGCTCTGGCAACGCATCCTGGCATCGACGGGATCGGCCTGACCGGTGAGACCAGCACAGGCGACCTCATCCAGCGGCGGGCTGGAATAAAGAAACTACTCATGGAACTCGGAGGAAATGGACCGCAAATTGTTCTGGAGGACGCTGACCTTCTACGCGCCGCGAAGGCGGCGGCCTTTGGCGCGTATTTCAACGCGGGTCAAGTCTGTTGCGCTACCGAACGCGTGCTCGTTGACCGCCGGGTCCATAAGGACTTCCTCGACCTCGTCGTGCAGGAAGCGAAAGCAATTCATGTTGGCGATCCATTCCGGCGTGAAGTGCAAATGGGACCGATGAACAATGTTGCGGTATTAGAAAAAACTGAGCAGCACCTTGCAGACGCGCAACAAAAAGGCGCCCGGATTGTGTTTGGAGGCAAACGCGTTATTGGTCAGGCGACAAAAATGTTTTTTGAACCCACCGTTGTAGATAACGTGAGTCCAGAAACTCTGCTCAATATCCACGAGACCTTTGGACCCGTTGTCCCGGTCATTACAGTCGATCAATACGACGAAGCGATCGCACTCGCGAACGGGACCGGATACGGACTGCAAATGGCCGTTTTCACTAAGGACATCGACAAAGCCTTCTATTTTGCAGAACGTTTGCGCTGCGGAAATGTCGTCATCAACGACACTACTGATTACTGGGAAGCGCACGAACCGTTCGGCGGAGGTGGCGGCACGCGCAGCGGCTACGGTCGTCTTGGTGGTCGGTTCACTTTCGAAGACATGACACACCTCAAGACCGTCGCCATCCACGTCAATGGGCTCAAGTAACCCATCGCCGCGCGCGGCATTAACGTAACGTTCACTCTGCCGCCAGCAGGCCGCTGGCTACAAGAGCCAGGACAATGCCAATACTCTGTCGTACTGTCAGCCTCTCGTGCAAAAAAGCAATACTCAACAGAATGGTTACGACTGGATACAGAGCAGACAGCGTCACAACCGTGGAAGCCTTTCCTTGTTCCAGAGCGACGAAGAAGGTCAAGAATCCGACGAAAGCGAGAAAGCCACCGACCGCCGCCCAGCTAAATCCAGGAAGGTTCCACTCGACATGGAACTTTTCCAGAAATAGTACGAGCACGGCAAACGCCAGGACTCCCACGGTTTGGAACAGCAATGCCTGACGAGGCTTCGCATAGTTGAAGGCAATTTTGCTACACAAACCCCACAGCCCCCACGTAAGTACTGTCAGCAATGCATACAGGGACCAGATTTTCAAGATGTTCACCTTTCAGAAACGAGAAAAAATGCTCAGCATATGCAGGAGTCATCGGCGCTGGGACGCCTCTTTCATATCCACATCTGTAAACGGCCATGTACCCTCGCAGGATGCTGACGACCTTGGCGTAGCTGAGACCTGTCCCCGACAATAAGTACTCTTATTTTTTTAACTGAGCAGTGAAGTTAGTGACGACTGTGATTGGTTGGCTGACCTGCTGCGAAACCCGTTCCATTAAGAGTTTTTGACCGTCGGGAAAAACGCTGTAAAAGGGTGTGCTCAGCACAGTCCACTGGCTAACTAGCGTCTGGCCAGCTCCGAATTCGAGCGTGTTTCCTCGGTCTTTGACCGGCACGGCCACGATGGACTGTGTGGCATCCAAGTAATAGAGCTCTTTGCCGTCTTTGCTCCACTGCGGCAACTGCCCGCCATTGGGAGATACTTGCCACTTACCCTGGCTGCCCCCGTAGGCCTCAACATAGACTTGCGACGGCCCGGAGAACGAAGTATAAGCGAGCCATCGGCCGTTCGGGGATAGTACTCCGTTGGTTGCGTGCGTAATCACTTGAAGCGGTGTTCGTTCTCCTTGCAACGGCACAGCCCAGACGCTTTGATCCCCGGTTGTAAGGCCAGTGGCATAGAGCAGGGTTTTGCCATCGTGCGACCAATCAGTTGGCATTAAGCCCTTTGTATCCGGATTCGAGACGAGCGTCTCCTCAGCCCCGCTTCCGTCGGCGGGCTTGCGGTAGATGGTGCTCACTCCTGCCCGTACAGAGCCATAGGCGACCCACTTGCCATCCGGCGACCAGACTGGATATGTGTTGGCAACCGGGCCGAAGGTCAGGCGGGTACGGACGCCGTGCGCCAAATCCATTGTCCAAATGTCATTGATGCCGGAATCAAGCATAAGAGCGACGCGATCGCCCTGTGGTGAGAGGCGGGCAAACTGCAAGTTCTGCAAATTCTCAGCAGCGACGGCCGTTTGCTTTCCACTGCGGTCCATCCACACCAATTGAACGCTGCCGGAATTTCCATTGCCATACGCCAACACTCCATCATCGGAAGCAGACGCGCCCAGGTGCCATGTCGTTACATCGTTCAGCACACCCGAAGAGACCGACTGCGCCTGTCCACTCAATGTGCCTTTGGCGGGGTCGAAGGGCTGGGCCATTAACTGGTCACCGCGGCCGAACAGAAGGTACCCGGACGCATAGACACCGTTGGTCTGGGCGTGGATTAGCAGACGATTCTCGTGGCCATCGAGCGACGCGTAGTAGATGGCGTTGCTCGGGGATTTTGAAGGGTCGTGATGCATGGCGAAGTAGAGAAAATGCTTGCCATCCGGTAGAAAAAACGGCCAGCGGTAGGAGGTATAAAGGGACCCATCTAACTTGATAAGAGGGGTGGGAGCGCCCCCACTCGCACTGGCCTTTAACAAACCATCCGTTGGCGCCGGAGAGAACACGATCACGCCACCGGCTCCCCATGCACCACCGCGTCCCAGCGTGACATCGCAAATGACCTGCGACACGCCGCCATCCATCTCGATCGTCTTCAACTTATTACTGGCGAAGTACCCGATGGAGCGGCTGTCGGGGGACCAGAATGGGAAAATGGCGTCGCTGGTGTCAGGTAGCGCCCGGGCATCCGTTGAATTCATCGGACGGACCCAGATGGAAGTCTTGCCGTCAACGGTAGCGGTGAATGCGAGAAACATTCCGTCCGGGGAAAGCACGGGTGGGCCGGCAGCGTCGTCGGTCAGGCGGAAGTGTCCGCCGGGTGGGGGATTGAGCGAGGCGCGAATGCTGGGCGAGGACCGAGCCGGGCGATGAAGGAAGAATCCGGCAAGTGTTCCCAGAATAATAGCGGCCGCGACAGCGGCAAGCCAGGAAACGCGGCTGGGCGCGAACGCGCGGGAAGAATCTGGATCTGACGTAGAGGTACGGAGCGAGTCAACCCAGTGCAGGTCCATCGCGACATCATGCGCGGACTGCAAGCGATCCGCTGGATCTTTGACGAGGCACCCGTGGATCACGCGATCAAGAAGAGGCGGAGCAAGCGGCTGGCTGTCGGTGATCGGTTCCGGATCTTTTTCCAGAATCGCTGTAAACACGCTAAGTTGCGATTTGCCTTCGAAAGCGCGGCGTCCGGTGATCATTTCGTAGAGCACGCATCCGAAGCTGAAGAGGTCGCTGCGAGCGTCGGCTTCAGCTCCTTGCAGAAGTTCAGGAGCCATGTATTGGAACGTCCCAACGATCGAACCCTTTTGCGTGAGGGGCGACGCAGCCGAAGTAAGCGAAGCCAGATTCAAGGTTGGCGTAGAAGGAGTGAACGGCCCGACAGCTTGCGACGAAATCAATATCTCTGGTTTTGCCAGACCAAAGTCCATCAGCTTTGCGCCAGCCTTGGTGAGCATGATGTTCGCAGGCTTCAGATCACGATGGATAATGCCTTGTTGATGCGCCTTCTCGAGCGCCTGCGCGATTTCCGTTCCTATCTTCAGAACCTGATCAAGCGGCAACGCGCCTTTGCCCAGACGCTCGGCCAAGGTTTGGCCTTCGAGATACTCCATCACCAAAAAGTCCGTGCCATCTTGCGAACCTATATCGTGCAGCGTGCAGATATTGGCATGTTGCAGGGCCGAAATAGCTTTCGCTTCCCGCTCCATGCGTTGTTTCAATCCGGGGTCGTCGGAGAGATGCGAAGGTAATACCTTGATGGCGACGGTGCGGTCAAGCCGAGTGTCCCGGGCGCGATATACCTCGCCCATGCCGCCTGCGCCAAGCGGCGATTGGATTTCGTAAGGGCCTAGTTTTGTGCCAGAAGCGAGGGCCATCGGTGGTCGCAATTATAGCCTCTAGACGACGTTGCTTATGGGTGCGTCGATTCTGAAGGTAGTCTTGGCAACCGGGAAGTCATCTTAACTTACTAAAAAAGTTAGAGATTGGTCGAGAAATGCGTCATTGTGCTATTGAACGCGATTTTAACGGCTGTATTCGAGAAGGGGCCCGTTTCGAATTGTGGCACCGGGCGACAAGAGGCCCGCAAGTCCGATACGCCAGATCAAGCATGTTTAGACTCATCGCCGTCAAGTAATTTCGATTGACCATGGGTCTCCGAAAGATTGATGGACGACCGCGGTTATGCATGACACCATTCACTGCCGGCAGAGCAGGGGTTTGCCCGCGGGCGGCAATTCGCTAAGATT
>JAYVCW010000135.1:0-2543 GCA_043749775.1 Acidobacteriaceae bacterium | reverse complement strand
AGCTTTACGCCCTCCGCCGGTATTGCCACCAACCCGATTGGCGCCAAGCCGGTTACAGCTCTCAATTTCGACGGTAGCATTTTCAATGGGACGAACAGCGGCCCGATCTATAGTCTGTCCGCGTCCGCGCCAAATATCTTCGTTACACCCAGGAAATTTGCCACGCCATACACGCAAAACTGGAATTTCAATCTGCAGGAACAGCTGACAAAGGCTGCCGCGCTCGAAATTGGTTATGTGGGTAGTAAAGGTACTAAACTGGTGCGATTGTTCGACGCCAATCAGTCAGATTCCAATGGGAATCACACAGTCTTTCCAAACTACGGGAATGTGCATACGTTAGCACCGATCTCCTCCTCCACTTACCATGCCTTCCAGAGTACGTTGCGACTGCAAGGCTGGGCGGGGGTCTCCGGCTTCGCGACCTACACTTGGTCGAAATCAATCGACGACGCCTCGGATGGCATTGATTTCACAGCGGGTGCCGCCTTTCCGCAGGATTCCACAAACCTTAGAGCGGAGCGCGCGCCTTCCACGTTCGATACCCGCCACCGGTTTACAGCAGCCGTCAACTACCGTGTTCCGACGGTGAAGGCCCTTCCTAAGAAGTTAGGCTCGGGTTGGGAAGCAAACTGGATATGGAGCGCTCAGTCGGGTCGGCCCATCAATATCATCACGTCGAATGACACCAGCAATCGCTTCTACTTCAATCAGCGCCCGAATATTATTCCTGGGGTAAATCCAATTCAGTCGAATTGGACTGCCGCGACCGGCTACTTCAATCCTTTAGCATTTACTCAGCCTCAGCCAGGAACTTTTGGAAATTTAGGGCGCGACGCCTTTTACGGCCCGCGTTATTGGAATGCTGACTTCTCCCTCGATAAGCAGACACAAATCACCGAGCGCCTTGCTCTTCAATTTCGAGCGGAGTTGTTCAACATCTTCAACCACCCCAATTTGTCTCTACCCAACAACACGATAACGCCCGGGTTTGACGAAAACGGAGTCAAGGTCTGCGATCCAGCACCAAGTTCTGGGCCACCTTGTCGTATTGGACTCATCACACAAACTCCGGACGTAGCTCAGGGCAACCCCGGCCTCGGCGGGGGCGGACCTCGCGTGATCCAGTTGGGATTGAAATTGAAGTTCTAAGAGAAAGAGGGATGGAGCGGTCGCTCCATCCCCTTTGAACTCTCGGATGTGATCAGAGGCTAAAAGCTGGCCGCCATCTTTCCCAGCACCCCGCGCAACAGCGCCACAAACTGGCCTTTCACCCGTTCACCCGTATCCAAAACTTCTTGATGATGAATCGGCTGATCCAGAACGCCCGCTGCCATGTTGGTCACGCAAGAAATCGCCAGAACCTCGATCCCCATGTGCCGCGCGGCGATCACTTCCGCCACGGTTGACATTCCGACCAAATCCGCTCCGATCGCGCGCAGGTATCGAATCTCCGCTGGCGTTTCATAGCTCGGACCCAGCAATCCCGCATAAACGCCCTCATGCGGAGGAATTCCCAAACGCTCCATCCCGGCGATTGCAAGTTTCCGATAGGCCTTCGAATACGCTTCCGACATATCGGGGAAGCGTGGCCCGAAGCGGTCATCATTCGAGCCTGTCAGCGGGTTCTGGCCCTGCAGATTGATGTGATCCCGAAGCACTACGAGTGCGCCTTGCCCATACTCCAAATTGATGCCGCCCGCCGCGTTGGTGAGGATCGCAGTCTTGATGCCCATCCGTCCCAGCACGCGCATCGGTAGCGCCGCTTCTTGCGCCGAATAGCCTTCGTAGAGATGCACGCGCCCCTGCATAGTCGCAACCGGGACGCCGCCGGCCGAGCCAATGACCATTGTCCCCGCATGTCCAACGGCCGTCGAACGCGGGAAGAAGGGAATCTCCGCATAGGGAATTCGTACCGCATCGGAGAGGTCGTCTGCAAACGCGCCCAGCCCCGATCCCAGCACGAGGCCGATCCGGGGCCGCAGTGAAGTTCGCGACAGCAGAAACTCAGCAGCCTCTTTAGCTTTGTAGAACCAGTCTTGTTTCATAGATGTGTCTTCTGCCGCGATCTAGAAGCTCTTCTCGAATTCTGAAAATGCCCGCTCTAGCTGCCATTGCGTTGCGGCCTTTTCATTCTGCTTCAGGAACGCTTCGCACCCAGCGGAGATATGTGCCGCACTCGCGGCATCCTTGCCGCAACCGGAGGCGCGCTGAAAGCTCTTGCCATTCGCCCACAGACTCTTTCCTGACAAGAAACTGTGCTCCAGGCTGTTGCGAGCCATGGCCTTCAACTCGCCGTACGTTAACCCTTGATCTTCGACGGCCCGTACATATTCAGCAGTCATGTCCGCGCGAGAGACGCCCTCATCATCTGTTGCTAGCGCTACCGGAACGCCGTATTTTCGGTAAGCATGCAAAGGGTGCTGCGCTCCCTTCACGCCTAGTATCACGTCGTTACTGGTGAGGCAGATTTCAACCAATACGTTCTTCTCCGCCATTTCCTTCAAGAGGCCGACCGCATTGTCCTCCCGCGTTACGTCCAC
>JAYVCW010000134.1:0-2270 GCA_043749775.1 Acidobacteriaceae bacterium | reverse complement strand
TCGCGAAGCCGCCGGTCGTCCCGCCGCAACTATTCTCATTAGTGTCGATCAGGCCGAAGAGATGGCTCGGTCAGATGGCGACAGCGGCGAGGCGCTTGTCGACTATTTGCGTGCGGCACTTGCTGCCGCGACAACTAGTTGGCAACTTATCTTCACGATCCGGACCGACAGTTTCCCTGAACTGCAGCGCCACCGGCGTTTCCAGAATTTGGAAGCGCGCGGTTACGATCTGCGCGCACTACCAGTATTTCGATTCGATAGCGTTGTTGAAGAACCTGCGAAGCGTTACGGCGTTCAGGTTGAACAGGCGTTGGTAGATGCCCTGATGGAAGATGCGCCGAAGGAAGACGCACTTCCAATGCTGGCGTTTGCCCTGCAGCGCTTGTGGCGCCAGTACGGTGCGTCTGGAGCTCTGACGAAAGATAACTACGATAAGGTTGGAGGTCTCAAAGGGCTCATAGAGGATGCCGCTGAGCGCGCGCTTCGCGGGTTCTCCCCGGAAGAGGATGTATCGCTTCCGGCGACGCCGCCGGCAAAACGGCGGATCGATCTTGCAGCTTCGACGTTCGTGCCGGCACTTGCCGAAATCAACGACCAGGGCGCAACTATCAGGCGCATCGCCGCGTGGAATAGTTTCGACGAAGAACAGCAAGACTTACTACTGCGATTTGATCATTGGCGCCTTGTTGTTCGCAAAGGCGAGGCGGACGGCGGCACCGTCGAAGTCGCCCATGAGGCGCTATTTCGTGAATGGACCAGATTGAATACTTGGCTGGAGCCAGAGCGGGGTCGGTTGGACGCTCTAAGATCTCTTCAGGTCGATGCATCCGCATGGAATCGCTACAATCGGAGTTCCGCGTTCCTCAACCACAAGGACACGCGGCTTGCTGAGGTGGTGGAGTTGATAGGTGTCGAAGGATACCGGAAACGGATCGGCCAATCTGAACTCGACTACATCGCGGCCTGTGAAGTGGCTGAGCGTTCGGCGCGGCGGCGAATTCAATACGTGAAAACTCTGGTCGGCGCTCTTACCGTCTGTGTAGTGGGTTCAGTTTTCGGCTGGCTCGAGCAAGATTATTTGAAGGAGCAGTTCAACTGGTTCCGGATCATGCGGCCATACATGGTGGCAAATGTGCGCCCCTACGTGATTACACCCCAAAGGGAAAGAGCTCTCAAACCGAAGGAATCCTTTCGTGACTGTCCGCAGGATTGTCCTGAAATGATTGTGGTGCCGCCTGGACAATTCGTGATGGGGTCACCACCTGCAGAGCTCAACCGATATTATAACAATTCTGAGCTCAGTCGCCTTGCGCAGGAAATCCCGCAACACTTGGTCGTTATCTCGAATTCTTTCGCTGTTTCGAAATTCGAGGTTACTTTCTCGGAGTGGGACGCCTGCGTTTCAGTCGGCGGGTGCCCCGTTGCTTCTGATAGCCATTTTGGCCGTGGCACGCAGCCGGTCATCAATGCCAGTTGGGACGATGCCAAAAAATATGTGGGTTGGCTAAGCCGCATGACCGGCCAGACCTACAGACTTCTTTCCGAGGCCGAATGGGAATACGCGGCGCGCGCCGGAACTCAGACGGCCGTTCCTTGGGGTGAAGACGCAGGGGCGCGCGGAAATGCCAATTGCTACACATGCGGTGGTCAATGGGATAACAGGCAGCCAGGGCCGGTCGGCTCGTTTGCTCCTAACGCTTTCGGCCTTTACGATATGCACGGCAATGTATGGGAGTGGTGTGAGGACAACTGGCATCCGGACTATCAAGGCGCACCGCAGGATGGTTCGGTCTGGGCAGGGGGCGATCCATTTTCACGCATACTCCGCGGTGGATCATGGGAATACCTCCCTCGAAATATCCGGTCTGCCAACCGAAAACCGGTAGCGCCTGTGAATCGTTCCGACAATTTCGGAATTCGCATCGCAAGGACATTATTGCAGCCGGATGCAGGAGAGTCTCCAGGTTCTGCAAAGAAAAACTAATAATAGTGACGGCGAGAGCCTTGCCGATCTAGGCATCGCTACTTCTCTTTATCGAAAATTCACTAGAATATCCGCCTTCGTCGTCGCCGGTGATATTAAAGCAAACAGTGACATTACCTTGTCGCAGTAAAGAACGAAATTCGGGATCCGTGTTTGCCGCCAACCAAAGCGTTGCTCCGCACACCATTTCGCCCGCGCCTGGCTTTGTTTGATGCGCGTCTGTTCTGATGGTATGCACAATAAATTTTCTGGTCTGTGTCGGGCGATCTGACTCGGGATATTGTTC
>JAYVCW010000133.1:0-5732 GCA_043749775.1 Acidobacteriaceae bacterium | reverse complement strand
TCGTATCCCAAAGATGGAACATTGTTCACTTTAGCGAGCAGTTCATAAGTGTTCCGCTGGCGGTCTCGGGAGAGTATTTGGAATAGCTGCGGTTCGCCTCGCGAATTTACTACAGATATTTCTTCTTTGACCCGCTGCGACATTTGCAGATTGATCTTTACCAGGTCCGTTCGTTGCCAGGCCAATGGATTCGCGACCAAAACAGCCGCGCCCTCGCCGATGGTCTTTACCTGACTGGCAATCGACTTCATGGCTTGCGAAGAAATTTGATCGGTTTGCAGGCGGACAAAATCGTAGTCGCGTTGCGCGTCGCGATAGATGTCCGCGATGCCTGATCCCGCGGCTAGATCGTGGAATTGATTGAACAGAACTTTCTTCCACGAGGCAGTGAGTTGCTCGCCCGGATAAGGGTCGCCAGCCAGCCATGCTAGTGAAGAATACTTTTCCGCGTTGAGCAGCTGCTCTTCGCTCTCGCGCATGTTGCGCTTGTGATTCGCCTGAGTTGTGAACGCGCCGCGGTGATACTCAAAGTAAAGTTCGTCGTTCCAGACAGGCAACGTCAGCTTTCCGTTAGCGGGCGATGGTAAAGAGGTGTTGCCTTTCGCCAGCTCCTTGTAATTCCAAACCGGTGCACCAGTGCTATCGACCTTCGTTTCGACATCGGAGAAAAATCCCTGCGCCGTGCCAAAACTAGTCTTTGGAAAAACTTTATTTTCTTCCGACCAGCGCACGCCGTTCTCGAGCATGGCGCGCGTCGGTCCGCCTCCGTGATCGCCGACTCCGTAGAGATGCATCATCTCCGGAATGCCAGGATGCGCCGTCTGAAGCGCCGCAACGTCGGATGCGATTCTTAGCGGGTCGATTTCATTTACATAGTCGTGCGGAAAATAAGTTAGCACCCGGCTCCCGTCGGGCGATTGCCACCAGAACACTTTCATGGGCAACTGGTTCGCATCGTTCCATGTCATCTTCTGGGTGACGAAATAATCGATCCCTGATTTTTTATAAATTTGCGGCAGTTGCCAGTTGTAGCCAAAGGAGTCTGGATTCCACCCGATACGCACCTCGCTTCCGAATTTTTCTTTGAAGAAGCGCTTGCCGATGAGTAATTGCCGCACCAATGATTCGCCATCCGGCATGTTCAAATCGGGCTCAACCCACATGCCGCCGACCATCTCCCACCGGCCCTCTTTCACCCGATTCTGAATTTGCCGGTGCATGGAAGGATATTTTTCGAACATCCATTCGTTGTAGGCCGCGGCGGATTGCGTATATGTGTATTTCGGATATTCATCCATCAACTGCAACGCGGTGCCGAAGGTGCGGCGTACCACGTCGACGGTCTCGCTCCATGGCCACAGCCACGCGGCGTCAATATGCGCGTTGCCCGTCAGCCGAATTGAAGTCTGCTGAAAGTACGGCTTAAGCGGGTTGAGCAAATTATGGGTGCGCTGGAGAGAGGCGTCGAACTTCGCTTGGTCGGAATGCGATAACGCATCCAGGTCGACCGCGTCGGCGGCCTTGGCCAAATCAGTTTCAATCTTTGCGCCACCCGGGCCCGCGGTTCTTTTGAGCAGCGATGCGCTCCCCAGTTCCTGAAAAATCTGATTCGGATCTGGCCGTCCGCTGGGAAATTCAACTCGGAGGTTGGCACCGATGAGGTGCTTCTGGTCCACGGTCTGCAGAATTTTGACTGCTACCAAGACCTTGTCTCCGACCTTGGCGTTATCGAAGAGCACGATCGGCTCAAGTTCGTCACCCATCGCCACGCGGCGTCCGTTGAAATAAATGATCTGGGTGGCAGGACCATTCGCTTCATCTTGAAAAACGAACCAGATTCTCGACCCCGTCAGATCGTACCCTTGGAGAGTTTTGGGGACTTCGATCCAGCGCCGGCACCACACCGCCTCGTTCGGTCCCTTGCTGTTCGGACCGATCGTTTTCCAAGAACTGTCGTCTAGATCGACGGCCTCGCCATGCGCAATATCTCCAGTGTGAGTCTTCCACTCCTCGGCCGGCAGGTGCATGAGCGACCGGAGGGTCAGCGCCACGGTCTCCATGCGATTTGCCGGGGACGCACTTGTGCGTTGCCACGTCAGCCTCTGTTTTTCTGCTCCGACAGTCCAGACGCCCTGAATCGACGAACCGTCCGGGGCAATGCTTCCTTCAAACGCTGCTCCGCGAGAGTGGAAGCGCAACGTTGGAGTTTCGAAAGACAAAGTGTCCATGTCGTGACCGAATTCGAAGCGTTCAGGAACGTCGAGCGAGGCCGCGATCGCACCGTTCTTGTCGGAAATATGCAGCACGAAGCGTTCGTTGGTATGCAGGATCGGATCCGCAACCGCTGTTTGCCAGGCGCCGTGAATGTCTTGGGCCAAACAGAAAGTTGCCAGAAAAGCGAGCGCCGCAACTAGCGATAGATGCATGCTCGCGAACGTAGCGAACTTGGCGAACTTAATGAAAATGAGCTTCATGCGAACGGACTGCATGTCTTAGCGCCTCCCGTAACGCCACAGAATGGATATCCTAACGGATCGAAGAGTTGATCTTTGCGAAAAAACTGCGGACCCTTGCTACGTTCGGCATGACAAATTAATAAGGGTCTGACGCTCCGTTTTCGTTGACTCCGTTTTTGCGGACCTCACTTGGTGACCGGAGTATAAGGTGTATTTTTGTCCGAGGTAGCCGGGCTAGGCGCCGCTAAAAGCTGGGCATAAATTCGGCGTCAAACGCAAAGCTTACGCGATTTGGGTCCCACTTGAGCGCCAAAAAAATGGGGAGTTGCGCCCCTGAAATACGAGTTTTAATCAATAAAAGCTAAATTTCCACATAGCGGCCAGGGGTATCGAGGAGTACAATTCGTTTGGCAGCCGAAATGCGGCCTTGCCTTTAGAATCCCTTAATCATAAGAAACCAGGAAAGGATTTCGACGACAATGTGGAAGCCCACGAATCAACCTGCGACACCAGGCCGGCCGAATGAGCCGGAGCGTCCGAGCACGTCCACCGGCAGCCCATCATCCATGGCGACGACTACGCCGATGATGAACGCCAGTGAGCCCGCGGCGGTACCGCGCCCGGTTTCGACCGCCGGAACGACTTCGGACCAAGCCACGATCGGCAAGTCGCTCGTAATCAAGGGTGAAGTCACTGGTTCCGAATCCTTATACATCGACGGCCGAGTTGAAGGTTCCATCAACCTTTCCGGCAATCGCGTCACCATCGGCCGCAATGGCGTGGTATCAGCTAACATCAGCGCGCGTGAGATCGTAGTTCTCGGCAAGGTCCGTGGAAATCTTACTGCCAGCGACCGAGTCGATATCCGCAGCGATGGCTCTTTAACCGGAGACGTTGTGGCTGCCCGTATTTCCATCGAAGACGGCGCCTTCTTCAAAGGCGGCATTGATATCCGCAAGGCTGGCTCGCCTGGTGCCAAGGTCGAATCGAAGTCGGAAGACACGAAAGGCGTGGCGGCACCGGAACCTGCAGTTGCCGCTCGGGCATAGTAGCCCTGCCCTGGCTTCCGAAAGATTCCAAAAACGGACCTCAATACGGGGTCCGTTTTCTTTGTCCCCAACTCGGGTTGATGCGGACACCCTTCTCCGCCCCACCACGCTCTACGGTTCTGTGCCGGCCGCCATGGTTTCCTGCACTTGACCTTCGGCAACGCGCGGATACGAAACCGTTTTCTTCCTACGCAGGTCTGCTGGGAGCTGCGAACGTAGCAGCCACAATCCGGCAGCGACTGCTGCTGCCCACGTTAGAGATCCCAAAGCTAACGCTAGCAAATCGGCGCGACGGCTTCCGTTTACCATCACGATGCGCATGACCTCGTAGCTCATGCCTCCCGATACCGCTCCCACCAGCGCAGCTTTCGACAATTCTTTCCAGTTCATGCCACTAAACGGCACCATCCCTCGCAGGTGCAAGAGGAATGCGATGGCCACTGCATTGGCTGCAATGCCTAAGTCGGAGGCAATCGCCAGTCCGGTGACGGAGAGCGTGCGAAAGAGCAGAGCGTAAAGAGGAATCGTCCCGAGCGTAATTGCCGAAGATGCAATCATCGGCGTCAGCGTGTTGCCCGAGGCGTAGAAGGCGCGGGCATAGAGCGCCTGGCTTGCCCATAATGCGAGCGACAGCGAAAACCAAAAAAAATAAACCGCAGTCGATTGCGAATCCGCGAAGGTAAAGTGGCCGCGGCGGTAGACGAGATCGACTAAGGGAACGGCGACGGACATCATCAATCCGGTCATTAAGAGCGAGGCGGCGGTGATGCGATAAACAGAGGCATTGACTGTCGCGGCAAATTCTTCAAATTTCTTTTCTCCGAAAAGGCGGGAGAAAAATGGCAGCGAGGCTTGCCCCGCGGCCTGGCCGAGGATCGCAATCGGCACCGCAAACAGGCGCTTAGCATAGTTGAGGCGGGCAATATCTCCGACGCCGCTCGATGCAAAGTACCGGAGAATCCAGTCATCGGCGGTGACGAGCGAGACTCCGAGCATCAACGGAATCGAAAGCCGCACCCACTCGCGAAACGCCGGATTTTTTATGTCGAAGGACGGACGATATCCGGTTCCGATTTTTGCCGCGCCGATGGCATTGATGAGAAAAGGCCCGGCCACGCTCCCGAATAGCGCGCCGTAGGCGAGGGAGGCAATGCCCATGCGGTGACCGGCGATCACTCCGCCTGCAACAATGAAGATGTTATAGATCACGGGGCCGAATGCGGGGAGCAGGAAAAGTCGGTTCGAGAGTAGAACGGCCGACACCACTCCGCCGACATAAAAGAAGACCTGCGCTGGTAGAAGAATGCGCGTCAGGCTCACACATAAATGCATTTGCTCGTGCGTGAAGCCGTGGAACATCCATCCGGCAAATTGCGGGGTAAAAATCTCGGCAATGACTGTGCCGATTACCAGCACGGTGGTCATCACGGTAATGATGATAGAGAAAGTTTTTTGCGCGTCCGCTTCGCGCTTCTGAGCTGTGAAGCGGGTGTAGATGGATATGAAAGTGATCGAGGCGGTACCGCCGGCAACGATGTAGTTGAGCCAATCCGGCAGGGTAAAGGCCGCAACATAAGCGTCGGTCTGCTGTCCTGCTCCGAAGGCGAAAGCAATGTAGGCTTCGCGGAGGTATCCGATCACGCGCGAAAGCGTAATCGCCGTCATCAGCAAGAGCGTTGCTGAAAATGCGGAGTGCTGGTGCGAGGGACGGAGAAAACGAAACAAACGCATTATTTGCAGAGTAACTGATCCAGCACCATGGTGGAGCGTAATTGTCGGGATGGAATCGGGAACGGCAATCTTGATTCGTGCTTGAAAAGATTGTTACTAGACGCTTTGACAGCTGTGACGCAACCATCCCATGCAGGGATGCGTCGATGGACCGCCTGGAGATCAGTGGCCACCCATTGGGGTTCGGCACCGTGATTTAGGGACGGCGTGACGAATGTAGCTAACGTCCGGCAAGACAGCCTGAATAACGGCAAAGGTGCCCGAGGCGGGATCACTTTGCCTAAAAACGCCAGACTAGCCCACATTCCTTTTCGTGCATTTTAGGGGGTTACGCCGCGCTCAAGGGCAAGATATACTCGTTCTAGTTGCCATGCGCTCGAACGGATACATTTCGCTCTTGCAGGCCTGCTGGATCGAGGGACGCGCTTGCCCCCGCCGGTACCTTTCCGTTCTGCCCTCAAGTTTGCGCCCCAGCCTCTTCGGCAGCGACTAATTC
>JAYVCW010000132.1:0-5551 GCA_043749775.1 Acidobacteriaceae bacterium | reverse complement strand
GGTCACTCACATTTATTGGAGTGAGCTTCCCCCGCGGGAGGCGATGCCAAAAGCAAGGGCAGCGGCTGGGAAAGCTCTGGAGTTGGACGACAACCTCGCTGAGGCCCATGTTTCCATGGGCTTAGTCAACCTGTGGTACGACTGGGATTGGGGGGCTGCCAGAAAACACTTTGAACGAGCTCTGGCGCTAAATCCCGCTGATCCCATAGCTCATTTTGAGTACTCTAACTATCTTAGCGCTGTTGGAAATTCTGACCAAGCCTTGGCCGAGAAAAAACGCACTCTGGAACTTGATCCAGTTAATCCTTTGTTTAGCTCCGGCATGGCCGACGAACTTTACTTAGCCAGACGATTCGATGAGGCGATTCAACAGGATCGGAAGACCTTGGAGCTCGACCCAAGTTACCTTGCGTCTCATGAGGGATTGGGGTTCACCTACGCTGCATTGGGCAGGTATCGAGAAGCACTGACCGAATTTGAAAAGCTGCCCGCGGACAGGTGCCTTTCTTGCCTGGGATACACTCACGCCATGTTGGGTGAGCGAGCGAAGCGCTTCGGATTCTGAATGAACAGAAGGCAAAACCACAACAGGAGCACTTTTCGCCTTTTTCCTTGGCGATTATATACCTCGGACTAAAGGACAAGGACCAAGCTTTTACATGGCTCGAGAAGACTTATGAGGACCGCAGTTTTATCGCACTGAGCAGCCTTAAGCTGGATCCCCTCTGGGACCCGTTGCGCTCGGACCCACGCTTCGTCGACCTTATGCGCCGTATCGGGCCACAGCGGTGAATACACTAGCGGTCTGGAATTTTCCGGAAGTCTCCTCCCTGTGCCAGTGTAATTAAGTCGGCCACAATTGCTCGCGCCAAATAGCGGCCTCTCTCCGGATGGTGCCCAGATCACGGACTAACCGCAAGTCACTGTTCAAACAGCTTGTTAGCCGGCGCGCCCGGAGCGATCCCATTCCCTATGGATACCATGAGTCGGGAAATCCTATGCCGATCTACCAAAAGCTGCCAGCGGGACACCTGTATGGGCAGATCACGTCCCCGCCGATTACTCGGATTTTTCGGCGGCCTTTCGCGACGCTCAGACCATTGAAACAATTTGATTGCCAGTGACATCGTGAACACCACGCAGTGACGTTGTTAGAGAGGCGGCGTTTCAACAATGGTTAATTCGAGGTAGGGTGAAGGGGCGGCGCAAGTCACCCACTCTCGTTGACTTGGCCTTTTGAACCACGTAACATTCGCGCACTGTGATCGGCCAAACTCTCTCGCACTACCGCATTGTCGAAAAACTCGGCGGTGGGGGCATGGGGGTTGTGTACAAGGCGGAGGATGTGAAGCTGAACCGCTTCGTCGCGCTCAAGTTTCTTCCGTCTGAGGTAAGCCGCGACACGCAGAGCCTCAGCCGCTTTCAGCGTGAAGCGCAGGCGGCATCGGCGTTAAACCATCCCAACATCTGCACGATCTACGAAATTGATGAACAGAACGGCGAGGCTTTTATCGCCATGGAGTTTCTCGACGGAGTGACGTTGAAGCATGCGATTTTGGGCCGTGCGCTCGAGTTGGACACCTTATTGGTACTTGCCATCGAAGTGGCAGACGGGCTGGACGCGGCGCACGCGCAAGGCATTCTGCATCGCGACATCAAACCCGCGAACATTTTCATTACCAAACGTGGACACGCTAAGATTTTAGACTTTGGCTTGGCAAAAATGACCGGGCCGGGTGGCAAGCCCACCGATGCGACGAAGACAGGTTTGGCAGATGCAAACCTTACCAGTCCTGGCTCTGCGCTCGGGACCGTAGCCTATATGTCCCCAGAACAAGCGCGAGCAAAAGAACTCGATGCGCGTAGCGATCTGTTCTCGTTTGGCTGCGTTCTTTATGAAATGGCGACGGGTGCACTTCCCTTTCGTGGGGAAAGCACCGCCGAGACTTTTGATTCCATTCTTAACCGGCCGCCGGGTGCGCCCGTACGTTTAAATCCGGATTTGCCGGTCGATCTCGAGCGGATCATCCTTAAGGCTCTCGAAAAAGATCGCAATTTGCGCTACCAGCATGCGGCGGATATGCGCGCCGACTTGCAACGACTAAAGCGGGATAAAGACACCGGGCGCGTGGCAGCGGCGAGTTCTGGGACCGAGCCCATGACGCACGATTCGGCTTCGCGACAAACGGTCTCGCGCGGGCAGCAGGCCGTTCCATCCTCTTCTTCTGGCGTGATTGCGGCTACCCTTTCGGGCACGACCGCGAGCGCATCCTCAGGACTGGTTCGGGCTAATGAACTCGCGGTGGAGGGCACAAAAAAGCCTTGGAAAAAGATCTCGTCAGTAGCCGCCCTCGTTATTGCCTCATTGATCGGCGTTGCCTTCTATCTGCGCTCTCACCAGGCAGGGGCGTTGACCACGAAAGATGCGATTCTCATTGCCGACTTCGTTAACACTACCGGCGACAATGTATTCGACGGAACGTTGAGAAAGGCTCTTGCCGTCGATCTAGAACAGTCGCCCTACCTGAAGGTCTTGTCCGAGGGCAAAGTTCAGCAAACGCTGACGCTCATGGGAAAACCATCCGACACCCACCTCACGCCGGAAGTAGCCCGCGAGATCTGCCAGCGCAGCAGCGTCAAGGCATTGATCACGGGTTCGATCGCCAATGTGGGCAGCCAGTTTTTGGTGACATTGGCCGCCGTCAACACCGTCAGCAACGACACTTTGGCGGAAGTGCAGGATAGAGCCGCGAGCAAGGACCAGGTACTGAAGGCTCTCGATTCGACAGCCAGTCAAATGCGCCAGAAGCTTGGCGAATCGCTCGTTTCTATCCAAAAGTTCGACAAGCCGCTTGAGCAGGCCACGACCTCGTCGCTTGAGGCTCTAAAAAGCTACAGTCTTGGGGATCAGAAGCACGCCGCCGGCGATGATCTGAACGCGATTCCTTTCTACAAGCATGCCATCGAACTCGATTCCAACTTCGCCATGGCCTACGCGCGCCTCGCCGTGGTCTATAGCAATTATGGGCAGATGAACGCTTCAAAACCCTACCTTGATAAAGCGTTTGAGTTGAAGGATCGCGCCAGCGAACCGGAACGGCTTTACATCGCCGCCCACCATTACACCGATACCGGACAACTGGAGAAAAGTAAGGCCACCTACGAGCTTTACAAGCAAACTTACCCGGGGGACATCACTCCGCACGTAAACCTAAGTATTACTTACATTAACCTTGGGGAGTTTGATAAGGCGCTAGCCAACGCGCAAGAGGCTATGCGAATCGATCCGGAGGAGATCCGTGGTTATTCTAGTGCCGCCTCCGCGTACCTGGGTCTGAATCGTCCCGAGGAAGCGAAGGCCATTCTACGTACCGGATTACAGCGCAATCCGGTCTTCGTCTCTTTGCATGACGGTCTGGCGACGATTGCCTATGCTCAGGGCGACCTCGTCGGGATGGAAAAAGAGGAAATTTTCCTCCATGATCATCCGGACCTGGATATGGGCCTCAACAGCCGCCATGGGGACATCGCTGCTTCCCGTGGCCAGATTAAGAAAGCGCGTGAATTTTACGAAAAGGCTCGCGAGGTCGCGAAACGGTTGCAACTCAAGGACTCGGAAGCTGCGTATTTCCTCACTGAGGCATACGTGTCCGTTATGTTCGGAGATTTAAAGCACGGGACCGAGACTTGCAACGCCGCGCTCGCGCTTGATCCAAGTCCCAACGTCAAGGGTTATGCCGCTGGGGTGCTTGCGTTTGCTGGCGCGAACAAGAAAGCGCTCGAACTAACCCTGCTCGAGGCGCACGAGCGTCCCGACGACACCTTCGTTCAGGCGGTAGACGTGCCGCTAACGCAAGCCACAGTCGCGCTTAACACTGGCGATGCCAAAAAAGCCGTTGACCTGATGAAGACGGCGTCGACCTATGACAGGGGAACGACGATTTCTCTCTATATCCGTGCGTTGGCCTATCTAAAGGCAGGCGACGGAGCACACGCCGGCGCGGAATTCCAGAAAATCCTGACTCTCTTCAATTACGCTCCCACGGACATTCTCATGCCCTTCGCAAGATTAGGGGCCGCCCGTGCGTACGCGCTGCAGGGCGAGTCTGCAAGAGCCAAATCGGGGTATCAGAACGTTCTCAGTTTCTGGAAAGATGCGGATCCGGATCTCCCCACCGTGAAGCAAGTCAAGGCGGAATACGCCAAACTGCAATAGCCAGGTCATTTTCCAAAATTCAGTCGACCCTAGCCGGGATGCTTCGTAGCTTGGTCGCCAACTGCCCGCGTGCGTCGGTAACTAGAGCGGTTGTAGGATTGTTCTGCTGATGTGAGATCGTACGCCTGGATGAGGCATGGCAAGGCTCAGTTCCGCGATCCTCTTTTTTATCGTGGGGAGCCTAGACTGATCGCCTCGATATTCTCCAAAGCAACGGTGAAGACCTGCGGTACGTTTCCCTTGATCGATCTCAAGCACGAGCTGCGATCTGTTCTACCTGAACGCAGTAGGCGGATACACTACTGCGACCATATCGGTACGAAGGTGAAGGGTTATTCTCACCCCCTTGTAAGCATGATCCGAAGGTTATCGTGGCGAAACGAAGCATAATTCGTAAACCGCCATACGGGCTGGTTGTAGATAAAAAATCGGGAATACGGTCAGTGGGCTGGCGCGAGAATTATTTTAACGAGAGCGGGAAACTGTTCCAGAGATCAACTACTGGCAGGCTTGCGGGGTGGCTTATGAAACTGTGGATGTCTGAATACCATTAACGAAATATTTCAGTCGGCAAATTCGGGTTCCTATCTCCCAACTGCGAGACGGGCACAGAACTCTTAATCAAAACGACTGCTGACATCCGTCTCATGCCGCATTGATGGAAATCGACCACGTGCCGTTGTTGGATAACACACACGCGTATTGTTTGATCTGCGGATGATACGGAGCCGTCGGCCATCTAGGTTAGGACCGTTGGCCCGTTCGTGCCATTGTCATTAATGCGTCGCGACTTTCTAATTTCTCATTTGGGTGAGACATGAACCGCTTCCTTGTTCAAACCGCCGATAGGTTGTGGCATTGTTCCTATTGCGGTTGGGCGTTTGACCCACAAAAGCTATATACGGACTCAGTGAGAGAGACCCTGCCGGAATTTATCTCTGATCGTAATTATGCATTCGATGCCCATCGCTGCGAGGGGACGGCAGCCAGCCAATCAACAATGAACCATGGATTGGGTAAGTCGCTCCGGATCGATTAGGATCGATCTTCTCGAATATTTTTTGTGCCGGCTGTACTCTGCGCCCACTGGCCCGACATCATCTGAAACACATTGATGGGACAGGGGTCGGCAGCAAGTTGCAGAGGCTAGCCCGCCCTGGCAATCGACAAACTGTTCCGCTCGCACCAGTCGAGCCAATCGTGCCGCTCGGGCAAGAAAATGGCGCGCTCTGACCTTTTTGGCGCTAAATCCGGTACCTTGATTTTGGCTGTATCCTGCTGTGAATTCATGCCAGCTGGCACCAGGGCGAAGATTAGGACAACGTTACACCAATT
>JAYVCW010000131.1:0-22684 GCA_043749775.1 Acidobacteriaceae bacterium | reverse complement strand
AGGTTCGCCGATCGACTCCGTAACCATACGCAACCCGGCATCGTTAGGGCAAGTTTGTGGGAGGAACCAAGCGAGTCGAAATCGTGTGGCGGCGTGTAGCGGTATGTGGCGACATGAGCCAGAGGTCTAGCCCGCGACGCGCAGATCTCTAAGCTGATTTTTCAGGAATGACAGGAAGTCTTCCATCCCCTCGCCCTTCTTGGCCGAGAGCTGAAAAATCTTCATGCCCGGGCGCACCGCCTGAATGTTGCCGCACGCCGCGTCCCCATCAAATTCAACTGCAGCCGCCAAATCCATCTTAGTGACGATGGCGACGTCCGCACTGTTGAAAATAGTTGGATACTTCAACGGTTTATCTTCGCCCTCGGTAACGGAGATAAGCACAAGACGCAGGTCTTCTCCGAGATCGTAGGACGATGGGCACACAAGATTCCCCACATTCTCTATGAATAAGAAATCGAGTTGCTCTAGATCCCATGCCTGTAGAGCGTTCTCGACCATGGACGCTTCGAGGTGGCACAGCGTGCCGGTTATGATTTGCTTGACCGGAGCCTGGCTGCGCGCCAAACGCGCCGCGTCGTTTTCGGTGGCGAGATCGCCTACGAGCGCGGCCACTCGAAAGTCGGGCTGCAACGAGGTCAACGTTTTTTCCAAGAACATGGTTTTGCCAGATCCGGGGCTGGAGACTAGACTCACGACGAACACGCCAGCGGCATGGAAGCGCTCGCGCAACGCCCGCGCTACCACGTCGTTCTGTTTTAAAACATTCTTTCTGACTTCGACTAAGCGGGGTTGGGAGCCCATTCTTCTATCTCCAGTGCCACGACTTCCATTTCCTTGCCTTGCACCACTTCGGATGTTGGAGTTCCGCATTCCGCACAACAGAATAACTGCACCGAGCTTAAGGGACGCTGCATTTTGCAGCTCGGGCAGAATACGACGATAGGAACTTCTTCGATGATGAGCTGCGTATCTTTGAGCGGCGTATCTTCGCGCGCCATTTCGTACGCCGACAAGAGCGCTTCTTTCACCACTCCTGACAACTTTCCTAATTTCAGGTGGATGGCCGTCACTCGAACACCGCCGCGTTCTTCGGCTTCTTCCTCCGCCATCTCCAGGATGCTCATCGCTATCGAAAGCTCGTGCATAAGACCTCGTCTGTTTGGTCGCCCATGTAATCCGCTAGCTTAAGTGTCGAAATGCCGCGATCGCCGCTTGGCCCAGGCTGATGCCGCCATCATTTGGCGGCACGAGATGATTCGTCCAAATTCGCAAGTTCGTATTCGCCTTCGCCAATAAAGCTTTTATGTCTCTTAAGAGCATTTCGTTCTGAAAGACGCCGCCCGACAGCACGACCGTGTCGGAAGACGCCGCGGCACTCGTCTTTATCATCGCGTCACATAGGCCTTGCGCTACACCGCGCTGGAAGGCCCTGGCAATTTCTGCAGGATTTCGTCCGCGCAATCGATCTTCCACCACAGAGCGAAGTAATGGCCGGAAGTCGAGCTGCTGATCGGCGAATGGAAACGGATACGTCTCGGTCGTTGCGGAGTTATGCGCCAGTTGCTCCAGCCACATCGCGGCTTGTCCCTCGAACGTAATCCCTCGCGTGAAACCAAGGAGAGCGGCGGCCGCGTCAAATAATCGCCCTGCCGATGTGGTGGCAAATGTTCGCAGGCCACTGCGCGCCAGCTCCGCGGCCTGCTTATAGCGATCGGGAAAATGAAACGGCGCGGCCGTGAAATCAACCGATTGACCCAGCTGAGACAGAAAGCCAGCCGCGGCTTGCACAGGATATTGCGCCGCGGTATCTCCCCCCGGCAGTAAAGCTCCCCGCAGATGAGCGACTCGGTCGAAACCGTCTCTAATACTGCCTGCGAATATCTCTCCACCCCAAATCGTGCCATCGTCGCCATAGCCCGTGCCGTCAAAGCTTACGCACAACGCTCGTGTATCCCAGGCGTTGTGCTCTGCCAGTACGGACGCCACGTGCGCGCGATGATGCTGGACTGAAATCACTTCGCCACCGGCAACTGCTAGCGCGTGCGCGGTTGAGACGTACTCGGGGTGAGCGTCATGCACGACCAGCAGTTCGTCACGGCGAACTTCGTACATCGAGAGCAAATCTTGAATTGTCTCTTCGAACGACCGACGCGACTGATAATCCGACAAATCGCCGATATGCTGGCTGACGAATGCCTGCCCATTGACCACAAGCGTGATGGCATTTTTTAAATCGCCACCTAAAGCGAGAATCGGGCGCTCGCTCGGAATCGTCGCCGCTACTCCCGGGGCGTAGCCGCGCGAGCGCCGCAGAATCACTGGGCCAAAGGCTCCCGCACGCGCTACGGAGTCATCCACGCGCCGCGCGATCGGACGCTCCCCGATCAGGAATGCGTCAGCAATTTCAGCGAGCCTTTCGAGCGCTTCTTCATCTTGATAGGCAATGGGCTCGCTGGAGCGGTTGGCGCTGGTCATCAGCAATACTTCCGGCGCTCCTGTAGCGAATAGAAGATGATGCAGGGGTGTGTAAGGCAGCATCACTCCAAGTTCGTTATTGTCGGGGGCGACAGACGGCGCAATATGAGTCGAATCAGGCTTAGCCGGAGCTAGCACAATGGGCCGAGCGCTTGAGCAAAGAAGTTGCTTCGCATCCACCGAGAGCTCAACCAGGCGGCGAACCGTATCGAGATTCTTCGCCATCAGCGCGAATGGTTTCTCCTTGCGAAACTTGCGCTCGCGCAATCGCATGACCGCTGCTTCGTTGGAAGCGTCACACGCGAGATGATACCCGCCCAGTCCCTTCACCGCGAGAATATTGCCTTCGTTCAGCAGGCGTACCGACTCAAGGATTACCGGCGCGTCGTGATTGAGTTTGATCGCAGAGTTCGGCCCTGATATGTCCGGCTGACTGGCTAGCAACCGGAAGTGTGGACCGCAGTCTGAGCAAGCTACCGGCTGCGCATGGAATCGCCGGTTTCCAGGATCGTGATATTCACTATCGCAGTACTCGTCCAAGGGCCACGCCGCCATCGTTGTATTTGGACGGTCGTAAGGTAAACGCAAAATCACGCTGTAGCGTGGGCCGCAGTTTGTGCAGTTGATATACGGATAGAGGAATCGGCGATCCGTCGGTTCAAATAATTCTTCGAGGCAAGCGTCACAGACGGGCAGGTCGGGCGAAATGCGCACGGTGGGCCTATCCCGGCGCTCGCTCTCGCGGATCGTGAAAGTGGTTGCTTGTTCTAGTGCGGCTGGCTTCACTTCAAGTTCAGAAATGCAGGATGCTGGGGGCGCTTCACTTTTCAACTCAGCGATAAAAGAGCGAAGCCTGGCCTCGTCACCTTCCGCATAAATTTCGACACCTTCCTCGCCATTTAATACCCACCCCGCTAGGCCATTCGAGCGAGCAATGCGATACACAAACGGACGGAAGCCGACGCCCTGCACCACTCCGCGCACGCGAATGACGACAGCTCGAACCGCCGTCAATTCCCCCGTCAACGGAGTCATTCCGCGTCCACCATGCAACTGTGCCCCTGCCAGCCAATCTGAATTACTTTGCCGTCCTCGACCAGGATCGGCACGCTGCGATGGCCAGGCGCAAGTTCGCTCATGCGGCGGCGGGCATCGCGATCGGCCTCGACGTCATATTCTGTGAAGTCAGACCGCTTCCAGTCCAGCCAGTCGCGCATCTCCTGCGTGTGCGGACAGCGGGCGGCGCCAAATAATTCAAGCCTAGCCACGGGCTAACACCTCCAGCATCTCGCGGACGACGTGATACATCGAAGCTTGCACTTCCTGAATGCGCGGGATGTAATCGCAGCGCACGACTAAGGCAAAGTCGGCCAGATTCTTGCGAAGAATTTCGCCTCCGTCATAACCGAGCAAAGCGACAGTGAGCATGCCGCGCTTGCGCGCTTCTTCGAGCGCCATAATAATGTTGCGTGATCCGCCGCTGGTAGAAATTCCGATGGCAACATCGTCGGGCCGGGCCTGAGCGATTAACTGCCGCAGAAAAATTACATCGGTCCCAACGTCATTGGCAACCGCCGTGATGTTCGCAGGCTCAAGAGACAAGGAAACCGCCGGAACGGCGCGATAGCCGCTCGGTGGCAGTACGCAATCGATTGCGAAATCGTTGGCATCGGTTGCCGATCCGCCGTTGCCGAAGACAATAATCTTGCCGCCTTTTTGCAGCCTTTCGTGTATGGCGATCGCGGTGTTGCCCATCGCTTCCGACTGCTCGTGCGCTACTTGCTCGCGCAGCACCGAGTCGTCATGCGCTTTCATCCGAATCGAGTCCGCGACTTGTGAAATTAAATCTGCGGTCTGCTGTTTTTCCTGGCCGAGGAATGGATAAAGAAAGGCTGCCTCGCCGACCTCATATCCCAATTCACGATGCTCCAGAAAAACGTGCACGCTCTCCCACAAGACGTGGTACAGAATCTCGATCACCTCCTGGTGCATGAAGGAGTCGGTGGTTAAGGGTTCAACCGCGTAGTTCGAGGAGTTCAACGCAGATTGTTCTGCAGGGCCCGGCAAGGCGAAAATCAACGAATTTCTCGCCTCCGCAAATTCCAGCGCGGAACGTATTTCCTGGTCGCCCTCTGGCGCACCGAAGCCCATCACAATGTCTTCCGGGTGAACAATCGCTTCCAGCCACGGCCGAAACAGCATTGAGATATCTAGCGCAGGCAGCGCGCGTTTGCCGACAATCACTGGATGAACAAACTCGACCGAAACATGCTGCGCGTCGGTCGCATACGGGCCGCGTCCAAATGCCAGGAGCCGCCCGCCAGCCACAAAACGCTCAGACATCGCTTGGCAAGCGTGGGACAGGCGAACTGCCTCGCGGGCGAAAAAGTCTTCAACCAGGCGATTTCGTTGGATCAGGCGCTCTTCGATTTTGGAAGTTAACTCGAAAGCCAGGTGAGTCGAGTGATTGCCCGTTGTTGCCATGGTCTGATGCCACTTCCCTTGGGCTTCCAGCTGGCGCCCTGGCTTCGCCGCTACCTTAGCAGATTCGCGGTAGGGGGTCGCCGACCAGCATGTCTATAATTCTGCTGCCGCCGTAACCGGTTGTGATCAGCACTGCGCCTGCTGGTTGCTCCCGAACTTCGCCGATAATTTGCGCGCGTTCCCCGCCAGGGGCCAGATTCAATGCCTTCAGCGCGGCGTCGGCATATTCGTGAGCAACCACTGCGAGAAACTGGCCCTCGTTCGCAATATGCAAAGGATCTAGTCCCAGCAACTCGCAGGCGCCGCGCACTGCGTCGCGAACCGGAATCGATTCTTCCTGCAACACAATTCCGCAAGCGCAGTCGCGCGCCAGCTCGTTCAGCGAGGTCGCGACTCCGCCCCGCGTTGGGTCACGCATCCACCGAACTCCTGGAGCGGCGGCATTTGCCAACGCCTCGACGAGCGGAAGCACCGACCGCGTATCGGAGCGCAGGTCCGCTTCCATGTCGAGTTCTCCGCGAGCAAGCAAAATGGTGATGCCGTGATCGCCGATCGGACCGGAGAGAATAATTTTGTCCCCGGCACGCACCGATCGCGGATCGATTTTCAAACCTGGCAATGGACGGCCAATTCCAGTCGTCGTGATGTACATGAAATCGGCTTTGCCATGCTCGACGACTTTGGTGTCGCCACCCACAATCTTCACTCCGGCGAGAATCGCCGCGTCACGCATGGCTCGTACTTCGCCTTCCAGCACGGGCGTTGGTAATCCAGCTTCGAGCACGTAAGTGACGACCAACGCCTCAGCGCGCGCGCCCGAAACCGCCAGGTCGTTCACGGTTCCATTTACTGCGAGTTCGCCAATCGACCCGCCAGGGAAGCTCAGCGGCTTAACCACGAAACTATCGGCGGTGATGGCGATGCGAGTCCCGTTGAAATCGAGGTGCGCGGCATCGCCGAGCGGTTCGGAGGAAGACTCAAAGAGCAGCGGCGCGAACAAGCCCTCAACCAGCCGCCGGCTCGCTTTCCCGCCGGCTCCGTGCGCCATCTCGATTTGCGGTTCGCGGAAGCGAATCTTCGGAGCAGTCTGCGGCGGAGTTTTCTCAGCGGCATTGTCGGTAGCGGCGAATGAGTCTAACTTTGCGCCCATGGTTAAGCCGCCGACGCTATCTCTCTCACCATCGCCGTTTTGCGGTATTCGTAGTTGAAGTATGCCGCGCACGATCCCTCGGACGAAACCATGAGTGCCCCGATCGGATGCTCAGGGGTGCACTCTTTTCCAAACAGTTTGCATTGGTTGGGCTTGAGCACACCTTTGAGAACTTCACCGCACTGCGCCGCCTTAGGATCGGTGACGCGCACTCCGGGAACGTCGAAACGTTGTTCCGCGTCCCACTCGGCGTACGCTTTGCGGATGCCGAGAGCAGACTGCGAGATGAAGCCCAGCCCTCTCCACTCAAAGTAAGGCCGCAACTCGAAGACGTCAGCCATCGCCCGCAAAGCAGCCCGATTCCCTTCCCACGGAACCACGCGCTTGTACTGGTTTTCGATTTTCGCCTCGCCATCGCGAAGTTGGCGAAGCACCATCACGATGCCTTGCAAGATATCCAACGGCTCAAATCCGGAAACGGCGACCGGCTTCTTTTCGTTCTTGGCGATCCACTCATAAGGACGGCACCCGATCACTGTCGAAACGTGCCCTGGTCCGATGAATGCATCAAGCCGCATATCGGGAGAATCAAGAATCGCCCGGATGGCAGGAATGATAGTGACGTGGTTCGAGAACACCGAAAAATTGTGGACGCCTTGCGCCTTTGCCCGTACCAATGTCAGCGCTGTCGAGGGTGCGGTGGTTTCGAATCCTATGGCAAAAAACATGACGTGCTTATCGGGATTGGTGTGAGCCAGTTTGAGCGCGTCAGAGGGAGAATAAACGATGCGCACATCCATGCCGCGGGCCTTGTGTTCGAGCGGACTGCCCTGCGTTCCCGGAACCCGCATCATGTCGCCAAAAGCGGCGAAGATGACGTTTGGCTGATTCGCGATCGAGAGCCCATCATCGATCCTGCCCATAGGCAATACGCAGACGGGGCATCCCGGGCCATGAATCAGTTCGATGTTATCGGGCAGCAAATCTTTGAGCCCGAATCGATAGATAGCGTGCGTGTGTCCACCGCACACTTCCATGATCCGATAATGTCGCTTGGGATCGGCAAGGCGGCGAATCTCCTCCGCCGTTTTCGTGATCACCCCAGGTTCGCGGAACTCGTCAACAAATTTCACAGCGCGACTCCCTAACTGCCCCTTAACACTTTGGCCTTAGCTTTTTTCGTAACTTCGACTTTAAATTTAACGCCACCTTCATAATGCTTTCTCGCTAGCCCGATATTTTTCGTCGTCTGCGAAGGGATCCTGATCATCCAAGCTGTAGCCTTCCACTTCCTGCATCGCCGCCTCGGCCTCGCCCAGCATCCGCAAAGTTCGCATCTGATCGAGCGCTTCCTCTTCGCTGATTTTGCTCATGGCGAAGCCGACGTGAATCAGCACCCAGTCGCCCATCACCGGCATGTTGTCCTGAAGAAGCCCGAGATCGATTCGCCGACGCACCCCGACCACATCGATCATGGCGGCGGTAGGCTGCTCCGGGAAAAGCTCAACGATCTGCCCTGGGATTGCTAAACACATTCGCTTGCCTCTTTCACGAAACTTCTTCCACTTGCGATCTTGCGGTTCGCTCGGACGCGTTACTCCTGCTTTCTCGCCACTATATCGAAAGCAAACTTGATCTCGTCTTTAACCTTTAACGATCCGCCCGCGACTGACACCTCGGAAATCGAGTAATCGCTCTGCAGAATTGAAAAGGTTCCAGAAGCTTTCAGCGTCTCGCCGAAAACTGCGACCCGAGTCGGGAGCGAGAGATTGCGGGTAACCCCGTGCAGGGTCAATTCTCCGTTCAACGCCGCCCAGTACTGACCTTCTGCAGTCTTGCTGGCTGCAATACGGGAGCAGCGATAGACGATCTCAGGGAACTTATCAGCCTGCAAAATCTGTTCCTGCATGATGCGTTCGATCTCACGCCGGTCCTTGTCGTTGACTTCGCTCGCGACTCGAAGCGAGGATGCCTGGATTCGCACTTCCACGGAAGACTGATCGATGACTTCCGACACATTCACTTCGCCTGCGTAGTTGGATATAGCAATGACAGGGTTGTGGCCAAAAGCGGAAAGCAGGCCACCAGCAAAGGCTTGCACGGTAAATTTGCTGATGTTTCGGTTTATATCGTAGCGCACGGAAATTTCTTCGACCCGCACTTTCATACTTTCCATGAACGCACTCTTTGCCTTTACTGAAATGTCGCTTACCTTAAACTTGCTGCGGCTAATCCTCGCTGCGACGCGCCACGATATAAAAGGCGCACTTCAACTCGTTCTGCAACTTTAAAGAGCCTCCGGCGATGGACGCGATCTTGATGTCGAAATCCGCCTGCCGAACGGGAAATTCGCCGTATGCCCTGAAACTGTCGGACCCCACCGCGACCTGCGACAAAAATGTTTGCCGGCGTGTTTGCCCGTGCAATCTTAGATTCCCGGCTACATTCATGCGGTAAAGGTCGGTTCTCTGCATTTCGGTGGTGACAGTACTACTTTCGAAAACGAAGTCAGGGTACTTGGCTACCTCTAGTACTTATTGCATCATCACTCGTTGCAACTGACGCCGATCGTCATCCCGAAGCTCATCCAGCAAATCCAAGCTCGCGATCTGCCCCTTCTATTCTGTCTACCAACGAATCGATCACTTTTACTGCTTCATCGAGCGCCGCTTCCACCGTTTTGCTCAGCCCCATCTGGCCTTCTTCCGGACCAATGGTTTCGGGCTCGCACCCAACCAGCAAAACGCGTTTTAAAGGGCCGAGAGATGAAGCCAGACGGAGCACATTCAACGGATTCATACTATGTGCCTCGACGGGAGCTTGTTTCTCGTCCGCGTCGACTAATTCGGATAGATCGGCTTCGATCACGTAGACCGAACCGGCTTCGCCGCCGCGCGGGCAGGCGTCAACAAGGATGGTTACGTCATAGCCGTCGAGCAAAGCGTAGGCAAGGTCGTAACCCTTTATCCCAAAGTCTGTTACTTTGACGTTCGAGTTGTCAGGCCAGCGATGTCCCGCGAGTCGGCGCACAACTTCGACGCCGAAGGCGTCGTCGCCCATAAAAATATTGCCGATGCCGGCTATCAAAACTCTCGGCCCTGAAAAAGTAACAGGCGTCGCAAGACCGGAGCCATCCTGGCCCGATTCCGCTTCACCCAACGGTTCGACTTCTTCCGCCGTAAAGAAGAAGCGGTGTCCCGGTTGTTTCATCAAGCCAATGTCGCGCCCGGGGTCGTCATCTACGACAACTGACAGGTGAACTTTGCCTTCGTAATCCTGTTCAATTGAGTCCACGATGGCCGTCTTCCCGGTAAGCGCGATGTCCATGATGTCGCCGCCCGGCTTGGGACGCAGCCGCACACGGCTTCCCTGTTTGATCGGAACTCCGTCGACCCGCAAATCATCGACCGGCTTCTTCGCTTCCAGAAGCTGCCATTCCCATTCGTTCACGGCATCTCCTCTTTTAGTGGATGCAATTCCCTCAGCGACCCATGAAGCTTTACCAGGTGCTCCATCGGCAAAGTTTCCGTTCGCTCCAAAATTTTACGAGCGCGTTCGTCGCTGTCACGCATTTCAGATTTCTCCGCATCCGTCATGGTCATGATACGGAGGGCCAGAATCTCATCGATCTCCAATCCATCAAACAAGTCGCCCGGACTTTCTGGCGCGATTTGAGGATAGTCGTAGAGAATGATCGGAGAAGCCAGCAAGAGCGAGCGATCGCCCTCCGCGCCCACCAAAACCGGCCACGAGCCTACGTTTCGGCAACTGGCCGCGAGATCCTTGAATCTATCCACCGGCTCCAGCAACGAGACGAACTGGCCATCCGCTGCGTGCAAGACGATGTGCGTCGAAACCATCGACTGCATCAGGACATCTGCGCGCTGAGAGTGCCTCGCCGCATTTTCCGATTGCATTTCGAATTGCGTCAGATTTCTAACCCTAACCGCAACTTTGAAGACATCTTGCGCGGCACGCTCTGCGCTGAGTTCAACGGCACCGGAAATTGCCGCTTCTGTACGCTTGATTACGCCGACGACCTCTGTGCTTGTTGTCGCGCTGCTTTTAGCCTCGGTTGCTCCACTGTATAAGTATTCGGACTTTTCTTTCGCGGGAAATTCGAAGCTCCATCGCACGGGCGTCGTTGTTCGAGAATCTAAAGTTAGAGAATCTAAACCGCTCACCGGGACACTAACTTCGCATTCGGTAGCTTCCTGCCAGGGCACGTACGTCTTGGCTCCGACCTCGAGTGTCGCTACCGATTCAAACTCGGGCTCAGTTGTAGAGCGAGGCGCGTAAATCCGCTTCCAGACAGAGCGATTGACCATTTTCAGGAACCTGACGCTGATTTCAATCGAGGATCTCGAATCTCCTTCGACGAGACATTCCGTTTGCATGCTCCACGCGTCAGAACCGGTTTGCGCGTCACTGTAGGACCTTGGATATAAAACTCCGAAGTTGAATCTCTGACGGTTCTTGACCGACGAAGGCCGGTACGGATAAAGCATGTAGCCTTCATAAAGCACCGCATTCGCGATCGCGTCAATGGCTTTCGTGTTCATCGCTTGACCGTCTCTGTAGCGGGCAGTAAACGCTCCAAGGCCTGCTCCCAAGTCGCGATTCCGTGTTCGACTTTGTAATCGTAGATGCGCTGGAAGACATCGCGCCGCAGACACAGCCACGCGGTGTTCGGATAATAGATATCCATCATCTCTTGCCACGACTTAACCGGAAGCCGGAAACGAGCCTCTTTGTCCCACGGAATCGGCGCCACCTGCAACGCGCCATCCGAGTCGGCATAAAAAACGGTGCCACTAAAAAGAAAACTAAGTGGCACCTCTCCGTCGCTCAAGCCCTGAAAATATTTTGTTGCCGCAACGTTGAAATCGAAAGTGCACGGCACCGGAACATCAACCACAGCCGTGTCTGCGAAAGCGGGCGCGACGACGCTGGCATGCGTCCAAAGCATGGTTTTTAAAGTGGTTCCCCACCGGTCAGGCTCCCCGAACAGGTCGCGCAGTTTCTTCTGGTCTTCTGCAGAGTACTGCCGCCGGTTAACTTCTAACTGAATCTGGCAGCGCAGGGCCACGGAATGCACCGTCTCGCCGGCAATCGAGTTGGTCATGCGCAGTTTGAAGAGAAGGGTTGGCGCTACGGTAAAGCGCTGCGCTTCCGCCTTTTCGATCTGGAAGCTCAAATCAGGCATTTGCTTCCTCTCGCACCACGGTCGCACGGTCTTTCAAATCCGCGAAGAATTTGCCGATCTCCTGCCAAACTTCTGTGCCGCCGGAAAGTCCTCGCCAATGGGCGCGAATCAGGCCGACCAGTTTGTAACACTCGTCTACGGGGATCACAAAGTACTCAGGCTCAGCTACGCCGCGGGCATAGCCAACTCGATTGACCAAGAGGGCTTCGACGTCAGCCTCCATACTTTGCAGCACCGGATTTACCGCCTCTATGTCTTTCCAGGTATCGAGCGGCAACTGCGATTCTGTCGGGCCGGCCGGGCTGGGATAAAAGGCGAGCACTCTATTCTCAGGGGTACTACGAAAAAAGAAGGCCATGCTGATCGGAACCATCAGGCTCTCCCACTGCGAAGAGCTGAGTTGAAAATTCGGCATGGAGAGAACTCGCCGCGGGACCCGCTTGTACTTCAGCCCCATGCCAGAGAACAGAATGGCGCATGCATCGCAGGTGCACAGTATCTTGCGCTTCGCGGTTTCAATTAGGTGAGGGTGATGGGTCGAGACTTCGGCGCTGCACAGTTCGCAGCGCTCCACATTCTTTTTTCGTCGGGTGAATTGGCGCAATGCTGCGAAGGCATCCACCGGCGGCACAGCGCTCATGGGCGGCTCACTGTCAGGTTGTCTGGAGACTCCTGCATCGCAGACCCCAGTTTGCCAAGCGGCACAAAACCAGACGATCCCGGCGCATCGTCTAAGCCCTCGACCACGAGACTAACAACGTCAGGAGCGGCCTCATAGACAGCGTCCTCCACCATCGCTTTGAGACTTTTTCCAGTCGATCCGCAGCTGTGCGCTGTCACAGTTAGGTGCAAGCGCACATGCCCGTTCTCATTTCCGATTAGCGCTACCTCGCCTCCGCCCTTGCGTACACGAGGGACGACTTTCTCCACTGCAAGCGCGACCCGGCTCTCGAAGTCCAGGGGATGCAGACCGTACAACACGAGCAAACTACTGACTAGAGCGTCATCGCCAAGTTCATCAATGGCGCGTTGGCCCGCATCGCCGCGCTTGGCTACGATTTCGAGAATGCGTTCGAGCCCGGTCGCATGCAAATCCAGCAGCAACTGCACTAACGCCTTTGCGCTCGCTCGCGACTCCGGATTTTCAATGCTCTCGAGCCCGTTGACTAACTCGCTGATCCTCTGAACTTTGGTTTGAAACTCTTTATCATCCGCCATAATGTCCCGGGCAATTGTAAAGGCGGGGACGATGCGATCGCCTCCGCCTTACAGGTGCAACTTACGAGTTCACTCCAAACATCGGTGAATGGCGGGTCTTTAGCACTTTGCCTCCGCCGAGGTACATGTGGACTCCGCAAGGCAGGCACGGATCGAAACTGCGAACCGCACGCATAATGTCGATCCCTTTAAATTTGGCCGGCCCGTTCTCCTCGAAGATTGGAGTGTTTTGCACGGCATCTTCGTAAGGACCCGGAGTTCCGTAGATGTCACGCGGGTTCGCATTCCACGGCGTCGGAGGATAAGGATGATAATTTGCGATCTTCCCTTTCCGGATGACGACATGGTGCGAGAGAACACCGCGAACCGCTTCGTGGAAGCCGCATCCGATGGCCTCGTCTGGAACTTTAAAATCAGTCCAGGTTCGCGTCCGTCCGGCATGGAGTTCTTCCATCGCTCGCTCAGCGAAATAGAGCGCGCAAGCCGCTGCATAGGCCTGGAAATAAGTACGCGCGCGGTCGCGTTCGATGGCGTTGCTCCACTGCGGAATCTTCCATTCGAACTCGACTTCCGGTTTCGACATCGTCTTCGGCAAATAGATCTTGACGCTCTTGCCGGTCGACTTGATGTAACCGATGTCGACGATACCAGCCAGCGCCGTAGCCCACAGACGCGCGATCGGTCCGCCGCCTGTGTCTAAGGCAAGATGATCGCCAGTCCGCTTATCGAACCAACGCGGAGACATCACCCAGGTGTACTTGCCGCCGAAATCGCGCTTTTGCGGACGAGGGATGGTGGTCTGGTTCCACGGATGATTCTTGTCCACCGGATTACCCAGCGGGTCCGTCTTCACGAACGTTTCTTCGTTCTGCCAATCGTCGTAGTAAGAGCTGCCCAGGAGAATTCGTATATTGAGGTTGATGTCGACGAGATCAGTGGTGACCAATTTTCCATCGACAACCACGCCCGGAGTCACGTACATGGCGCGTCCCCACTTCGTCATGTTCTCGTACTTGTAATCGCACACTTGCGGATTCTGGAATGAGCCCCAGCACCCGAGGAGGATGCGGCGGCGTCCCACTTCTTCATAGCCTGGCAGCGCGTCGTAGAAAAAGTCGAAGAGGTCGTCATGGAGCGGCAGAACTTTCTTCATGAACTCGACATACTTCATGAGCCGAACGATGTAATCCGTGAACAACTGCACCGTTGGAACGGTTCCGACGCCACCGGGATAGAGTGTCGACGGATGAACGTGCCGCCCTTCCATCAGGCAAAACATCTCGCGCGTCATGCGGCTCATCTGCAACGCTTCGAGATAAAACGCGCCGGTGAAGGGATTTAGAGCGCGCATGATGTCGCCGATTGTGCGATAGCCGTGTTCGTTCGAATGCGGAGCGGGAGTGGATTCCGCTTTCGTCCAAACTTTCGGATTCGTCTCCTTGACCATCTGCTCACAGAAGTCGACTCCGACCAGGTTGTCCTGAAAGATGTTGTGATCGAACATGTATTCGGCAGCCTCGCCGAGGTTCACGATCCATTCCGCTATATCCGGAGGCCGAACTCCAAATGCCATGTTCTGCGCGTAATTGGCGCAGGTTGCGTGATTGTCACCACAAATGCCGCAAATACGGCTGGTAATGAAATGGGCATCGCGAGGATCTTTGCCCTTCATGAAGATGCTGTAACCGCGAAAGATCGAAGACGTGCTGTGGCATTCCGCCACTTTTTTGGCTTCGAAATCAATCTTGGTGAAGATACCCAGGCTGCCCACGATGCGGGTGATTGGGTCCCAATTCATTTCGACCAGGTTTTTTCCTTTGATTGGAACATCTTTGGTCGGTGCGGTGATTGTTCCCATAAATTCGCAACTCCTTCAGATCTTTTGTAAATTCAACTCAGTTATCGTCACAGCATCGCGAAAACGCGGATGCTCAACCGTTACCCGCTTAAAAATTAATACGCGCGCGGGTGGTGCCCAGTGGTCAGTTCAGCCCGCGGATGCCGCCACTTGGGCTCTTTGTTTACCGTGTTCTGAGTAATGCTTCGAAGCGTTCGAATGGCTCGACCGTAAATTCCGATACTTCCGGTAGAAACCCGCGCTCCTGGCGGCTCGTCCATGAAAGGCATGAACTTGTCTGGAAAGCCCGGCATGGTGCATCCGATGCAAATTCCGCCCACATTGGGGCATCCGCCGATTCCCGCCATCCAGCCACGTTTGGGAACGTTGCAATTGACAACCGGCCCCCAGCATCCCAGTTTCACGATGCATTTCGGGGAGCCATATACCTCGGCAAAGTCGCCTTGCTCGTAGTATCCAGCGCGATCGCAACCATCGTGCACGGTCTTGCCGAAAAGCCACGTCGGACGAAGCTGGTCATCGAGCGGAATCATGGGAGCAAGTCCGGCGACCTGATAAAGCAGATATAAAACCGTCTCCATGAAGTTATCCGGTTGCACCGGGCATCCGGGAACATTCACGATCGGTAAGCCGGCCTTTGACCGCCAGTCCCATCCGAGGTAGTCAGCCATCCCCATGCATCCAGTGGGATTTCCTTCCATGGCATGAATCCCGCCGTAGGTAGCGCACGTTCCGATGGCAACTACAGCCAAAGCTTTCGGCGCTAAGCGGTCAATCCAATCGGTCGTCTTGATCGGCTGCTTAGTGACCGAGTCGGTGCCCATCGCCGCCCAATAGCCTTCGCGCTTAATCTTTTCATTTGGGATTGACCCTTCGACCACCAGAACAAAAGGTTCAAGCTTGCCTTCTTCTGCCTGATAAAAAAATTTCATGAAGTCGTCGCCGTTCTCGTAAGCGAGGACGGGGTTGTGCAAGTGGACTTTGGGCAAGCCCGGAATAGCCCCGAGCAAAACATCTTCGATGCTTGGCTGGGTAGCAGCCGTGATGGAGACTGAATCGCCGTCACAACCAAGGCCTGCTGTAATCCAGAGAATATGGACTTCTTTAACGGCGGGAGCTTTTTGCGTGGAACGTCCGTACGGAACCGCAGCTGTTCCCATAATTCGTTATCTCCTCAAGAGTCGACGTTCGATATTCCTAAACCTCGCAACGGGGCCGAGGCAGAGCGGACACGTGCGATCGAGAGACTTCCAAAATTTAGAATTAGAGCCGAGTCATTCCAAAACAGAATCATCCTATTCCGAACTGGCTGCAATGGCTCGTACCCCGATTGGCTGGTCGGGAAATTACTACAAGACTTGTAGGGGATTCCCGGGGGGGTGGACCAGTGAGGAATGAGTGAAAGCGAGTGGCGGGACAGAGGGGAGGACCTTGCGGGGGTTAAGCGATCTTCTCCCGGACATTCCACTGCACGGCATGTTGCACCAATTCTCGTGCGCTCCTGAGTGAAAGTTTCTCTTTGATGTGGGCCTGATAGGACTCTACCGTCTTGATGCTTAAATGGAGCGATTCGGCAATCTGCCGGGTTCCGAGGCCTTCCCCAATTAGCCGAAACACTTCGAGTTCGCGGTCGGTCAACTCGGAGATTTCCGAATACTCAGCGCGATTGCCCCCATGGACGTAGTGCTGCAACATCTGGTTCGCAATTCGGTCACTGACGTAGATCTCTCCGCTAAGAATGCGGCGCAAAGCGACAAGCACTTTCTCGGTCGCCTCCTGCTTCATGATGTAGCCGTTGGCGCCGGCGCGCAACGCGCGCTCGGCGTAGATGGACTCGTCGTGCATGGAAAGAATCAGCACTGGTAGACGCGGAGACGTAAGCCGAATATTTTTGAGAAGCTCCAGGCCATCCGGCCCGGTGAGCGAAATGTCGACGATAAGAATATCCGGATGCAGCGCTGCAATTGCCTTCAGCGCAGAATGCATCTCTTCCGCCTCGCCGCAAACCGCGAGGTCCGGCTCCTGATTGACGAGTAACGACAACCCGCGGCGCACGATCGGATGATCGTCGACTACAAACACGCATTTTTTGGCCGGCACAAACTTGTGGTTAAGCTGTCTTGTGATCATGGATACCTTCGAGATTCTCGCTGCTGGCTGGAAGAGGAAACGTACAAGTGACGGCAACTCCGGTAGGCTCACGTGCGCTCACTTTCAGGATGCCGCCGATCATGCGCGCGCGATAGTTCATGATCTGCAAACCCATCCCAGTGCCTTTCGTCGATTCTGGCATATTCTGGCCGTCATTTTCTATAGTCAGCCGCCCGAATTCTTTACCGGAGCTGAGACTGATGAATACATTCCTGGCGTGCCCGTGCTTGATGCCGTTGTTCACAGCCTCTTGCGCTATCCGATATAGATGCGTGGAGATGTTGGAATCGTGAATCAAAACCGGACGACTGGCAGAAAAGCGGCAAGAAATATGGAACAGGTCTTCCGTTTCAGCCGACCAGCGCGCCAGCGCTGACATTAATCCGCGTGGCTCGGCCGCCACCGGAAGCAAGCCATGAGCGAGTTCCCGCGTTTTATGGATCGCTTCGTTGACGAGACGCACGATGCTCGCCGCATCCGCCGCCTCGGCCATACCCCGCTCGGTGAGCCGCTGCTCCTGCACCTTGCTCATAAAGGCGATGCCGGTGAGGTGTTGACCCAAGCCGTCGTGCAAGTCCTGGCCAATTCGGCGCTGTTCAGCCGCGCTGATTTCGAGAAGCGCCTTTTCCAATCGCTTTCGTTCGGTAATGTCGATGCCGCTCGCAATGATGAAGGCAACGCCTCCATTTTCGGACGGCAGCACCGTGCTCGACCATGCGATCAATCTTCGAGCACCACTCCTCGTCACCCAGGGCGCCTCGTGATCTCTCGCTGCCTGCGACACCGATTCCCCTATCAGCAAGCGCTCGATCACCATCCGGAAACGCTCTGCATCTTCCGGATGCAAACAGATATCCCAAAAATATTTGCCCACGGTCTCAGCGGACGAGTAGCCGGAAACTTGTTCGGACGCACGGTTGAAGCGAACAATCTTCCCCTGAGGGTCAAGCACCACGACCAGCGCGCCCACCGTGTTGAGGATCGCCGAGACTACATTGCGTTCTTCTTGAAGAGCTTCTTCTGTGTTCTTGAGCTCGGTGATATCGAACGCGATGCCGTGAATAAACCACGGCCGCCCATCTTTTCGCCGGACCATTTTCGCGTGGCAATGGAACCAGACCACTCGCCCGTCGCGCGCCATCACGCGATACGCAGAGCGCAATTCCCTTCCCGACAGAAACATCTCTGCCGCTTCCGTACTCCAGCGCTGCTTGTCCTGGGGATGAATCTGCTGGTACCAACGGATCGGATCTTCCAGCCACTGCTCTTGAGAAAATCCCAGGCTGGCTTCGATCTGGGGGCTAACGTACGCTTCGCCCACGCCTCGATCTAAATGGGCACGGAAAATAACGGCGGGAATTTGCTCGACTAAATTTCGGTAGATTGACTGCGGATCGGCTAACTGACTGTCGTCTTCGGAAGGATCGACTTCCTCCGGCCCAAAATCGCGGCCTGCATTGCTGAGGAAAACGGCGGCAAGTTCGGCCAGCAGCAATTCGGCGTCAACCGGATTCATCCCCGGCTCGTCGTACTTCTGCGGCGGAACAAACGCCGTTCTCTCGACGCTGGCCTCGGAACCCATTACTTCGGCCTCAAACCATTCTTACGTCTTAAATCAATCGCGCAAACTAGGCGCTGCGCCGATCCAATGCCTCAAACAATGCTCTCAAACAATGCCCACAAACAACTCTCTCAAACTTGGAGAGCGTCTGCCCTAAGCTCGCGGCCTGTCAGACCTACGCCGCCAGCTCGGCTCTTTGTTTAGCGACGCCAGGGTGAAGCGGCGCAAAGCATGAATCGCCTTCCCATACGTTATCACTGCACTCGACGACAAGAGCGAACCCGGTGGCTGGTCCATGAACGGCATAAACTTATCCGGAAATCCCGGCATCGTGCATCCGATGCAGATTCCCCCCACGTTCGGGCACCCGCCGATCCCGCCCATCCATCCGCGCTTCCCCACATTACACTGAACCACCGGACCCCAACAACCAAGCTTCACAATGCATAACGGCGACCCATACTCGTCGGCAAAATCTCCCTGCTCGTAGTAGCCTCCACGATCGCATCCTTCATGAACCGTTGCGCTAAAAAGCCACTTTGGACGGAGGGCCGCATCCAGCGGAATCATCGGCGACGGACCTGCCGCCATATACAGAAGATAGAGCAGCGTTTCCATGAAGTTGTCCGGCTGCACCGGGCAACCCGGGACGCAAACAATCGGAATCCCGGCCTTCGACTTCCATTGCCATCCCAGGTAATCAGGAAGCCCCATGCATCCCGTCGGATTGCCCTCCATGGCGTGAATGCCACCATAAGTCGAGCAAGTTCCCGCAGCCACGACTGCCCAACCGCGAGGTGCGAGCCGATCGATCCAATCACAAGTTGTTATCGGCTGCCCCGTCTCGGCATCGGTTCCAAACGAGGCCCAGTAGCCTTCCTTTTTATTGTTTTCGTCAGGGATGGAGCCTTCGACCACCAGAATGAACGGAGACAATTCTCCGTCGGCCGCACGCCGAAAAAGCGAACGAAGTCTTCGCCGTTCTCCATCGCAAGAAATGGATTGTGGAAGTGAACCTTGGGAATCCAGGGCATCGATCCAAGCACGAGGTCTTCAATGCTAGGTTGCGTCGCAGCCGTCATAGCGATGGTGTCGCCATCGCAGCCCAAACCGGCCGTGAGCCAGAGTATGTGGATTTCGCCTAAAGCTTGAGGAGGGACAGAGCCCTCAGAAAGAGATCCGTCTTCTCCGCTGGTCGCTACATTGCTCACGCAACACCTGCCGCCGAGAGGCAGCTAGCATACTGCAAGAGGAGTCGTTTCGTCCCGCAAGAAACCGGAAGCAATTTGTAGAGAGGGCTATGACAGGCCGACTTAAAATTTAGGCTACCGACGAACGAGCCTTAGGCGAGGCTGCAGCGCGAAAACGATCGGCACCATGGGACAGCCAATAAGCCTTGTCTGGAGGTTTCAGACCACTGGACTACATCGAGCTGATTCTGAGATAACGAACCGAATCCTTCAACGACATCACAAACACATACCCGGCCAATATCAATCCCGCCGTTCCTAGAATGTTGCGAGCTGCTTTAATCGCGCTCATATTATTTCTCCTGAAATTCAATGTAACAGTGCATTCGATGCGCTTCACGAACCGAAGGATGGTACGTCAAGTCGCGAGCCATACGATTCATCCACCGAATCCTACTCCCAAACAAGAAAACCGGACAGCGTCGCTGGCGTCCAGACGGCTTCTTCGCTTTCCGGAGCTGAATCCGAGCCCCAACATCCTTGTCATGACGGATGAGGCGCATCGCTCGCAATACTCCTTGCTGGGCGCCAACCTCGACAAGGGCATCCCGAATTCGGCGCGCATCGGATATACGGGAACTCCGATCGACAAGACGGAGCGTGTCTTCGGCGACTGCATCGACAAGTACACCATGCGCCAGTCCATCGAAGACGGCGTAACGTTGGAGATCGTGTACGAAGGTCGCACGCACAATGCCGAGGTGCCCGACAAGGGCGGGATGGACACGGCGTTCCAGGACGTGTTCAGCGACTACAACCTCCATGAACGGCTGGCGATCCTCGGGTACGGGTCGCGCGATGCCTATCTCGGAGCGAAAACGACCATCGAGGCCAAGGCAAGAGACATGGTCGCGCATTATGTGAAGCATGTCTTTCCGAACGGATGCAAGGCGCAGATCGTGGCCACGTCGCGCGAGGCGGCAGTGCGCTACAAGGAATACGTCGATGCGGCGCTCTGCGAGACCGTCGCCACGCTGGAAAAGTCAAATCCCCAAAAGCTCGATATTGACCTGCTCAAGCGGCTGAAGACGGATGTGGTGATCTCGGGCAGGCACAACGATGAAATGTACCTGACCCCGTACACGGACGGCACGAAGCACGAAACGACAATCAAGGGCTTCAAGCTGTCCTTCGGGGGCGAGGAAGAAGGAGTGAAGGGCGATACAGGTATCGTCATCGTGAACAACATGCTTCTCACAGGCTTCGATGCACCGGTGGAGCAGGTCATGTATCTGGACAAGATCATCACGGATCACGGCCTTCTCCAAGCGATCGCGCGTGTGAACCGCGTGAGCGGCCCCGCCAAGGATAAGGGCTTTGTGGTCGATTACGTCGGCGTCGGCCATCACCTAAAGAAGGCGCTCGACCACTACGACGAGCGCGAACAGAACGAAGTGCTGGATGTGCTCAGTTTCCCCGAAGACGAACTGCGCGAGCTGCGTGCCAGCCATGCCGCGATCATGGAATTCCTCAAGAAGCAGGGCCTGACCGACTTCACGGATCATGACGCGTTCTTCGACCTCTTCTACGACGAGGATCTCCGCTTCGAATTCATGAGCCTGTTCCGGAAATTCACGAAGTGCCTCAACGTGGTCTTCCCGTCCAAGGATGCGCTGGAGTTCATGGGGAATTACCAGGCGCTTATGGAAATCAATATTCTCGCCGGGAAGCATTTCCGCGACGAGCGACTGAGCATGAAAGGCATTCCGCCCAAGCTGCGGAAAATCACGGACGCTTTCCTTGAATCGCGGGGCATTGAGGTGAAAGTCGAGCCGATTTCAATCCTGGATGAGGACTTCCAGAAAGAGGTCAAGGTCCGCACCCGGATGAAGACGAAGGCGGCCGAAATCGAGCACGCCATCCGGCACCATCTGGACGTCGAGCTTGACGACGACCCGGACCTGCAAGCCTCCTTCGCCGAGGCGCTGAAAAAGATCCTGGAAGAGTTTAAGGACAACTGGAACAAGATTGCCGAGGAGCTGGAAAAGCTGCGGCGGCGCATCATCAACGCCGGCCTGGAACCCACCTATGGGCTGCATCGTAAGAAGCAAATGCCTATCTTCCGCATGCTCAAGAAAGAAACGTTCGGCGACGCCGAGGTGGATGAAGACGCGATTTCATCGCTCGTCTCTATCACGCAGCAGCTTTTCAACGATGTCGAGCGCGAGCTGAAGCTGACAGGTTTTTGGGAAAGCATTCCCGCCCGCAACAAGTTAAAGGCCGACATTCAAAAGACGCTTCTCCAGCCGGAGTTTTGCAAGCTGCCGGGTCTCGTGAAGAATCGCGCGCATATCATCAGCCGCGTGATGGAAATCGCAGAAAAGAACAACGACACCATACTGTACGCCCCATGAAAGAACTGGATTACCAGATCGTTCGCTCCCGCAAACGGAAGACGCTTACCATCACGGTCGAGCGGGACCGGTCGGTGGTGGTTCACGCCCCGGAGAGGACACCCGAGCACGAGGTGCACCGTGTCGTGGATGAAAAGCGCCAATGGATATTGGGGAAACTCAGCCATCATCAGAAGTACAAGGAGCGTCGGCACCCGCCGGGCAAGGAAATGGTGAACGGCGAGTCTGCTCCCTATCTCGGGAGAGACTACCGGATTGAAGTTACGGAAACGGAGAGCGGTGATATCGAGTTGACCAGTCATTTTCTCGTGCCGCCAGCGCAGCAAGCAAACCGGCGCGAAGTATTGCGCGAGTGGTATATCGGCGAGGCAAAAAAGAAAATTCGTCAACGCCTGCACCGTTTGGTTTTTAAGCCCGACGTGTGCGCTGAGCCCACGAACACCTAACCAAAGACACACATGAGAGGAAAAGAGATCATGCCTAGTACGCAAAATGCAGTCAACAACCACGAATACCGGAGCGTTCCCATCGCCGCGCTTGCGGAGTCAGCTACCAATCCCCGCAAGCGATTTGAAGCTAAAAGCAAGGCACCCGGCTTTACTCCTCGACAACTCTTACCGGATGTTTAAAGTAAGCCTAAAGTCAAGCGGCCATCGCCAAAGCATCGGTTTGTGATCGCATTGCATTCGCCTTGATGGAGTCGTCGAAACCGGACTGCTCGAGTGCCTTCCAGAGAAAAGCGCCGCAAAGCTCACCTCCGGCATTGAGCAGGCCACTTTCTCTGGTCCAGTTTGAAAACAATAGTAGCGAAATTGCGGCCGGTTTCCGCTATTTCCAGTGAAATCGAGGCGGATTTCTCTGCACTTCAGACTGTATGGCGGAGCAGGAGGGATTCGAACCCTCAGTACAGTTTTGCTGCGCTAAACCTCGGCATATCGGTAAGTTGCAGATAGCAAAACCATACCAGAGAATTC